>CABUCA010000049.1 GCA_902489965.1 uncultured Collinsella sp.
CGATTGTGCCGACTGCGCACACCTCGGTTCGAGGAGATGCGCAAACGGTGCACCACAGAATCTGAGAAGCCCGTTACCAATTCGGTGACGGGCTTTTTGCTACCCATACGCCGGGATTCGAACCCCGAAGGCATAAAATCACACTGTCATCCAAGGGCCCGTGGACAAAAAATAGCAAATATGAGTACTGTTACCAATTTAGTAACAGCGATTTCATGCCATCAGAAGGCGATTTTGACACAAGGCATCCTATGGCGGAGGAATTGCAGGTATTTATCAGCTAAGTACTTGGACATATGTTGCGTAACACTGCATATTTTGCAAAAAGATAATGTTACAGGGCTTGTGACAGTACTCATATTTGACGTTTTTTGCCCACGACCCCTTATTGCGTGGGCGAATCAGTTGCAAAGCGGGATCCAAAGCGTCCTTCGCAAACAAATAGCCGGGGCCCGCGCGATGCGGACCCCGGCTCAATACCGTGACGATATGTCAGTTACGCTCTACACGTAGAACAGGATGTCGTCGTAGGTCGGGACCGGCCAGTAGTCGGCAGCCACGATCTCCTCCATGGCGTCCACAGCGGCGCGCAGCGTATCCATAGCGGGAACGACCTCGTGCGCGTACACATTGGCCTGCTCCTGGCCATCGAGAGCCTCGGCCTTCTGATGTACGGCGTCGAGCGCCTTGATGGAGTCGTTGATGGCGGTGATGCCGTTGCAGAGCTTGTTGAGCGTGTTCTGCTCGCACTGCATGGCGGCCTCAGCACCGGCGGCACGAATAGTCTCAAGGCCCTTAGCGACCTTGGTGGCATAGGCGGTAATGACCGGACGATAGGTACGACGCGCCTCGCGAACCATCGTGGTAGCCTCGATGTTCATGAGCTTGTTGTACTTCTCGAGCTTGCAGTCATAGCGGCACTGGGCCTCGGCACGGGTCAGGACGCCTGTCTCCTCAAAGAGCGCGATGGCCTTATCGGAAACGAAGGCGGGCAGAGCGTCGGCCGTGGTCTTGTTGTTGGCAAGGCCGCGCTTCTCGGCCTCGATGGGCCACTCGTCGGAGTAACCGTCGCCGGAGAACAAGATGCGCTGGTGATCGGTCAGCACCTTCTTGCAGTACTCGAGCGCGGCGTCCTGGAACTTGTCCTCGGGCGTACCCTCGAGCGCGTCGGCGAAGGACTTGAGCGACTTGGCCACGGCGGCATCGAGCACCAGGTTGGAGTCGGAGACGTTCTGCTCGGAGCCGCAGGCACGGAACTCGAACTTGTTGCCGGTGAAGGCAAACGGGGAGGTGCGGTTGCGGTCGGTGTTGTCCTGCATCAGTTTGGGCAGGGTTTCGGCGCCCAGGTCGAGCACGCCGCGCGTGGCATGGACGGAAGCCTTGCCATCGATGATTTTCTCGACGACCTCGGTAAGCTGGTCGCCCAGGAAGATGGACATAATCGCCGGAGGAGCCTCGTTGGCGCCCAGACGATGGTCGTTGCCAGCCGAGGCAACGGAGGCACGCAGGAGCTCCTGATAGTTATCGACAGCCTCGATCACCGCGGTGAGGAAGACGATGAACTGCAGGTTGTCGAGCGGGGTGTCGCCCGGATCGAGCAGATTCTCGGACTCGGTGCCAAGCGACCAGTTGTTGTGCTTGCCCGAACCATTGATGCCCTCGAAGGGCTTCTCGTGCAGCAGGCAGACCAAGTCGTGGCGGGAGGCGATGAGTTTCATCTTCTCCATCATGACCAGATTCTGGTCGATGGCCTCGTTGACCTCGCCATAGACAGGGGCGAGCTCGTGCTGGCAGGGAGCGACCTCGTTGTGCTTGGTCTTGGCAGGAATGCCAAGCGCCCACAGTTCATCGTCCAGGTCCTTCATATAGGACGAGACGGTGGGGCGGATAGCGCCAAAGTAGTGCTCCTCGAGCTCCTGGCCCTTGCAGGGAGCAGCGCCAAAGAGGGTGCGGCCGGTGATGACCAGGTCCCTGCGCTTGCGGTAAGCGTCCTTCTTGATCAGGAAGTACTCCTGCTCATCGCCCACGGAAGGAACGACCTTCTTGGGGGTCTTACCGAACAGCGCCAAAACGCGCTTGGACTCACGCGAGAGTGCGGTCATGGAACGCAGCAGCGGGGTCTTCTTGTCCAGGGCCTCGCCCGTGTAGGAGCAGAAAGCCGTGGGGATGCACAGGACATCGTCCTTAATGAATGCGGGGCTAGTGGGATCCCAAGCGGTGTAGCCACGGGCCTCGAAGGTGGCACGCAGACCGCCGTTGGGGAAGCTGGAGGCGTCCGGCTCGCCCTGGATGAGGTTCTTGCCCGTAAACTTGGTAATGGCGGTGCCGTCATGGTTGGGCTCGAGGAAGCTGTCGTGCTTCTCGGAAGTAATGCCCGAAAGCGGCTGGAACCAGTGCGCGTAGTGCGTCGCGCCCTTGGAGATGGCCCAGACCTTCATGGCGTGGGCAACGGCGTTGGCCACATCCAGGTCGAGCGGCTCACCGTCCTCGAGGGTTGCAGCAAGGCGCTTCCAAATGTCCTTGGGGAGGTAGTCCTTCATGACTTCCTCAGAGAACACCATGGTCCCGAAGCGGTCAGTAAGTTCGGCCATACGGAACTCCCTTCGTATCGGCACCGCGTGAGAAGCGGTGTTGATTACTAACGAACGAGTCATAGATTAGGCTCGTCGTGTTTCCGCAACATTACCGTTATGTTGCTGTCACGAAACCAATCAATGAGGTTACCGCATCGCGGCGGCGTTGCCGCCCTCAACAGCCAATCAACTGTATAAATTGCAGACCTCTCCCCATGGTTTAAGGGTAGTCAATTTGGGATGGGGCTCTATTAACTGGTATTTCGCATCAGATACCAGTCTTTATAGCCCCATCCTAGATTGACCGCTCTGCTATAGGGAATGTCGATAGCAAGGCATCTTTGATTGGTATCCTCAAATAGCGAGTGAAACTCCACCGTGACACAGTGGTGCTGTAGAATCCTTACAACACATCACACTATTACGTATCTAGAGGAGCACGATATGCGCGTCGACGAGGTTTTTAAGCAGGCAGCATCCCAGGGCACCGCACCCGTTTCGTTTGAGATGTTCCCGCCCAAGGGCGAGCTGACCCTCGACACGGCTCGCGAAGTGGCAGGCAATCTGTGCAAGCTTTCGCCGAGCTTTGTCTCGGTCACCTGCTCGGCCGGCGGCTCGGGCAACGGTGCCGCCACCGCCCCCATCGCGCATATGATTACGAGCGAATTCGACACGCCCTCGGTGGCACACCTTACCTGCGTGGGCCGCTCGCACGCCGATATCGCCGCCAAGATCGACGAGTATCGCTCGGCCGGCGTGGAAAACGTGCTAGCTCTGCGCGGCGACCTGCCCGCTGGCGCGACTGAGGACGACAAGCCCGCCTCGGACTACGCCTACGCCCGTGACCTCATCCCTGAGCTCGTCGACGCCGGCTTTTGCGTGGGCGCCGCAGCCTACCCCGAGGGCCACATTGCTTGCGAGGATCTTAACCTCTCGGTCGAGCACCTCAAGCAAAAGCAAGACGCCGGCGCGAGCTTCTTTGTGACACAGCTCTTCTTTGATAACGAGTGCTTCTACCGTTTTCGCGAGCTTGCTGACAAGGCCGGTATCACCGTGCCCATTACCGCGGGCATCATGCCGTTTATGGGCAAGTCGCAGATCAGCCGCATGGTCTTTATGTGCGGCGCGTCGCTGCCCTCCCCCGTCATCAAGATTCTCGCCAAGTACGAGAACGACCCCGAGAGCCTGCAGGCAGCCGGTGTAGATTATGCAGCCCGCCAGCTTTGCGACCTCAAGGAGCACGGCGCCGACGGCTTGCACCTGTACACTATGAACCGTCCTGCGATCGCCGCAACCATTATGGAGCGCCTAGGGTAATGGAAAAACCGCACATCGATACAGCTTTTGTCGAAGTGCCGGCCGACCTTGCGTCGCCGGCGCTTTACCGTGTCGATGCTGCGCACCATCCCCGTGTCGACCGTGCCGAGATGCTGCGGTATCTGGGTTACGGCGGCCAGCAGATTGAGCCCGAGTTGTCGCAGCGTATTGAGCTTGTCGTTGAACGTCTGGAATTGGACATTGAGCCCCGTGGCGTGCGCCGCGTGTTTGCCGTCGATGCCACGGGCGTGGACGAACAAAGTGAGCCTTGCATTCGCTTGGTCGGCACCAACGTTGAGCTGCGAGGTCGCGATATCTATCGGCATCTCAAAGATGCCTGCTTTGCCGCGCTCATGGCATGCACCCTCGGCATGGACGCCGAGCGTCGCCTGCGCACCACGGGAGCCCAACATCCCCTGGAGGGCGCCGTGCTCGACGCCGCGTGCTCCGCTTACGTGGAAGCCGCCGTCGAGCAAATGGACCAGCAGGTCAAGACGGACGCCGCCGCACACGGACTCGCCGGCAACTGGCGCTTTAGTCCCGGCTACGGCGACTGCCCGCTCTCGGCCCAGCGCTCGATCGTCAATGCGCTCAACGCCACGCGGCTCATCGGGCTTACCGTCACGCCCACCAGCCTGCTCATGCCCACCAAAAGCGTGACCGCGGTGATCGGTCTGTTTGACGGCGAAGTCCACGACGCCCAAAGCCGCCCCACCTGCAATATCTGCCGCATGCGCGAGCACTGCCGCTTCCGCGCCGCCCACACCACCTGCTATTCCAGCCATTAGGAGCCCTCGATGTTTACTCCGCTTATCACTCATGATTCTGACGGCACTGCATTGGCGGCACCCGTTGATGCCGCACGCCGCAACGGTGCCGCGTACAAAACGCGCACGATCGACGACCTGCACATTAAGGACGATCGCCTGCGCGCCGCCATCGAGGGCACCGGGCACCTGCTGTTTGACGGCGGCATGGGCACCATGCTGCAGGCCGCCGGCATGAAGGCAGGCGCCCTGCCCGAGCTGCTCAACTTTGAGGAGCCCCAGGTCATTAGCGATATTCAGCGTCAGTACGTCGAGGCCGGCTGCGACGTGATCACCGCCAACACCTTTGGCGCCAACGCCCACAAGCTCGACGGCGCCGCCACCGTGGCAGACGTCTTTGCCGCGGCAGTCACCTGCGCCCGCGAGGCCGGCGCCCGCTACGTCGCCGGCGATATCGGTCCCATCGGCGCGCTGCTTCGCCCCCTGGGCACCCTGAGCTTCGACGAGGCCTATGACCTCTTTGCCGAGGAAGTGCGTGCCGGCGTCGATGCGGGTATGGACCTCTTTATTATCGAGACCATGACCGATCTTGCCGAGATCAAGGCGGCAGTCCTCGCCTGCCGCGAGAATTCTGACCTGCCCGTCTTTGCCACCATGACCTTTGAGGAAGACGGCCGCACCTTCTTGGGCACGAGCCCCGAGGTCGCCGCCATCACCCTCGACGCCATCGGCGCCGACGTCCTGGGCATCAACTGCAGTCAGGGACCGGCCGAGCTCCGAGGGCTCGCCGCGCGCATGCTCACCGTTACCGACAAGCCCGTTATGGTGCAGGCCAATGCGGGACTGCCCCGCGTGGACGACGACGGCAATACCGTCTTTGATATCCAGGCACCCGAGTACGCCGAGGCCGTCGCCGGCATGATTGAGGACGGCGTGAGCGTCGTGGGCGGTTGCTGCGGCACCACGCCGACGCACATGGCGGCACTTCGCACCCTCATCGACAACCACACGCCCAGCCCGCGTCACCGCAAACCCAGCATGTCGGCCACGAGCGCCCAGACGGTCGTGGACCTCCCCTGCGACGGCCACAAGATCGCCGTCATCGGCGAGCGCATCAACCCCACCGGCAAAAAGCGCCTGCAGCAGGCCCTACGCGACGGCGACCTGGACTACGTCGTGAGTCAGGGCATCAGCCAGCAGGAGCAAGGCGCCGACATCCTGGACGTCAACGTGGGCCTGCCCGAGATCGACGAGGTCAAGGTCATCCAGCAAGCGACCGAACAGCTCCAGGGCTCCACGCTGCTGCCGCTGCAGATCGACTCCACCGACCCCGCAGCCGTCGAGGCCGCCGTGCGCCGCTACGCCGGCAAGCCCATCATCAACTCGGTCAATGGCAAGCAGCAGATCATGGATGAGATCTTTCCGCTGGTCGCCCACTACGGCACCAACGTTGTCGGCCTTACGCTCGACGAAGGCGGCATCCCCGATACCGCCGAGGCCCGCTTTGCCATCGCCGAGCGCATCGTGGCCGAGGCTGCCCGTTACGGCATCGGCCCGGACCGCATCCTCATCGACTGCCTGGTCATGACCGCCTCGACCAATCAACGCCAGGCCGAGCAGATCCTGCGCGCCATGTCCCTGTGCAAGGAGCGTCTGGGCGTCAAGTGCGCGCTCGGCGTGTCGAACATCAGCTTTGGCCTGCCTGCCCGCCCGCTGCTGGGTTCGGTCTTTTTGGCCGCCGCCTTTGGCGCGGGCCTGGACGCCCCCATCATGAACCCGGGTTCCAAGCGCTTTATGGACACCGTCTACAGCTATCGCGTCCTGAGCGTTGAGGACGAGGGCTCGACCGGATACATCGAGCGCTACGCCGGCTGGACCGATCCGTATAAGATCGCCGCAAACCCGGCAGCAGCTCAGGCCACATCGAGTGATGCCGCGCCTGCTGCAAGCGCCCCCGGCACCGACGGCAACGACGACCCGATTCGACGCATGGTCGTCTCGGGCCGCAAAGGCGAGATCGCTGCCGAGACCGAGCGCCTGCTGGCCGACCACGACGCCATGGACCTCATCAACAATCACTTTATCCCCGCCCTCGACGAAGTTGGCGTCCTCTTTGACCAGGGCAAGTTCTTCTTGCCGCAGCTCATGGCCTCGGCCGAGGCCGCGCGCGTGGGCTTCGACACCATCAAGCGCCTGATGCCCGCCGGCGAGATTGCCGACAAGGGCAAAATCTGCGTGGCCACCGTCAAGGGCGACATCCACGATATCGGCAAGAATATCGTCAAAATGCTGCTCGACAACTACGGCTACACCGTCTTTGACCTGGGCCGCGACGTCGATCCGCAGGAGGTACTCAAGACCGTCAAGGAGCGCGATATCAAACTCGTCGGCCTCTCGGCGCTTATGACCACCACCGTCGTCGCCATGGAGGAGACCATCAAGTTGCTCCATGCCGAGGTTCCGGGCGTCAAGATCATCGTGGGCGGCGCCGTGCTCACCCCCGAATACGCCAAGCAGATTGGCGCGGACTACTACGCCAAGGACGCCGCCGAGAGCGCTCGTATCGCCGAAGAGGTCTTTGGGAAGTAACACAACGGAAACAACCGAGCACCAAAACGTGCCGCACGCGCCACTTGGCACGTGCGGCACGTTAGAATAGATAAGACTATGCTCGTTTTGGCAGATAGGAGCGCAAGGATGGCGATCACGCCCGCAGAAATCGCGGAAACCCGCGGCATGGTTGAGGAGCAGAACCTCGACATCAGGACCATCACCATGGGTGTTTCGCTCATGGGTTGCGGTGACGAGAACCTCGACCGCATGTGCACGAAGATCTACGACCACGTGACGCACACGGCTGAGCATCTGGTCGAGACCGCCGAGAACCTCGAGCGCGAGTACGGTATCCCCATCGTCAACAAGCGCGTCTCCGTCACCCCGGTGGCGCAGATCGCCGCGTGCTGCAAGGATGAGGACCTCACCCCTATCGCGCATGCCCTCGACCGCGCGGCAGAGACGCTCGGCATCGACTACCTGGGCGGCTTCTCCGCACTCGTTCAGAAGGGCATCGGCGACGCCGATCGCCGCGTTATCCAGTCCATTCCGCAGGCGCTCGCCAACACGAGCCGCGTCTGCTCCAGCGTCAACGTCGCCAGCCTGCGCGCCGGCATCAACATGGACGCCGTGCTTATGGCCGCCCAGACCATCATCGATGCCGCTAAACTCACGGCCGACCAGGATTCCGTCGGCGCTTCCAAGTTTGTCTGCTTTGCCAACATGGTCGAGGACTCCCCGTTTATGGCGGGCGCTGTCCACGGCGGTGGCGAGGCCGACGCCGTCATCAACGTAGGCGTCTCGGGCCCCGGCGTTATGGCCGCAGCCCTGGAGACACTGCCCGATTCCGCATCGATGATGGAGGTCGCCGAGAAGATTAAGCAGACCGCCTTTAAGATCACCCGCGCCGGCGAGCTCATGAGCCGTGAGGCAGCCCGCCGTCTGGGTGTCGAGAAAGGCATTGTCGACCTGTCGCTGGCTCCCACGCCTGCCATCGGCGACTCCGTTGCCCGCATCCTCGAGATCATCGGCGTGGGCACCTGCGGTGGCCCGGGCACGACCTGCGCGCTCGCCATGCTCAACGATGCCGTCAAGAAGGGCGGCGTCATGGCCAGCTCCAGCGTGGGCGGCCTCTCGGGCGCTTTCATTCCCGTGTCCGAGGACGCCGGCATGATCGCCGCCGTCGAGGCCGGAGCGCTTTCGCTCGAGAAGCTCGAGGCCATGACCTGCGTGTGCTCCGTTGGCCTGGACATGATCGCCATCCCCGGCGACACCCCGGTCGAGACCATCGCCGGCATCATCGCCGACGAGATGGCCATCGGCGTCATCAATAACAAGACCACGGCCGTCCGCGTGATTCCCGCTATCGGCAAGGGCGTGGGCGACTGCGTCGAGTACGGCGGCCTGTTCGGCCGTGCGCCCATCATGCCGGTGAACCCCAACGCCGGCACCGTGCTCGCCCACCGTGGTGGACGCTTCCCGGCTCCGCTGAACTCGCTGAAGAACTAGCCCAGGGATACGAGGCGAGGAGCCCCGGGAAGGGCAAATATATAAGGTCGCCTGCTCGGACAGTCCTGACTCGCACGGAGAGCACATTAAGTGCTCTCCGGCTCGTGCGGAACTCGCGATCGACCTTATATATTTGCCCTTCCCGGGGCTCCCGCACAACGAGACCTCAGTTGGGTTCTATCCCGGTTGCAGTTGCTTCGCTCCTGCACCACTTGGCTGGTGCGGCGGTTTGGCGTTGGAACGGTTCTTTTTCTGATATATGCTTGTTGCGGCTCTTCTTTTGGGAGGAGTCGCTTTTTTGTTGCTAGGAGGTTGGCCCGTGGCTGATGGGGACGCTCGCTCTGAGCTTCTTTCCGCTGATTGGAATGGCGAATGGATGCGCCTGCAGGCTGGTCGGCGGCGGGCTGATGATTCTTTTGAGTGGGATAAAAGGGCTCGGCATTTTCGGCCGCTTGAGACTGCTCCGTATGCCCGGGACTTTATGAAGCTGTTGGCGTTAAAGCCTGGTGAATCCGTGTTGGATATGGGGTGTGGGGCTGGGTCGATTGCTATTCCGCTTGCTCAGGCTGGGCATCCTGTGATTGCGGCTGATTTCTCCCCTGCCATGCTGGGCACCCTTGATGCTGGCATTGAGTATTACGGACTCGAGGATCTTATTACGCCGCTTGAGCTTGCTTGGGATGATGATTGGGATTTGGTTGGACCGGTCGCGAAAGCGGTAGATGTTGCCTTTGCCAGTCGTTCTGTCACCACGACCAACCTAAAAGGCGCGCTTGCCAAGCTTGATCGAACGGCTCGTCGGCGTTGTGCTGTCACGATGGTCGCCAACTCCAGCCCGCGCTATGACCTGCACTTGATGAACGCTATCGGCGCCTCGGTTACCTGCAGCAATGGCTTTGTGTACGCCTTCAACATCCTCATTCAGATGGGTGCCCTGCCGCAGGTTACATACTTTGAATCGCCTCGTCGCGATACCTTCGATAGCCTTGAGGCAGGCGTGGCGGATTTTTCCCGTATGCTCGAGCATGGCAACGAGGATAAGATCGACCGCCTGCGCGACTATATCGCTCAGCACATGATCGAAAACCCCCATGCCGGCGAGCCGGGCTCCAAGGGCGTGCCGCAGGGGCGCTATATGCTCGACCATATCCGTAAGGTTCGCTGGGCGTTTATTGCATGGGAACCGGTCTCTGAATCCCGCTCGTAGCCCGTTCACAGCCCGCACTGCCCATCACCTCGGCATCCGCATTCTTTTTGAACTGGGCAAACGCGCTCCACACCGCGCCGTTCCTGCGCTATCGTGGGACAGCTCACGTAGATTAAGGCCCCGTCGCGGGGCGCCCCATACATAGAAAGCGAGAACCCATGGCACTGACAGGAGCACAGGTCAAGCAGCTTCGCAGCATGGCCCATCACCTCAACCCCGCCATCATCATCGGTAAGTCCGATGTCAACGAGGGCACCGTCGAGCAGACGGTCGCCTATCTGGAGAAGCATGAGCTCGTTAAGTGCTCCGTGCTGGACGGCTCCAGCCTTTCTGCCCGCGAGGCCGCCGAGGAGCTCGCCGAGCGCTGCCACGCCGAAGTCGTCCAGGTCATCGGCCGCAAGTTCTCGCTGTATCGCGAGTCCTCGCGCAAGGATATCGAGAAGATCAAGCTCGTCTAAGAGCCAGCGATTCGGTGAGCCAACACATAGCAAGCCTGCGGGCGTCCGAGCAATTCGGACGCCCGTTTTTTATCGCTCGACCAGCACGCGGTTAAGCCTGCCCTCCACCAGGCGCTCGTACAGACGCCGCGTCTCGGGCTCGGGCACGCCATTGACCTGCTCCCTTAGGTGGTGCATATGCCCACTGTACAGCTCGACGATATCGCGCCGCCGCCCCGCCGCGCCGTAGACGCGCATAGCGCAACGCACCATGTCCTCGCGCGCTGTCTCTTGGCGCAGTCCCGACTCCACCAGCCATACCGCCGACTGCAGGTCGTTCTCTTCTAGGGCGGCATTCGCACCCCGAATCATGCAGTCGATATACTTCGATTCCATAATGCGCCGCATACGCAAAAAGTAGGTGGGATTGCAGCCATTGGGAACATACAGCGGACCGGCGTAGAGTTGCTCGATCTTAAGGCACAGCTCAACCAGATGGGGCCCGCGCGCACCCGTGCGATTTCCCAAAACTTCGCGGCTTATCTGATCAAACAACCGCACATCGGTCTTAACATAGTCGCCGTTAAGCCCAATGCATTCATTTTGGATGAGCACGCACGATTTTCCGTCCGGCGTCGGCCCCAAGGCCGAGCGCAGGCGCGATATCGTCGAATACAGGTTGTTGCGGGCGCTATTGAACTCGGCGTGGGGCCATAACTCCATGGCCAGCGTCTCGCGATCGACCAGCGCATCCATACCCAGCGCAAGCCGCTCGGCGAGCGTTGCCGCTTTCTTGCGGCGCCACATCTTGTCCGTGATGGGAAACCCGTCGCGCTCGGCGCGAAACGCGCCAAACATGCGAATCTCGATATGGTCGACAGTATCGACGGCTTCGACCTCGCCAGCCTGAAACAGGCGCTCACCCTCCCCTTCCAGATCGTCACGCAGCGAATACCGCGACAGCTCACGCACCGGGAGTTTCTTTCGAATCCTAGCCGCCGGCTCGCCCAGACAATGCATGGCAAGGCGCGCAAAGAGCCGATACGATGGGTCCAAAATCCCTGCGCGGTTCATGGACATCCAGGCCGCAAGATCGCTGTCTCGCCCCGCGCAGGCCAAGTGCAGCGCTACCATCCAAGCCTCCGCACCACCAACCTGCGTCTGGCTTATATCGAGCAGCTCCGCTTCCTCACGCACCGAAACCATCGAGGTGTTACGCAGATACGCCGCACGCTCCAGCAGCAACGCGTTGTCGCGCATGTACGCAATTGGCTCCTCAGCCAGTTTGAGCACCTGGACCGCGCGGAACTTCGCATTGACCGGCCGACCTTCCGCCAGCGATTGCCAGCCTTCTAGCAGCAGGCCAAACAGCTGAATCTGGTTGTCGCGCATGCGTACGGCAAAGCGATCGAGCTCGTTGAACGCCGCATCGTCGGTTACCGGCAAGCCGGAAAGGAGCCGCCGTGCCGCCAGCACCATGCGCACCCAGATAGCTGGCGCCTTAAGTCCGCGCACATCGAGCGCGTCCCGTATCTCCGCCATCTCGTCGTCGCGCTCGTCGATCCCCGCAAACGACCCATCGAAGAGCTCCACCAGCATGCTATCGGCCCGTAGAAAAGTCCCCGCGATATCGAGCTCGCAGTCATAGGCTTTGCGCGTTTTGAGCTGCTGCAGAGCGCCGCCGTCATCTCCCCGTTCACCCAACCAGTGCTTGACCCCGATATGTGCAAAGAGCATGTCGAGCGCCGTGTGTTCAGTCTCGATTTCCGGCACAGCAAGGTTCATGGGAAGCCCAAGCCCATTGTCCCCATAGCAAACTGCCGTAAGGGCCTGGGCGACCTTCCACGAAACGGGATCTATTTCAGAGGCTGCCTGATCGCCCGCATGCTCAATGAGCGATGCCATACAGCGGGCGAGCTTTGTGTTGGACACGCTGACCGCCGCCAAATATACGCCGAGTGCCTCGGCAGGCGTTGGCTCCGGAGCGCGATCGTCGGCATCGATCGTGCTCAACGCCGCCCGGCAGACATCGGCACCGTGCCCCGTCAGAGCAAGATCGACCCCATACTGCCCGGCAAGCTCAAGGACCACGCTACGGTCCAGAAAGGCGTCGGCCAGGTCCATCGCCGCATCACATCGGCCTGCCTTGAGCAAAATTCGAGCCGCACGCGGAACAAGCTCGGGACGGATCTCGGCCACCAACTTTCGCAGACGCAGGCGTCCGTTGTCCTCGGCGCCCAGGCACGTAAAGCTCCGGTCGGCGGGATCCAAACCAAAGATCGGGTAATCGCGTACAAGGTAGGACTGGTCGATCATCGACAGCCTCACCCCGCAAACCTCGAGTTCTGCAATATTGCCCTCGCCGATCAAGATCATGAGGCAGGCGACGCAGAACAGCGCATTATTATCGAGTGAAGCAAGATCGACAAGAGCCGCGCCATACACGTTGACAATCTCGTTTTCGAGCAGACCGGCAACATCGCCCTGGCCGTACAGACCCGTCTGCAAAGCCGAAACAAGCTCGGGCACACCCTGCGTGAGCTGATAAAAGTCGAGCGATGTGCTAATCGAAAACGCCGATGCCCACGCCGAATACTCATAGGCATGCACCTTGAGCATTTGCGCATTGATCTTAACCGAGTCACCCAGCCCATGAATCAGCTGACGATTTGAAGGACGGCAGGAGATAAAGACCCCTACCCCCATAGCGCGCAGGCCGCGAATCCTGTCAATGAGGTCTTCGGTATCATGCTGATCGAGGTTTGGCACATTATCAATCGCGACAAGGGAATGCGGCTTGTCTTTAAGCTCTTCGGTTACCACTTCGAGCTGCATAAACACCTCGCGTCCAATGGCGCGATCCGCCTCGATAATCCGCACGGGGCCTCGCGTCGGATCGCTTTTTACCTCTTGGGTGTACTGCAGCAGCACCGAGGTTTTCCCAAAGCCATCAGGCGCGTAAAGAACCACGATGCCGGCCTTTCGACCCTTGGCGATAAGCTCATTCAGCAGACGCTCGCGTCGCACCATATAGCCTCCGCCCAGCGGCATCAGTTCGAGGTCGTCTATACTATCCAAATCGTTTACCATGCCCGCTCCTCTACTCGACCGTATGGACACCGTAACCGCAAGACCATACAAGCCGCACCATGAATAGAGCGGTTTTGTGTTTTAGGTTGTCTTTCGGTACGCAAGCGGCAAGTTTTAGTACAGCGAGGGCCGATTGTTATTAATCCCCCGACTAATCGGTCTTTGAGCAGGTAAATGTACTTGTCTGCTTGTCCCATCCCAGTGGCAGTGTAACGCATGCGAACATGGTTCACCCCTGTCATTCAACTCGCCTAGCACCCGCTACCGTCTGCGACCTTTTAGTGGCATTTTTGCATAGAATCTGGTATGGAATGAATCAAACTGTTGGGCGTTCGCCATCCGTCAAACTTGCAGCAAGATTTTGGTCAAGCATGCGGTAAGGACAGCAAAAAGGCCCCCGCAAAGCGGAGGCCTTCGGCAAAGCTATGTCGAAGTGACGGGCTCGCGCTACTCGCAGAGCGAAAGGGCGGCCTCGTCGGCGACGACAACGCAGTTGGTGTGCAGCTGCAGGATTGAAGCCGGGCACTCGGGCGTAACCGGACCATAGCACATGTCATGCACGGCCTGGGCCTTGGCCTCGCCGTTGGCGACGACCAGGATCATGCGGGCATACATGATGGTCTGGGTACCCATGGTGTAGGCCTGACGGGGCACGTCGTCGATGCTGTCGAACAGACGGCTGTTGGCCTGAATGGTGCTCTCGGTGAGGTCGACGCAGTGCGTACCCTTGGAGAAGTGGTCATCGGGCTCGTTGAAGCCGATGTGACCGTTGTTGCCAATACCGAGCAGCTGCAGATCGGGGTAACCGGCGGCAGCGACGATCTTGTCGTACTCGGAGCAGGCAGCGGCGGCATCGGGGTTGGAACCATCGGGCACATGCGTGTTGTTCAGATCGATGTTGATGTGATCGAAGAAGTTCTCACGCATAAAGTAGTGATAGCTCTGGGGATCGTCGTGCGAAAGGCCACGGTACTCGTCCAGGTTGTAGGTGCTGACGTCGGCAAAGTCAACGTCGCCCTTCTCATACCAAGCGGCAAGCTGCTTGTAGGCGCCAATCGGGGTAGAGCCGGTGGCAAGACCCAACACGCAATCGGGCTTGAGGATAACCTGGGCCGAGATGATATTGGCGGCCTTGCGGCTCATATCCTCGTAGTCTTTGGCTTTAATGATCTTCATTACGCGTCCTTTCTCGTACAAGAGAGGCAAGGCTCCCCTTACAAGCACTTGCCCGCGGCCCGCGTCGGCCGCAACCAACGTGTGCGGCCACCAGGGCGAGGTCGCGTAATGTATGTGTCTCGTGTCTAGCCGCGTCGAGGCCCCTGCCCGTCCACGGTGACCCGAAGCCTTTTAGCTTCGGACAAGTCCCATCTTGCCACGGAGGCTCATCCACGTTGGTTTGGACACTGTT
>CABUCA010000050.1 GCA_902489965.1 uncultured Collinsella sp.
ATGTTCAGTAAACAGACGCATGTTTCGTTTTGTTCTGTTTACTAAATGTTTTACTTTACTGTTTAGAAGTTTAACGCGAAATACCCGTAGACGGTAGAGAAATCAGCCTAAACGGTATGTAAACAAACTGAACATACAAGGGCATCAAAAAGAGGGCCCAAAGGACCCTCTCTTAGTAGCGTTATGTATGGCTGCCTTAGCGAGCTTTGCCTCCCTACGGCCCAGCGTTGCCTTCGCCTAGATCTCGCACACGCTCTGGCGCTCGACAAAGTAGGTCGACACGGCCGTCTTGCAGGTATAGCTCTTGGGGTTGCGGATGTTGCCCACCAGGCGACGCACCGCGATCTCGCCCACCTCGTGCTTGGGAACATGCACCGTGGTGAGCGGCGGGTTGGAGAAGGCGCCCAAAGACAGGTCGTCAAAGCCGATGATCGAGACATCCTCGGGCACGCGAATACCGTGCTCGTTGAACGCGCGCATGGCGCCCACGGCGAGCACGTCGTTCTCGGCAAAGAAAGCCGTCGGCAGATCGTCGCGCGAGACGTTGTCGAGCCACACGCCCATGTCGTGATAAGCGCCCTCGAGCGTGGTACCCAGCGTGACGTGCCATGCCGGGTTGGCCTCAAGATCCGCGTCCTCAAGCGCTTGGCGATAGCCGCGCTCGCGGTCCTTAAAGTTGCGGATCCGAAGGTCGCCCGCCAGATAGCCGATTTGCCTGTGGCCTTTCTCGATAAGGTAATCCACGGCACGCAGCACCGAATCGGTGTTGGCGATGACTACGGCATCGAAGTACTGGCGATCGCTCCAGCCGTCGAGCACAATCAGGTGGGCGGCAGCGTCGGCGAACAGGGCGTAGTCCTCCTCGCCCAGCTCGGTACCCATCAGCACGATGGCGGCCGACGGGTCGGCGATCAGGCCCTCGACCTGCGGGCGCACGGCGTCCAGGTCGCTAAAGTCGAGCGAGACAAAGCTCGTGCTCATGCCGTGGCGACGCGCCTGGCGCTCCACGCCCTCGATGACCGCGGGATGGAAGGTGCTCTCGTCCAGGATGGCGCCCGTCTTGCGCGCAAGCACAAACTGGATGCTCTCGAGCTGCGTCGACTGCTGATAGCCAAGCGACTGCGCGCACTCCAGGATGACCTTGGCGGTCTCCTCGCTCACGCTGCGCTTGCGGTTGAGCGCGTTGGACACGGTTGCGGGCGAAAAGCCGGTAATGCGGCTGATCTCGCGGACGCTTGCTTTAGCCATCGTTCCCCCTAGCATCGGTCGCGGCCGAGCATCGTGGCTTGACCGCCCCGTGGCTCGGCAACTAAACGACCGCAAATTCAATCTAAACAGAATAGTAAATGTTTAGTAGCTAGTTTAGCCTGTTGTCAAGCGAAGTGGCCCGACTATTCCCCCAACGGGCGCATTTGTCCATCTTAACGTTATTACGCAAGGTCTTCGCCATTGCTTGCTATTACGCGTCGGTACCATTCGAAGCTTTTCTTTTTACGTCTCTCAAACGAGCCCGCACCGCTATCGTCTCGATCGACATAGATAAACCCGTAGCGCTTACGCATCTGTCCTGTGGCGACCGAAACCAAATCGATCGGGCCCCAACAGGTATATCCCATGAGTTCCACCCCGTCGAGCTCGACGGTCTCCCTCATCGCCTCGATGTGGGCCCGCAGGTATTCAACTCGATAGTCGTCTTCTATTTCACCCGAATCTTCCGGCACATCAGGAGCACCCAAACCGTTTTCGACGATGAACAGCGGCTTTTGATAGCGATCCCAGATTTCATTCATGGTGACGCGCAGCCCTTTGGGGTCGATAAACCTCCCCCAAGGCTCCTGTTTTAGATACGGATTAGGCGCCGAGCGAAGAAGGTTCGAATCGAACTGACCTTCCGCATGCGCTTTTGCGACGCGCGTCGAGTAATACGAAAACGAGACGAAATCGACCAGGTTTGCAGCCAGTACTTCGCGGTCATCATCCCGATAGGGCACCTCAAAACCATGGCGGGCGTATTCCTTGAGAACATAGCTCGGGTACGCACCGCGCACCTGGACGTCGGTAAACATGTAATGGCTGCGATTCTCAGCCTGCGCAGCCAGCACATCGTCCGGATCACATGTAGCCGGATAGAAGACACCTGCGTTGAGCATGCAACCGATCTTCGCCCCAGGGCACAGTTCATGACACGCCCCGACCGCACGGGCGCTCGCAACCAATACATGGTGCACGGCCGTGTGAACCGTTGCATAGCGATTCTCCCCTTGCTCGAAGATGATCCCCGCCGCCATAAAGCACGCCTGCGTCATGATGTTGATCTCGTTAAAGGTCAGCCAATAATTGACCAATCCCCGATAGCGCTCGAACACGGTACGCGAATATCGCTCGAACAGGTCGACCAACCTGCGATCGCGCCATCCGCCATACGCATCGACGAGATGCATGGGGACATCATAGTGGTTGAGCGTCACCAAAGGCTCAATGTCATGCGCGCGACACGTCCTAAAAACATCCTCGTAAAAGGCAAGGCCTTCTTCATTGGGCTCGGCTTCGTCTCCTTTGGGAAAAATGCGGCTCCAGGCGATTGATAAGCGCAGGCATTTAAAACCCATCTGGGCAAACAGTTCAATATCCTGCTTGTACCTATGGTAAAAATCAATGCCCTTGCGAGCGGGATAGAAGCTGTCGGGTGCCAACGCACGCGGATCAAGGTCTCCCCGCATGACGTCCATGCGTTGATCGCCAAACGGCAGCATGTCGGAATTGGCTAAACCGCGACCGCCTTCGTTCCATCCTCCCTCGCACTGGTTTGCAGCCAGAGCCCCGCCCCATAAAAAATCTTCTCTAAACATTATGGTGTCGTCCTTTCTATCAAATTCCCGGCCCACACTGTCGAACGCAACGGACTCGGCAAGTGCCGCGCAACAGCACAGTACCGTTGCGCGGCCAAGGGGTCGGACCGCGCAACGGCTGGGGAGCATATTTGTGTAGTAGCCTCTTATGCCTCGACGGATTCAACGGCCTCAGAATCGCCGCTCTTGGACTTCAACGGCATCTTCTCCTGTCCTTCAAATCCAAAAATCATCGCCAACGCAAACGTCACGGCACCGCCAGCAAGACACCCGATGGTGCCAGGGATGATATCCTGAGCAAACATGAGCACGTTCATCCATGGGAAACCAACGCCAGTGAAGATATAGACGTTGGCATGAAGAAGGCTTACCAGCAGACCACCGACAGCACCACCAATCATGTTCCAGGCAAGAGCCTTCTTGTCGCGAAACAGGATGCCGTAGATGATGGGCTCACTCACGCGACCGAAGGCATAGGTGATGAACAAGTTCCAGCCCGTGGCTCGACTCTCCTTGTCCTTAGCGCGCAGGCCATAGGCGAGCGCGATGGCAAGCGTGGTGTAGGCTACAACCGCGGTGCCGGGGTATAAGATGGCGTCGTAACCGTTCTGGAGCGCGGCGGGCAATATGGCGGTATAGATCGGCACGTGCATGCCGGTGGCGATGATCAGATTCCAGAATGCGCCGATAACCGCGGTCGCAGCGGGACCGGCAACAGAGGCGAGCCAAATGATGAAATCGGCCACAAGGCCCATGACAAATTGGACGGCAGGGCCGCAGAGGCACAGCGCGACCGGCAACATCACGAGCACCGTACCCACGGGTACGATCAGAATGCGCAACATATCAGGCGAGATCTTCTTAAAGAAGCGCTCAACATAGGACTGGGCCCAGGTGATCAAGATGACCGGAAGAACAGCCTGGGTGTAGTTGACGAGCTGCATGGGGATGCCGAAGACGCTGAAAGGCTTTCCGTCCTCAACAATAGCGAGCATGTCGGGATAAATCATCACAACAGCGATGAGCAGTGCCAGCACAGGACTCGTTTTGAACTTCTTAGCCGAGCTATAGGCGGCAAACACCGGGAAGTAGTAATACGCCGCATCGCCCACCAGGGAAAGGATCCGATACAGGTCGCTCGTTTCGGACATAAAACCGGCGCCTTCGGGCCCAAACAGAATAACGAGCATCTTGAAGATACCGGCGACACAAAAGATCGGAAGGATCGGGGTGATAGCGCCGCTCACGGCATCGAGCAGCTGATTGAAGAGGTGCTTGGGCGCCAAGCGCTCCTTCCAGCTAAGCTGAGGGCCATCGAGTTCCTCGTCAATCGATACCGTGACCTCGAATCCGCCCTGCTTACAAACCTCGTCGTAGACCTTGTCGACCGTGGGCCCGACCACCAGCTGCACCTGCCCTCCGGCGTGCACGACGCTGATGATAGACGAGATGTCCTCAAGCTTCTCATCATTCGAGAGGCTTTCATCCTTGAGGTTGAAGCGCAGGCGCGTCATGCAATGCGTAACCGAAGCCACGTTTTCCGCCCCGCCCACAGTGGAGAGAATCTGCTCTGCCACCTTTTTGTAATTTGCCATCATTGGCTCCTTTGCACAATCTTGGCTTACTGTTCGAATCGGCAAAGGTCATGCCCCGAATGGCTACGGGTTACAATCCTTTTTTGGAGATGATCCGGTTGAGATGGATCATCAGATAGAGTTCCTCCTCCTCGGAGAGCGTGGCGTCCCACGTTTCACGACAATAGGAACCGATATGCTTCACGCACTCTGCCAACTGCGGAAACTCCTCACGAAAGTTCTTGTACATCTGCATGTTGGCGCTGTTCAGCGACTCGCCGGCTTGAATGCGCTTGAACAGGTACCGCAGATGCGTGGCGAAGCGGGTGAAATCAAAGGAATCGCGGTCGACAATAATGCGGAAATCGCTTTCGAGAATCTCGATAACGTCCTCGAGCATATCGTCGAACTGCTTTGCGGGCTCGGCCGTGGCTTTGACGGCTTCAACAACCCGTGCGTTCACGAGATTCATCGCAATACTGGCAATCTCATCCTTGGGAAGCCGCTCTCCGAGCTCCTTCTCGAGTCGCATGACGATAAACTGGGCAGCCTTGTATTCCTTCGGATACGTCTCCCGCACTTCATAGGCAAGAGGCATCGCGATGCGGACCCCCTTTTGGGCTCGCGCAACGGCAAACGACAGGTGATCAGCCATGAACAGCGTCGCATTGGTCGAGAGGTCGTAGGGCAGTTCGTTGGCAACGATGTCCATAACTTTCGCCGCAAACATCACGATATCCGAGGGAAGATCCCTCATGACATCTTGTCCTTTAGGATCAATGTCGTAAAACGTATGCTCGATTTTAGAAAGAGGGAGCTCTCGAGGAAAATCTCCGCCGAAACCGACGCCCCTGCCCATGGCGATGACATCTCGCCCCTGTCCGTCACGGCAAAGAACCGCGTTGTTGTTAAGCTTTTTAATTGCAAGCATGGTGAACCTCCTTTCAAGAACACTCACAGAAAAAGACATGATAGCCAATAGCAGTGCTATTGCGGTCATGCCTTACGTAACAATCCGTGTTGTATTGCTCTTGGGCATGCCTCCACACAGGAGTAACAATCCAAGATGATGAATTCATTATAGCGCTCTCCCCGCCCCGGGGACCATCGGGCTGGCGAACGGTAGATGTCGGCCCGCCAGCGGCCACATCGAGCAGATGGGCGTGCTTCGATCCCAAGCCTAGCCTAGGATGCGGGCCATGCGCGCCTTGAACTCGGACAGAAAGCGCGGGGCATCCACGGTGAGCGCCACGAGCGCGCTCTTATCCGGGTCGGACAGTCGGTGTTCGTCGCAGATAGTGCGGCCGCGATACTCGCCGAGCAGGTCGACGCGCAAGTTGCAACCAAGTGCGCCCACGAGCGTGGGGTCGATCGCCACGGCAACGGCCAACGGATCGTGCAGCGCACAACCACCCAGGTAGGGTGCGTTCATCTCGTACGAGCCAATGTAGTGCTCGACCATGCTAGCAAATGCGCAGCCCGCCATGGTGCCCGAGCCCGTCCAACCGGCAATGTCGCGGCGCGTGAGCACCACGCGATGCGTCACGTCCAGGCCCACCATGGTGAGCTTGCGGCCCGAGCGCAGCACGGCATCGGCCGCCTCGGGATCGCTTGCCATGTTGGCCTCGGCACCCGCACTCACGTTACCGGGCACGGTCAGGGCACCGCCCATTACCACCACGCGGCCGATAGACATCACCGCCGCCGCATCGCGCTCCAGGGCAAGCGCCAGGTTGGAGAGCGGGCCGGTCGCTACGTAGACCAGATCGGGACCATAGGTGCGCGCGGCATCGATCAGATAATCGACCGCAGCGTTGCCATCAGCAGACGTCGCCCCTACCGGCTCGTAGGGCGACGCGGGCACGCTCGCGCCGCCGATGCCGTTCTTACCGTGAATGAGCGCGGTGGACGCCGGCGGCGTATAAGGCTCAGTCGCCTGCAGAGGACGGTCGGCACCCAGGTACACCGGCACCTCGGGACGACCCAACAGGTCGAGAACCGCCAAGCAGTTATGCGCCGACTGGTCGACGCGCACGTTGCCAAAACACGTGGTGATGCCCACGAGTTCCACCTCGGGGCTCGCGATAGCATAGGCAAGCGCCATCGCATCGTCCACACCCATATCCAGATCAAGGATCAGCTTCTTGATTGCCATTGTTCTACTCCGCTTCTCCGTCTTGTACCAAATCGTCTAAACCAAATACGAGATCAACTTCGGCGCGCGTGGGAATCGACTGCTGCGCGCCCAAGCGCGACACCGTCACTGCCGAGGCGCGTGCGCCCGCCGCCATGCACTCAAAGAGCGGCAGCCCCTCCAGACGAGCCGCGGCAAGCGCACCGATAAACGTATCGCCCGCGGCCGTCGTATCGACCACCGCACTCGACAGCGCCGGCATGCGCAGCGGCTCGCCGTCATCGCCAAGCGTAACCGACCCGGCGCCGCCCAACGTGATGACGGCAGCTCCGGCACCCTTGGCGAGCAGGGCATCGAGCGCCGCGACGCAGCTCGCATCATCCGTGGGCAAGATGCCCGTCAGCACCTGGCACTCAGTCTCGTTGGGACAGACCAGGTCGACCGCAGGCCAGGCCTCCGCAGGCAACTCGCAGGCAGGTGCCGGATTAAAGACCGTATAGAACCCCAGCTCGTGAGCGCAAACAAGCGCCTCGGCCGTCGCCGCAAGGTCACATTCGCCCTGGGCGATAAAGACGCTTCCGGCAGCCGGGGCAATATCGCTGGCGTCGCCGTCGAGCTCATCGGCCACCAGACGTCCCAGCGCGCAGGCAACGTCCTCGCCCGCAAGCGCATGGTTGGCGCCCGGCGACAGCACGATGCGGTTGTCTCCCTCGCAGCGAATGATGGTCGCCGTTCCCGTCTCCACATCATCGCGATGCACTACAAAGTCACAGTCCACGCCGGCGTCTTGGAGCCCCGCCACGAGCGACGCGCCGAACGCGTCGCGACCGACCGCGCCGATCATGTGCGTGCAAGCGCCCATACGCGCGGCAGCTACGGCCTGATTGGCGCCCTTGCCGCCGGCGTTGGTGATAAACCCGCTGCCGCCGACGGTCTCGCCCGCACGCGGTATGCGCTCGCACGCCACCGAAAGGTCCATGTTCATGCTGCCGAACACCGCAACGATGCCGCGATCTGCCATGGAAACCTCCTCATCTGCGGGCCTTATGCCCACCGCCAGCCGTCGATCGTGCACTCTCGCACCCCCTATAACTTTAGTTCACTTTGATGTGGACGCGCGCTTGAGCTTGCGCCAGCAGCAAGCATTCACAGGAGCAGGCAGCTACAATGAAGGCGTGCTGATTATTCTCGTCATTGGATGATGTTTTATGGAACAACTCTCGCAATCGGGCTCGCGCGGTCGACGCCGCACGGGCAACGAGCCGGCACCGCACGAACGCGTGAAGGGCGAACGCCGTGCCAACGAACCGCGACGCACCGTGAGCCCCCATCGTGCTTCTGCCAACAACGCGGGCCGCGCCAACACTCCCGCCGCGGAGCAGACGCCTGCTCGCCCCAAATCCCGCTACATCCCTGCCCTTGACGGCCTGCGTACGCTCGCCGTCGTCGCGGTGGTGCTCTATCACCTTAACCTCACGTGGGCGCAGGGCGGTCTGCTCGGCGTCACGATCTTCTTTGTGCTTTCGGGCTATCTGATCACGCGCTTGCTGCTCAACGAAGTCGCTAAGACCGGCCGCATCGACCTCAAGAGCTTCTGGATTCGCCGCATCCGTCGCCTGGTCCCCGCCGTGGTAACCGTCGTGGTGGTGACCTGCGCGCTGTGCACCGTCTTCAACCACGTGATGCTCACCAAGATGCGCCCCGACATCTTGCCGTCGCTGCTGTTCTTTAACAACTGGTGGCAGATTGCTCAAAACGTCTCGTACTTCAATGCTCTGGGCGACCCCTCACCGCTCACGCACTTTTGGTCGCTTGCCATCGAGGAACAGTTCTACCTGATTTGGCCGCCGCTGCTGTTTGCCATGGTATCCATGCATGTGAGCAAGCCCAACACGCGCCGCGTGGTTCTGGGCCTTGCCGCGGTATCTGCCCTCGCCATGATGGTGCTTTACAACCCTGCCGCCGACCCCAGCCGCGTGTACTACGGCACCGACACCCGCGTGTTCTCGCTGCTGCTGGGTGCCTGGATGGCCTTTATCCCCGATCGCGACCTGGCGCCGGTGCGTCTCGCTCATCGTTTGGGGCTCAATCGCCTGACTGGCGCCGCCAAGCACGGCAAGAACGCCGAGGGCAAACCTGGCGAGAAGGCCGACGAAGCAGCCGAGACCGCCCCGGCACAGCCGAGCGCCCTCGTGCGTTTTTGGTCCTCGCCCGCATCCATCGATGTGTTGGGCGTCGTGGGTCTGGTTGGCCTTGCCGCCATGGTCGCGCTCACCAACGGCTACACCGCCTTCCAGTATCGCGGAGGCACGCTGCTGTGCTCGATCCTCACGCTCATGGTCATCGCGGCCTGCGTGCAGCCCCAGGGAATGGTTGCCCGCGCGCTGTCCGCCGAGCCACTCGTGTGGGTTGGCAAGCGCTCCTACAGCATCTACCTGTGGCACTATCCGCTGCTGCTCCTCATGAACCCGGTCGCCAACATCAACGATACGCCGTGGTGGCAGTACATTTTGCAGGTGTTGTTGGTGGTCGCCGTGGCAGAGTGCTGCTATCGCTTTATCGAGACTCCGTTTAGGAAGGGCGCCTTTGGGCGCACCGTCGCCGAATTCCGCGATGGCACCACCACGCCCGCCAACTGGGCACGCACGCACATCCCTGTCTGCGCAGCCTGCGCTGTCGTGTTGGTCGTTGCACTGGGCGGCCTGATCTTTGTGCCCGAGACGTCTGCGCTGAGCGGCGAGGGCGCCGAAGTTCTGAACAAGGAAGCCAAGAACACCGCGCCCACCGACCAGCAGGCGGCCGACGACACCGACAAGGACAACGACGGCTTCCCCGATGGCTCCTACGATCTGCTTATGATCGGCGACTCCGTGTCGCTGCGTGCCGTAGACACCTTTGACGGCGTGTTCCCGCACAGCCATATCGATGCCGAAAAGGGCCGCCAGTTTGATGCGGGGCGCGCGACATTTGAGGGCTATATCCAGCAGAACCTTGCCGGCAAGATCGTGGTCTTTGCCCTGGGCACCAACGGCTTGGTAACCGACGACCAGATCGACGCCATCATGGCCGATGCAGGAGATAAGCGTATTGTGGTGTTTGTGAACACGCGCAGCCCGCAGCCGTGGGTTGGCTCTACCAACCAGGCCATCGCCAACGCCGCTACGCGCTACAAGAACGTGCGCGTTATCGATTGGTACGGATACAGTGCCAACCGCAACGACCTGTTCGATGGCGATGGCACGCACCTATCGACCACTGGCGTGACTGAGTACCTCAACTTGATCCACGATGCCGTCAAGAAGGACCTGCCCGTACACCCCGAGGATCACGTCAACGATCCGCAGCCGGCAGCCGTCAAGTCTGCCACCGACGCACTCGTCAATGCGCTCGCTCTCAAGCCGCACAAGCTGGGCACCGACAAGTAACCTGCAGCGCAAACTTCCCACATCCGGAGGGGGTGTCTGCCACGGCAGACACCCCCTCCGGCAGTTAGGGACACTCCTGGCGCAGCCAATGAAGACCTCTACGGATGAATTCCAGGCCGCTCCGTCGCTCCAGACATCGTTTCCGCGCCTCGTGCCTGCCCCAAACAATCAAAACAAGCCCTTTTCGCCGCACCCTCAAAGGTCTGTGGGCAAAAAAGGGCAAATATGAGTACTGTTACCATTTTAGTAGCAGGCAAAACCACCCAAAATGACGTCCGAGCGACCCCTACAACCCCCTAAAGCAGCCAACCTGACTGGTTTAAGGCGTATTGGAGCCAATTTTAATGAACATACTAAAGGCTATGTTCATTATCTTTTAGGATGTAAATGCTATTCACTTAGCAACAGTACTCATATTTGGCATTTTTTTCCATTGCTATATAACTAACACCCTATAGCAGACAAAAAACAGGCCGCAGCCCATCGCTGCGGCCTGTTCGGAAGCAAAAGTGGGCGTTAAGCGCTGTAGCCCATCGCCTGCAGAACAAACATGACGACCGTGAGCACCGTAATCACACCGATAGTCGCCCAAGTGAGCACATTCCACACGCGGCCGTTGCGGTTGGCACCCATAATGTGACGGTCAGCGGCAATAACCACCTGGAACACCAGAACCACGGGCAGTAGCACGCCATTGATGACCTGCGAGGTCATCATAATCTGGAACAGATCGACGCCGGGCATAAGCACCAGCACGGCAGAGATACCGATGATGGCCGTAATGATGCCGCGATAGACCGGAGCCTCGTCCCAGCTGCGGTCGGCACCGCGCTCCCAGCCAAATGCCTCGCAGATAGCGCTCGACGTAACGCCCGGCAGCACACAGGCAGCCAAGAAGCTCGCCGCGACCAGGCCCGAGGCAAACAGTACCGTGGACCACTGACCCGCAATAGGCTCCAACGCGCGGGCGGCATCGGCAGCATCGCTAATCTGAATACCCGCCGGGAACAACACCGTACCGGTCGTGATGATAATAAAGCCGGCAATGACATCGGCGGCAAGCGAGCCGCTCACGGTATCGATGCGCTGCAGCACGATATCGTCCTCGCCCGCGTTCTTATCGACCACGTTGTTCTGCGCCAAGAAAATCATCCACGGCGCGATGGTGGTACCGATCGTTGCGACCACGAGCGACACGTAGCTGGGGTCATTTTGAATGTTAGGCACGACCAGGTCGACCGCGACCTCACCCCAGTTGGGGCCAGCCATAAACGCGGCGACAATATAGGTCACGAACACGCAGCTCACCAGCAGCAGAATCTTCTCGATGCGCTGGAAGCTGCCCGACATGGTAAGCATCCACACCAGCAGCGCCACCAGCGGCACCGAAATGCTCGCCGGCACGCCAAAGAGGGCAAGGCCGCTGGCGATGCCCGCAAACTCCGAAATGGTCACAGCCGTGTTGGCGATCAACAGCGCCGCCATAGCAAGTACACTCTTGCGCACGCCAAAGCGCTCGCGAATGAGCGATGCCAGGCCCTTGCCCGTGACGCAGCCGCAGCGCGCCGCGGTCTCCTGCGTCACGATGAGCAGCACAGTCATGACGGGAAGCATCCAGAGCATCTTGTAGCCATAGCTGGCACCCGCGCTGGAATACGTTGCAATGCCGCCGGCGTCATTGCCCGAAAGCGCCGCCAGCAGACCGGGACCCATAGCGCCAAAGATGGCCGCGATGGTCAACTTTTGCTTGGTGCCCGACTTTTGCTTGGTATTTTGCACGCGACCACCTAACCCATGACCGACATGGTGAGCAGCACCGCAGCGGCGCAGTACGCTACGCACGAGATCATGACGGCAATAACGTTCATGGCGGTGCCCGACGTGTTGAGGTCATGCTCGTCACGCCAGAACAGCACCATCAGGTAAATCACGGCGCTCATGTTGCCAACCAGGCAAATGATGGCAGCGATATTAAAGCACCCGGTAAAGAGTTGCTCCTCAAACATGGGCGCATCGGGGAACGCAGCGGTGCGCACCAGCTGGGCGCATAGATAGGTCACGAGTGACAGAATCAGGCCCATGCCCGTGCTCTGGAAGAAGAACCCCAGATACGGCTTGGGCTCGTCGTCGTGACCGTCATACTCCAGGAAGTAGTTCTTGACGAACGACACCATACGCGAGGCAGCCAGCAACACGAGCGGCATGGCGCACATGGGGAACACCACCAAATGCGCGGAGCCCAGCGCCGTCCCCAGCACTGTTGCCATGATGCACGAGGCAATGCCCCACACGACAACCCAGTACTGGCGATGCACAAACCAGCTGAGCACATTCGTCGAGTCGTCGGACGCGCTATCGCCCGAGCCGACGCCTGCGATCTGCAGGTCCTCCTGGTGCTCCTCGGCGATAACGTCCATGGCGTCGTCAAAGGTCACGATACCCAAAATGTGGCGGTTCTCGTCGCAAACGGGGATGGCGACCAGGTCGTACTTGGTCATCTCGTCCGTTACGTCTTCCTGGTCGTCGTCGGGCGACACATAAACCAGGTCGCGATAGGCCAGCTGGCCCAGCGTGGCGTCGCGGTCGGCCACGATAAGCGTGCGTAGCGAAAGCACGCCGGTGAGCATGCCGCTCGGGTCCTCGGTATAGACGTAGTAGACGCTCTCGAAGTCCTCATCGAGCTGGCGGATCGCCTCGATGGCGTCACCGACCGTCGCCGTGGCAGGCAGGGAGACAAACTCCGAGGTCATGATGCGGCCGGCGGTGTTGTCCTCATAGCCCAGCAGGTTACGAATCGCCTTCTCCTCCTGAACGCCCATCAGGCGCAAAAGCTTCTCGGCCTTCTCGTAATCGAGCTCGTCGATCAGGTCGGCGGCGTCGTCCGGGTCCATCATGGCCAGCATCGACGATGCGTCCGTATCGGACAAGCCTTCGAGCATCTCGGTCATAAGCTCGTCGTCATCGAACTCCGAGATGGCCTCGGCGGCCTGGGCGGTATCGAGCTGCGCGAACACCTGCGCACGCAGGCGCGGGTCGAGCTGTTCGATAATGTCGGCAATGTCGGCGGGGTGCAGCTCGCCGAGCGTCTTGTGCGACACCGACAGCTGGATGTTTTTAGTCGAACGATCGAGCAGGTCCATGTAGGACCAGGCGATGATATCCTCGCCGAGCGGTTTGCCCAGGTGCTTCATAAAGCCCTCGACGACATGCTCAAGGGCGGGGCTGATCGCGCGCAGCAGACCGCGGGCGCCAACTTCGGCACCCAGCAGGCGCAGCTGATTTTCGCCCGACATGGAAAACTTGATATCGTTTACGCGCACGACCTTCATGCCCTGTGTGTCGACGATCTGCTTGTTAAGCACGTCGCGGGCAAGCAAGAGTTCGGTCGGCTGCAAGTACGAAAAACGGATTTCGGTGGCCGGCGACTTAAGGTGTACACCCGTCTCGTCGATACGGTCGACCCATTTGCGCCAGCTGATCATAAATGGCGTCTTGCCGGGTCCGCGGAACGCGAGCGACGTCACGTGCGGAAAAACTTCGCCGGTAGCAATGCCAAAATCGTTCACAACGCCGAGCTTTTCGCCATCGACGTCCAAAACCGGCAGTTTGAGCATCTCACTCAGATAATTCACTGGTGCTCCCCATCATTATCCCTTCGGACTGCGGCCATGCCGGCGCGCCGTCCGTGGACTTTTAGATATGTATACGCATGCGCGGGCGGCACGCCGCTCGGCGCTCACACCCCGTGCATGCGCAAGAAGCACCTGCATGGGGTCATCGACTGTATGGTCGAGGTTTGGATTTCACCTGCAACCTTTCTCTTGACCCTTGTTATCCGCAGTAACTATAGCATCAGCATCGCGCCGTGGCGCCAAATTTATGCTCCAAACATCGCAGGCATACCAAACGCCGACGCATCCGTGACATAGTCATTGGGGACGTTCTTAAATAACTAGTCTGTGGTGTCGTCATCTTCGGCGAGCTGGGGGAACACGGCGTTTTTGGGCATGGTGACCTTCGCCAGCGAGTTGAGCTTTTTGCTCAGCGATGCGTCCGTCTTGACCAGATCGCTCAACGTCACGATTTTGTAACCGTCGGCAATAAGCCCGTCGATAATCTGCGGCAGCGCCACGAGCGTCTGCTCGGCACATTCATCACTGTCAGTCAGCAGCACAATGTTGCCCGGCGTCACCGAATCGAGCACCGTCGAGACCTGCTCGTCGGCACCGTTGAGCAGCCAGTCGCCCGAATCGATATTCCACGAGACCACGGCAGACGCCAGGTCCATCGCATCAATCCAGTTTTGCTCGTCAAAGGCTGCGTAGGGAGCGCGCAAAAGCATCGTCTTCACGCCGGTCGCGGACTTGATCGCCTCGGTGCCCTTCGAAATCTGCTCGCGCACCGCGTCGCGGTCCTGACCCTTGAGCGACTCGTCGCGGTAGCTGTTGGAGCCGACTTCGCACCCGGCATCGACAATCGCCTTGGCCGTGGCAGGCGAGGCCTCGGCCGCATCGCCCGAAAGGA
>CABUCA010000051.1 GCA_902489965.1 uncultured Collinsella sp.
ACGAGCGGGGGCTCCTATCTTTTTAGTGCCCTCGGATTGGGTCATAGTGTCTGTCGGTGCCATAGCATCGGCGTTGCTGTGGCTGTCGGAAATGATCCGTTGTCGCAAGGGGCAGGTTTCCTTTGCACCAGTTTCTGTCGAGTCGGTGCTCTTTGCGGGTTGCCCGTATAATGGTTTGCGTATGAACCGCAACCAAGGAGTTCCAGTTTATGGACCAGAGCCTTTTTAAATTCGACCTGATCGCCGAGGACCCGACGACGCATGCGCGTGCCGGCGTGCTGCACACCCCGCACGGCGACATCGAGACGCCAATCTTTATGCCCGTGGGCACCAAGGCAAACGTCAAGGGTATTCCTACCGAGACCGTCAAGCAGCTCGGCGCCCAGATCGTGCTTGCCAATACCTATCACCTGTCCATGCGTCCCGGCGAGGATACCATCGCCGAGCTGGGCGGCCTGCACAAGTTTATGAACTGGCACGGCCCCATCCTCACCGACTCGGGCGGTTTCCAGGTGTTCAGCCACAACGACGCGGTCAAGCTCACCGATGAGGGCGTGCGCTTTATTGTCAACGATTACGACGGCCGCCACGTGTTCTGGACACCCGAGGACAACATGGAGATCGCCATGAAGCTCGGCTCCGACATCTGCATGCAGCTGGACCAGTGCCCGGGCTATCCCGCCACGCGCGCCTACGTTGAGCGCGCCGTTGAGCTGTCGAGCATGTGGGCCGAGCGCTGCTATAAGGCGCATACCCGCGACGACCAGGCACTCTTTGGCATCGTTCAGGGCGGCATGCACCTGGACCTGCGCTTGCGCTCGCTGCGCCATCTAGAGGAGTGCGGCGACTTCCCCGGTTACGGCATCGGCGGCTACTCGGTGGGCGAGGACCACGAGACCATGTTCGAGACCCTGGCACCGCTCGTAAGCGAGTACATGCCCAAGCACAAGCCGCGCTACCTGATGGGCGTCGGCAACCCCACCACCCTCGTGCGCGGTGTGGGTGTGGGCATCGACATGTTCGACTGCGTGCTACCGACGCGCACCGGCCGTATGGGCACGGCGTTTTCGAGTGAGGGTCGCCTCAACTTCCGCAACGCGCGCTTTGCGCACGACGACGGCCCCATCGACCCCACCTGCACCTGCCCGGTGTGCACGGGCGGCTACAGCCGCGCGCTCATCCGTCACATGGTCACGCAGAAGGAGATGCTCGGCGGCATTCTGCTGTCGATGCACAACATCTACTACCTGCTCAACCTTATGCAGCGTGCCCGTCAGGCCATTATCGAGGGCCGTTACGGCGCATTCGTGAGCGATTGGATGAATAGTCCTGCCGCGGTGGATTACTAAGGGCGACAGGCGCGCTTACAGAGCGTGGGCAACGGCAAAGGCTGAGCGGCAGCCGCTCGTCACATTCGCTGACGTCGGCTGCGCGACCGCTGACCGATGCCTTGCAAGCGCATAACGCATCGTGGGTACCATACCGAATAGTTGATGTTCGGGCGGGTGTTTGACGCATGGCGTCGACCCCGCCCGCTTTTCTTTTTCTCGATAGGAGTACCCATGATTAAGAATGAGAACGTCGAGGGCGAGCCCGCCTACGACGAGACGTACCGCCGCGGCCCCGTGGTTATGCGCGGCCCCATGATTCCTAAGGACAACACCTACGCCAACCTGCTGGCGCCCGAAGATTCAACCGACTGGTTGCATGCCGATCCGTGGCGCGTCCTTCGTATTCAGGCAGAATTCGTCGATGGCTTTGGCGCGCTTGCCGAGCTCGGGCCCGCGGTGACCATCTTCGGCAGTGCCCGCACGCCCAAGACCGATCCGCTCTACAAGGCGGCGCGCACGGTCGGCCGCAAGATCGCGCAGCGCGGCGTGGCGGTTATCACCGGCGGTGGTCCTGGTGTCATGGAAGCGGCTAATAAGGGGGCGGCGAGCGTCAACGGCAAGTCAGTTGGTTTGGGCATTGAGCTGCCGCACGAGCAGGGGCTCAACAAATACGTGAACCTTGGTATGGACTTCCGTTACTTCTTTGTGCGCAAGACCATGTTCGTCAAATACAGCTCGGGCGCTATTGTTTTTCCCGGCGGGTTTGGCACACTCGACGAGATGTTCGAGGTGCTCACGCTGGTGCAAACGCACAAGGTCAAGCGCATGCCGCTTGTGCTGGTGGGCACCGAGTACTGGCAGGGCCTGTTCGACTGGCTTAACGGCCCGGTAATGAGCGCCAGTATGATTAGCCCGCTCGACCCGGATCTGGTACACATTACCGACGACCTCAACGAGGCCGTTGACATTGCGCTCAGCGGGTTGATGTAGAGCAATCGTGTCTACCGCGACATGAATACGCATGGCAATCTGATGTTATTTAACATCAGATTGCCATTTATATTGGGTATACTGGTGTAAAAGACGAGGGCGAGGAGGTCGCAAATGTCTACAGCAACAGTTAAGCCTACGACGGTTCGAATCGAAGAGGGGCTCAAGGAGCAGGCGACTGAGTTCTTGGATTCGGTCGGCCTCAGCCTCAATTCCTATCTCAATCTTGCCGTTCGGCAGCTGGTAAATCAGCGAAAGATTCCTTTTGAGATTGTAGGAAGGGCGGAGGTGCCCAACGAGGCGACGAGGCGTGCCATGGTGATCGCCGAGGCTCATGAGTTGGGGATTTTGCCGGACGATAGCCCGTCATTCAATAACGCTGATGAGCTTATGTCATTCCTCGATGAGGAATAGCGATGTTCGAGATTAAAGTCGAGGCTCAATTTAAGGTGGACTACAAACGAACGATGCGCATGCATCCGCAGCTAAAAAGTGAGTTTAAAGCGGCGGTTGCAGAGCTTGTGGCTCATGGGTCACTTCCGGCGGAGTATGGCGCCCACGAGCTCTCAAACCCGGGCGGAAACTACAACGGCCACATCGATTTCCACCTATCCGATGGCTTGGTCGATGTGGTCGTTCTTTATCTTCCCCATAAGACTAACCCAATGATTAGGCTGGTGAGAATGGGCACTCATCAGGAGCTGTTTCAGGGTCCGCTGGGCTGATCGCCGATTTCCAAGTTGTGGTGGAATAGGGATTGATTGGCGGCTAATAAGCCAAAAACAGTCCCTATTCCACCGCAACTGATGTGGGCGTCCCTAGTGAGTTGGCTGGTAGCGGGGGCAGTAGCTGATGGCGATGGCGTCGATGCCTACATGGGTGGCGATGGTGCAGCCGATGGGGCCGGTGCCGGCGTCTACATAGTCTTGGCCTGCGAGCGCTTGGCTGACGAGCTCTTGCTCCTCGGCGGCGCCGGTCGTGAGCACGCGCACGCTTGAACCCGGATGCTCAGCCAAAAACGCGAGGCAGTCGGCCATGGTGTTGACGACGATGCGCTTGGCGCCGCGGCCCTTCTTGATGGCCTTGATCTCGCCCGATTTCCACTCCGGCGAAACGGCCAGGCGAATGTTGAGCATCTGCGTGAGCTGGCCGGCGAGCTTGGGCGCGCGGCCGTTCTTAACGAGGTTCTCGAGCGTGCGGGGAATCAGCAGCAGGTGGGCGTCGGGCAGCGTCGCGCGGATCTGCGCCTCGGTCTCGTCCAGGCTGCGGCCGTCCTCGCGCATGGCCAGCGCGTACTCCACCAGCAGGCCCTCGGCACCCGAGCCGGTGCGCGAGTCGATGCAGCGCACGTCGAGTTCGTGCGTTTCGGCCGTCAGGCTGGCGTTGGCATAGCAGGCGGACCACTCGCTGCACAGTGAGATAAAGATGGCGCTATCATGGCCGTCGGCGAGCACGCGGTCAAAGAGTGCCTTGAACTCGCCGGCGCTCGGCTGCGAGGTGTGCGGCAGTTGCTCGGAGCCGGCCATGCGCGCGACGTATTCCTCGGCGGTAATCTGCACCTGGTCGAGCAGGTCCTCGCCCTCGATAATCACATGCAGCGGAATCACGTAAATGCCGAGCTCTTGAGCGTGGGCGGGGGAGATGTCCGACGTGGAGTCGGTTATGATGGCAAAAGACATAATTGCACCTTTCGTTGGGGCGCTTGCGCGCCGCCTTCTGAGAGCAAAGTGCGACAAGTATAGTAGAGTCGTTCCACATTACTAGGTTCAATTGTTGAATAGTCAACAGTTTGAAGTGTCGGTGTGGAAATCGTCAACTGGGGAAGAGGAATGCCGATGGAGGCGTTGGAGATAGGCAAACGGCCGGTCGTGTTGTTCGATTTTGACGGCACGGTGGCAGATACGGGCCGGGCAGTGATGACCTCGACGCGCAAGACGCTGGCTGCGCGCGGGTTTTCGGAGGCGCAGATGGGTGATCTGCGCCGTATGATCGGGCCGCCCCTGTGGAAGAGCTTTCACGACTTTTACGGCTTTTCCCGCGAGGAGTCGCTTGTGGTGGCCGACGAGTACCGCGCCTTTTTTGATGAGCTGGGGCCGGAGGAGTACCCCGTGTTCGATGGGGTCCCCGAGCTGCTGGATGGGTTGGCCGCCCAGGGCAAGCGTATGGCCGTGGCGACGTCTCGCATGGAGGCGAAGTGCATCGATATGGTTCATGAGCTGGGGCTTTGCCAGTTCGAAGCTGTGGTTGGCATGAATCCGCCGCAGGGACGCGAGACCAAGGCCGATTCGGTTCGCGATGCCCTGGCGGCGCTCGGCGCGACGGCCGACGATGCCGTGATGATCGGCGATCGCTTTAACGATGTGGAGGGCGCGCACGCGATGGGCGTGCCGTGCATCGGCATCTATTCGGGCGCGGCAGCGCCGGGGGAGCACGAGGCCGCGGGCGCCGATGCGGTGGTGCACTCGGTGGCCGAGCTTGCTAAACTTTTCGCTATCTAATAGACATAATGTGAGGGGCGGGCGTACCCGTCGCTCATTGGTAAGGAGGTCGTTCATGAATCAGGTGGAGCAGAGCGTTGCCGAGTATGTCGACGAGGTCTGGGAGGATGTCGTTGCCGATATCGAACAACTGGTGAGCTATCCGTCCGTGGCCGTTGCTGCCGATGCGGAGCCCGGTGCGCCGTTTGGCCGCCCGGTCCGTGACGCGCTCGATTGCGCGCTCGGCATTGCGCAAAAGCTCGGCTATCAGACGAGCGACGACGGGGGCTATGTGGGAATCGCCGATATCCCGGGTCGCGGCGACAAGCAGCTCGCGACTATCTGCCACGTGGACGTGGTTCCCGCTGGCCCCGGTTGGAACACCGACCCGTTTGCGATGGAGCGCCGCGAGGGCTGGCTGCTCGGTCGCGGCGTGATTGACGACAAGGGTCCGGCGGTGCTGTCGCTCTACGCCGGCGCTTATCTGCTCAAGCACGGCATTACCCCGCGCTATGCTTTCCGCGCGCTGCTGGGCTGCGATGAGGAAGTGGGCATGTCCGACGTTCACCATTATCTGGAGAACCACGCAGACCCCGACTTTTTGTTTACGCCCGATGCCGAGTTCCCGGTCTGCAATGCCGAGAAGGGCCAGTTTGGGGCGACGTTCGTGAGCTCCAAGATCGACGGCGGGCGCATCGTGTCGTGGAGCGGCGCCGAGGCGAGCAATGCCATTCCGTCGCAGTCCATCTGCGAGCTCGCGATTGCCGCCGATGAGCTGCCGGCGCCGGTCGAGAACGCCGATCGCCTTGAGATCACGACACTCGATAACGGGCATGCGCAGATTTTTGCCCACGGCATTGGCGGTCATGCCTCGATGCCTGAGGGCACTATCAACGCTGTCGGCCTGATCGTGGCGTATCTGCGCGAGGCCGAGGACGCGTTTGGCGCCCGTGACAAGCGCCTGTTGACGCCCGCCGAGCACGAGTTTGTCAAGTTTTTGGCCTTTGTGCATGCGGACGCCTATGGCCGCGGCCTGGGTATCGATGCGACGAGTCCGGCGTTTGGCCCGCTTACCTGCAACGCTGGCGTCATCCGCGTGGCGGATGGCCATATCGAGCAGGTCATCGACGTGCGCTTCCCCGACAGCACGAGTGCCGATACCATCCGCGAGCAGCTCGATCCGCTCGTGGGCCGTTTCGGCGTGACGTGCCAGCTGGGTCGCGCGAAGGTGCCGTTCTCGGTCTCTGCCGATGATCCGGCCGTGAAGGCGCTTATCGATACCTATAACGAGTTCACCGGCAAGCATGCTGAACCCTTTGCCATGGGCGGCGGCACGTACGCGCGCAACTTTGCCCGCGCCGTCTCGTTTGGCCCCGAGGAGACCGGCCTGGAGCTGCCCTCGTGGGGCGGCCAGATGCACGGCCCCAACGAGTGCGCCAACGAGGAACAGCTCAAGCAGGCGCTCAAGATCTATATTGTTGCGATCCTCCGTTTGAATGAATTAGAGCTTTAAGGTCTCGCGGTTTCCCAATCTAAGTTGCGGTGGAATAGTTCCTAGAATGGGCCATTTGATGGCCAAGCAGGAACTATTTCACCGCAACTTTGTTTTTATTGGTGTAAAAGGCGGGTCATGCTTGGTGGCGGGTTTGTTATTCGTTTGTAAAGGCCGTGCTGCGCTTGCGGTAAGGGTCTATCAAATGCCCGTAAGAAACCGTAGTTGGCGCGGACGCTGCCCGGTCGGGGCCGTATCTTTCCAAACAGCAAAGCGGGTGGGGTGCCCGCGAGTCGCATGTATGAAAGGAAGATCATGCTCGATCAGGCTTATTCTCGTCGTCAGTTCCTCGGCCTCGCTGGTGGTCTTGCCAGCATCGTCGGTCTCGGTCTCGTTGGGTGCGGCGGCTCCGGCGCATCCGATGCCGCCGACAAGGGTAGCGCCGCTGCTGCCGAGTCCGTCTCCGGCGAGGTGACCTACGACGGTGCCTCTTCGTTCCAGGCTCTCGTCGAGGCCGCTGCCGAGAAGTTCATGGACGCCAACCCCGATGTCTCCGTCTCCGGCTCGGGTAACGGTTCGGGCAAGGGCCTGACCGCTGTCGCCGCCGGCACCGTCACCATCGGCAACTCCGACGTCTTCGCCGAGACCAAGCTTGAGGCCGATCAAGTCAAGAACCTCGTCGACCACGAGGTCGCCGTCGTGGGCATGGGCCCCGTCGTCTCCAAGAACGTCAAGGTCGACAACCTGTCCCTCGAGCAGCTCAAGGGTATCTTCTCCGGTCAGATTACCAACTGGAAGGAGGTCGGCGGCGACGACGCCACCATCGTCGTCCTCAACCGCAAGGCCGGCTCCGGTACCCGCGCCACCTTCGAGGCCGCCGTCTTTGGCGACGAGACCGTCGACTTTAAGGGCGACGCCGAGCTCGACAAGTCCGGCGACGTCCAGACTCAGATGGGCAGCACCGATAACGCCATCTCCTACCTCGACTTCTCGCACTTCGATGACTCCAAGTTCAACGCCATCAAGGTCGAGGGCGTGGAGCCCAAGAGCGCAAACGTCACCGACGACTCCTTCAAGATCTGGGCTACCGAGCACATGTACTGCTCCAAGGACGCCGACGAGGCCACCAAGGCCTTCCTAGAGTTCATGCTTTCCGACGACGTCCAGGGCAAGCTCGTCGAGGAGCAGGGCTTCATCCCCGTCTCTGCCATGAAGGTCGTCAAGGACGCCAGCGGCAAGGTCTCTGCTAAATAAGTAATCGCCCCGGAAAGGTTTGCAATGGCAAAACAGCTGCCAAAGCGCGACCTTGAGAACGTGGGCCTGGGCGTCACGGGCGCGTGCGTAGCGCTCGTGACGCTTGTCGTTGCCGCGCTCATCTTTATGGTCGCCCAAAAGGGCCTCTCGGCTTTTGTCAAGGACGGCGTCTCGGTCGTCGAGTTTTTCACCGGCACCAAGTGGGACCTGGCCAACACAGCCGAAAACGGCCTGCCCTATACCGGCGCCCTGCCCCTGATCGTCACCTCGTTTGCGGTCATGGTACTCTCCACGCTTATCGCGCTGCCCATCGCCATCGGCTCTGCCATCTTTGCGGTCGAGATTAGCCCTAAGTTTGGCTCTAAGATCTTTCAGCCGCTCATTGAGCTTTTGACCGGCATCCCCTCGGTCGTCTTTGGCCTGATCGGTTTTCACGTGGTCGTCGGTCTTATGAAGAGCGTTTTCCACGTGAGCACGGGCCTGGGCATCTTGCCCGGCGCCATCGTGCTGGCGGTCATGATTCTGCCGACGATGACCACGCTTTCGGTCGATGGCCTGCGCGCCGTGCCCGACGGCTACCGACAGGGCTCGCTCGCGCTGGGCTACACCCGCTGGCAGACCATCTGGCACGTGGTGCTCAAGTCCGCCATGCCGTCGCTCATGACCGCGGTTATCTTGGGCATGACCCGCGCCTTTGGCGAGACGCTCGCCGTGCGCATGGTCATCGGCGGCATCGAGGCCATGCCGACGTCGCTGCTGTCGCCGGCTTCGACCATCACCACCACGCTCACCACGTCCATGGCGGTCTACGCCGAGGGCTCGGCCCAGGACGACGTCCTGTGGGCACTCGGTCTGCTGCTGATGGGCATGAGCCTCATCTTCATCCTGATCATCCATCTCATTGGCCGCAAGGGGGCGAAGGCTCGTGGCTAGCACGCGCATCCACATCGACGAGGCGAGGCTCGGGCGTGTCCAAAAGCAGGATCGCATCGCCACGGGCGTGCTGACGGCGATCGTCGCCATCGTCATGCTCATCGTCATCTCCATGGTGGCCTATATCCTGTTCGAGGGCATCTCGACGCTGTTCCAGCCGGGCTTTCTCACAGAGCCGTCGCGCGCCAACGGAACGCAGGGCGGCGTGCTCTACCAGCTGTTCGACTCGTTCTACCTGCTGCTGATCACTCTGATCATCTCGGTGCCCATCAGCCTAGGCGGAGCGGTCTTCCTGGTTGAGTACGCGCCGAACGGCCCTATCCGCGACATCGCCTCTACCGCCATCGAGACGCTGTCCTCGCTGCCTTCCATCGTCGTCGGCATGTTTGGCTTCCTGGTGTTCTCGGTGCAGCTGGGCTGGAAGTACTCCATCATCTCCGGCGCCGTCGCGCTCACCATGTTCAATATCCCCATTCTGGTGCGCGTGATTCAGCAGGCGCTCGAGGACGTGCCACAGGCCCAGCGCGATGCATGCCTGGCCATGGGCCTTACCCGCTGGGAGGCCACGCTGCACATCCTGATTCCCGAGGCCATGCCCGCCATCGTGACCGGCATCGTGCTTTCGGCCGGCCGCGTCTTTGGCGAGGCCGCGGCGCTGCTCTTTACCTCGGGCATGAGCTCGCCGGTGCGTCTGAACTTCTTGAGCTTTAACCTGTCGAGCCCCACCTGCGCCTGGAACGTGTTCCGCCCCGGTGAGTCGCTCGCCGTGCACATCTACAAGATCTATGGCGAGGGCAGCCCCGAGGCCCAGCAGATCGTTTGGGGCACCGCGGCGCTGCTGATGATTTGCGTGCTGCTGTTTAACGTAGTCGCCCGTATCGTGGGCAAACAACTGGCAAGGAAGATGACGGCCGAATGAGCGAGATAAATGCAACGCCCGCAACTGAGGCGGCATCGTCCGAGACCCAGGACTTTTTGTCGAGCGTGGGGGAGAGCGAGAAGCGCGTGCGCGCGAGCGGCAAGGCCGTGAGCGACGAGGTCGTGCTCTCCACCAAGGACGTCAACGTGTACTATGGCGACCACCATGCACTGCACAATACGTCGCTCGACTTTCACAAGGGCGAGATCACGGCGCTCATCGGGCCTTCGGGCTGCGGTAAGTCGACCTTCTTGCGTAGCCTCAACCTCATGAATCGCGAGATTCGCGGCTGCCGCGTGGAGGGCGAGATCAACTATCGCGGGCGCAACGTGAACACCAAGACCGAAAACACCTACGAGCTGCGCCGTTCCATTGGCATGGTGTTCCAGCAGCCCAACCCGTTCCGCAAGTCCATTCGCGACAACATCACGTTTGCGCCCAAGCGCCACGGCATCACCGACCGTGACGAGCTCGACCGCATGGTCGAGGAAAGCTTACGCGGCGCGGCGCTGTGGGACGAGGTCAAAGACAAGCTCGATAAGAGCGCCTATGCGCTTTCGGGCGGTCAGCAGCAGCGTCTGTGCATCGCGCGCACGCTGGCGCTCAACCCCGACGTGATCCTGTTTGACGAGCCCTGCTCGGCGCTCGACCCCATCTCGACGTTGGCGATCGAGGACCTTATATCGTCGATCGTTGCCGACCGCGCCATAGTCATCGTGACGCACAACATGGAGCAGGCGTCGCGCGTGTCCAACCGCACGGCGTTCTTCTACATGGGCGATATGGTCGAGTACGACGAGGCTGACGAGATTTTCCAACGGCCCAAGGATAAGCGGCTGAATGATTACCTCACCGGCATGTTCTCCTAGTCCGGGACATGCTTGAGGCCCGCGGCGGCCACGGTTGCCGCGGGACTGATTGGAGAAGCGGGTCATCTCTTGTGGGAGATGGCCCGCCTTTTACTCTGCGACCGAAACGACCACCACAAAGGGGACAGGCGCCTTCGTGGTGGTTTGGGGTGGGGCTCGCTGCTATCATGGACAACGTTGAATTTCTACGAAGGAGCAGGGCATATGGCGATTCTTTTGGGATGCGATTCCGTCAGCCTAGAGTTTCCCACCAAGCATATTTTCGATAGCGTGACGCTCGGCGTGGGCGAGGGCGACCGCATTGGTATTGTCGGTAAAAACGGCGACGGCAAGTCGACGCTGCTGAGCGTGCTCGCTGGCACGCTGGAGCCCGACGACGGACGCGTGACGCACCGCCGCGGCACGACGATCGGTCTGCTCGGCCAAAAGGACAACCTGGTCGATACTGATACCGTGCATCATGCCGTTGTGGGCGACGCCCCCGAGTACGAGTGGGCGTCGAGCCCCCGCACGCGCCAGATCCTCGCCGGCCTCATCAGCGATGTGCCCTGGGAGGGCACGGTGGGCGAGCTTTCGGGCGGTCAGCGCCGTCGCGTGGACCTCGCGCGCTTGCTGATCGGCGATTACGACGTGCTCATGCTCGACGAGCCCACCAACCACCTGGATATGCGCACCATCAACTGGCTCGCGCGTCACTTAAAGGCCCGCTGGCAGCGCGGCCAGGGTGCCATGCTCGTGGTCACGCACGACCGCTGGTTCTTGGACGAGGTCTGCACCAGCATGTGGGAGGTCCACGACGGCCAGGTCGATCCCTTCGAGGGCGGCTATTCGGCATACATCCTGCAGCGCGTGGAGCGCGACCGCATGGCCGCCGTTACCGAGGAGCGCCGTCGCAACATGGCGCGCAAGGAGCTCGCGTGGCTGAGCCGCGGTGCCCAGGCTCGTTCCACCAAGCCCAAGTTTCGCGTGGATGCCGCTCGTGAGCTGATCGCCGACGTGCCGCCCGTGCGTGACGAGCTGGAGCTCAAGCGCCTGGCCGTGAGCCGCCTGGGCAAGCAGGTTATCGATGTGGTCGACGTGGACGCCGGCTATGCCGATACCGACGGCGCGCCCAAGCAGGTGCTCACCGATGTGACCTGGCTCATCGGCGCGGGCGACCGCTATGGTCTTTTGGGCGAGAACGGCGCCGGCAAGTCGACACTGCTCGACGTGATTCAGGGCAAGATCGCGCCCCTGCGCGGCCGTGTAAAGATTGGCCAGACGGTGCGCTTTGGTGTGTTGTCGCAGCAGCTCGAGGAGCTCGAGCCCTACATGGGCGACACGATCCGCGAGGTGCTCAGCCACTATAAGAAGTACTACGTCATCGACGGCAAGGAGACTTCGCCCGAGAAGCTTTGCGAGCGCCTGGGCTTTACGACGCAGCAGCTCTGGAGCCGCATCGGCGATCTTTCGGGCGGCCAGCGCCGTCGCCTGTCGCTGTTGCTGACGATTCTGGACGAGCCCAACGTGCTCATCTTGGACGAGCCGGGCAACGACCTGGATACCGACATGCTCGCGATTGTCGAGGACCTGCTGGACGGCTGGCCCGGCACGCTGATCCTGGTGACGCACGACCGCTTTTTGATGGAGCGCGTGACCGACCAGCAGTGGGCGCTGCTCGACGGCCACCTGACGCATATGCCCGGTGGCGTGGACCAGTACCTGCGCCTGTGCAACGCTACCGCCGAGGGCGAGCCCGTGGGCGCGCCGAGCGCCAAGACCGGCACGTTCGACACCGGTGCCGCGGCAGCTGCGGCCGAAAAGCCCAAGTCGAGCGGTCAGCCCAACGGCCTGTCCAACGCCGAGCGCCAGAAGCTCCGCCGCGAGGTGAGTTCGCTCGAGCGCAAGATGGAGACGCAGCGCACCCGCGTTGAGGAGGCCGAGGCAGCAATGGCCCAAGTCGATCCCACCAACTACACGGCGCTCGGCGAGCAGCAGGCAAAGATCGACGAGGCTCACGCCGCCATGGACGAGCTGGAGATGGCGTGGCTCGAGGCGAGCGAAAAGCTCGAGGGCGAGGAGTAGACGAGGATGATCAAGGCCGCATTTTTCGATATCGACGGCACGCTGCTGAGCTTTAAGACGCACCGGATTCCGGCGTCGGCGCAGCAGGTGCTCGATAGCTTTCACGAGCAGGGGATTGCGTGCGTGATCGCCACGGGTCGCCCGACCTACCAGATACCGGACTGGCTGTTCGACCTGGGTTGGGATGCGTACATTACGCTCTCGGGTCAGCACTGCTTTGATGCCGAGGGGGTTTACCGCAGCTGTCCGATCGATCCGGACGACGTCGCGGTGATTGTGGACCAGGTGGCGCAGGGGCGCTACGACTCGCTGTGCATGCAGGGCGAGAACTCGTTTGTGAACCGCCTGTCCGAGCGCGTGGTGACGGCTGGCAGCAACGCGGGAATCGTCTACCACGAGGAGCCGTTTGAGCATGCCTTTGACGCGCCGGTCTATCAGTTCTGTGCCTTTGTTGACCCAGTTGACGAGCATATCGTGACCGATGCCGTGTCGCATTCGCTCACCACGCGCTGGTGCGACCTGTTCTGCGACATTATTCCGGCCAACGGCGGCAAGGACCTGGGTGTGGCGGCGACGCTGGAGCGCCTGGGCATCGACGCGAGTGAAGCGATTGCCTTTGGCGACGGCGAGAACGACCTGTCGATGTTCTCGGCCGTGGGCACAAGTGTGGCCATGGGCAACGCGCAGGACACGGTGAAAGCTGCGGCGACCTACGTGACGACCGCCGTGGACGACGATGGGATCTACAACGCCGCGAAGTACTTTGGACTGCTATAGCTGCGGCTCGGCACTTGGGGACACTCCTTGCGGGGCGTGTTCCCATTTTGTTTTCGTCCCGCTCGTTTTGTGAAACACGGCTAACTTTTAGGCAAAGTAGTAAGACATGGGCAACTTTTGCGGTAAAGTAAGCCGTGGAAAGTATCCAAAGGCTAACTAGCAATCATCGCGAAAGGCGGCCCATGGCCCTACGTGAATCCGGAGAAGACTATCTCGAATCGATCTACGTTCTGTCGGAACGCCAGGGCATCGTGCGCTCGATCGACGTTGCGGAGTACCTCGGCGTAACCAAGGCGAGCGTTTCCAAGGCCATGGCGACGCTGGAAAGCAACGGCTATGTCGAAATGGGCAAGCGCGACGTTCATCTGACGGAGCGTGGTCTGGAGGTCGCTCGCCAAATGTGGGAGCGTCACTGCTTTTTCGTGGGGCTGCTGGAGGATGCGGGTGTTTCGGCTGAGGTCGCGTCGCAAGAGGGTTGCCACATGGAGCACTGCCTGAGCGAGGAAAGCTTCGAGAAACTGAGGGCGATGCTGAACCGGGGCGAGGCGACGGGCCAAGCGGCGGAATCCTAACGAACCCCCAGTAGCGCGGAGTTCGCGCAAAGCGCGAACCAGCGACCGGGACCAGCGGTCCTTTCGGCCAAGTCCATTTCAGCAAAGGAACCCCGCCAGCAAGCGATGCCCAAGAACTGCCACCTACGTCACCGCAGGCCGGGGCCGGGTTTGGTTTTGAAAACACTCCACAGCGCGAGGCCCGCCTTTCCGTTGCTCCATCTTTGCGCTGGGCATTAAGTTGCT
>CABUCA010000052.1 GCA_902489965.1 uncultured Collinsella sp.
AGGCCTCGGAATAACCGCCGCAGCCACACGCCGCCTCAAGAACTCAAAATAGCCGACAGAGCATATCGCCTTCGCCAATCTACAAGCCCAGAGACAAAAAGGGCCCGTTTCCCCAACCCAGGGAAACGGGCCTCTTTACTTGTAAAAACAAATGGTAATGCCATTGTCTCTTGAAGCACATCGCCACCGCGCTCCAAACAACACCAACGAGCAGCATTCCTTAAGGGATAGATTTAATTAGGCTAACGCGCCTTTACGGGTGATTTTTGGACGAAGTGGTCCCGGTGCCGGCGGGCTGTTTGGTAGTCGAGCGATCCCGCAGGCAAAGCCGAGGACCAGCGAGACACCAAATACCTCGCCGCCGGCCGGGCCATGTCGCGGCACCAAAAAACGCCCGTGCGCTCGATGGATTCGGATGCCCGACAGAGGCTCCTTATGGCTGCTTCCTTCCGGACCTGACCAGATTCGGAACATGTCGTCATCCGAACCCATCGAACGCGCTAGGCGCTCGGTATATCTTACCTGCTCCCGCCCGCCAGAGCAAGCTAGCTAATTTGGGACGGAGCTTTTTTGACTACTTTTGCAGCCCGATTGCCAGAGCAGCCAATGAGTAGTCAAAATAGTCCCATCCCAAAATGACCGGCTTGGTGCCGCACCACAGAAAGGGCCCATCTACTACGTTTAGGCCACAGGGGTCAACCATAGCCGACTTTTTCGAAAATCGGCAAGCTTTCTACCTGCGGTTTTGTTTTTGCAAATTCCGGAATGGTCGAGGGTGGCCGGTTTAACGTAGTAGATGGCCACGTTTCGTGGCAGGCGGTCCGACCCAAGGCACAAGGCAGCCAACCTCGAATGGACATTCTCGAAGTTGCGGTGGAATACGGACTGAATTGGCACCTTAAAGGCAATAACACTCCGTATTTCACCGCAACTTATCGAGGGGATGGGTTTTAGAGGCGAGCGAGGTCGTAGGATTGGGCGGCTGCTTCGCCGGCGCAGATGAGGTTGGTTGTGGCTTCCTGAGGGTTGAGCGCCTGGTCGAGGGGCATGGGCTTGCGGCAGATCGGAAGCACCAAGTCGATGCCCTGCTCGTACACCGCATCCAGGTTGTCGGCACGACCGCCCACGACGGCGACCACCGGCTTGCCATATCGCTTCGCGCGGCGGGCCACGCCCACCGGTGCCTTACCGGCGGCGGACTGCTCATCCATATTGCCCTCGCCCGTTATGACCAGGTCGACATCGCGTACACGCTCGTCAAACCCCACGAGATCGAGCACCGTCTCCACACCCGAGCGTAGCTCCGCGCCGAGTGCCAGCAACGCCGCGCCCAAGCCACCGGCAGCGCCCGCGCCGGGCACGCCGAGCACCGAGCCAAATGTCCGCGCGCCCTCGGGTGTGCGCAACAACCCCTGGGCTCGAGCTCCGGCAATCGCGGCGTCGAGCAAGCGACCGTAGCCGACCATCCAGCTGTCGCACCTGCGCAGCGTCTCGATGTCGCCCGCCGGCAGACCCTTCTGTCCGCCGAACACCGCAAGCGCGCCGCGACGCCCTACGAGCGGATTATCGACATCCGAAAGCACAACAATACGAGTGCCATCCAAAGCCCGAAGCGCTGGCGCCAAATCAACGCTCGCCGCCCGCTCAAGTCCGGCAAGACCGGGGGCGACATCGCAGCCCTGATCATCGACCACACGCGCGCCCAGCGCCTGCAGCATGCCGGCGCCACCGTCGTTGGTGGCACTGCCGCCCAAGCCAATATAGATAGTCTTTGCGCCCATGCGAACCGCGCGAAGCATGAGCTCGCCCACGCCATAGGTTGTAGCAGCCAGCGCCGACGACCCCGTGCAAGGCGAATACCCAATGCCGGCCGCCTCGGCCATCTCGATGACCGAGGACTCGCGCTCGACATCAACCAGCATCCGGGCAGACACGCGGTCGCCCAAGGGACCTGCCACCTCGCAGGTCACAATCTCACCGCCGCACGCGGCAACGGCATCGAGCGTCCCCTCACCGCCATCCGCCAGCGGCAATGTGCACACCTCGGCATCGGGCCAAACGCGGCGCACGCCTTCGGCAACCGCCGCCTCCGCCTGCGCACTCGAAACGCTGCCCTTAAAGGAGTCGATCGCCAACAGCACACGGCGGGGCCGGCGCTGCACGGGGCCAAAATCAACCGCCGCGCCAGCATCCTCTTCGGCACCCGCGAGCGCTGCGGCGTGAGCGGCGTGTGCTTCAAGATCGGCCCCACAGCCGCAATCAGCGCCGCCCGCTCCGCGCAGACCGTCAAAATAGCTACTCAGCAGCTCACGGCATTCATCCGCCAAGGCCCCAGCCGTCACGTTAAACCGATGATTCAGGCGCGAGTCGGCATTCAAATCGTATAGGGATCCCAACGCGCCCGCCTTGGCGTCGCTCGCGCCATACACGCAGCGCCCCACGCGCGCGTTAACCATAAGGCCTGCGCACATGCAGCAGGGTTCCAACGTCACATAGACCGTACAGTCGGAAAGGCGCCAGCGACCGAGCGCCTGGGCAGCGGCGCACACGGCCGCAAACTCGGCATGAGCCGAAGGGTCCTGGTCGAGTTCACGCCGATTGTGCGCCCTCGCGGCGATCTCACCGTCGCGCACCACTACGGCTCCGATGGGCACCTCGCCCACCGCCGCGGCGGCTCGCGCCTCCGCCAGCGCCTCGCGCATGAACTTCTCGTCGATTTCGGTGATCGTCATCGTTCGCCTTCCCTGTTGCAAATTCAAAACGATGCTATCATTACGACTCACGGAGAGATGGCAGAGCGGTTGAATGCGGCGGTCTTGAAAACCGTTGAGCGCGAGAGCGTTCCGGGGGTTCGAATCCCCCTCTCTCCGCCACTTTAGTGATTCACCGGTGTCATGGTCCGCTCAAACAGAGCATCGACCACGTCGGCTATCTCAGGTCGACGCTCAAGATCGTGGCCCGATTCCCACCATATCGTGAAAAGTCGAATAATACCGCCGGCGACAAACTCAGACGTCGTCTCGAGTGACACGGGGGCCAGGGCATCCTCGGCAAGCACGTTCATCACACGCTCGCGGATGGAGCGGGCAATACGGTCGCAAATAACGTTGGTCAACATGCCCGACATGCTGCTTGCCAAAATGTTATCCATGAGCTGCTCGTGCGCCAGAATTAAATCCATGGCATCGTCCAAAATCGCGTGCCGAAGCGCGCGCACGTCCTCGGCAGACACTGCGCCGGCCTCATCGGGCTGTTTTTGCGGCAAGCCCGACATGAGTTCATCGATATAAAAGGCAAAGTAATCGTTCTTGTCGCGAAAGTGCTTGTAGAACGTCGTGCGGCGAATCATGGCGCGGTCGCACAGCATGGCAACCGTCAGGTCCTCAAAACAATGCTCCTCGAGAAGCTCGGTGAAGGCATCGAACAGGGCGCGGTAGGTTTTCTTAATGCGAAGGTCCACTGGTATCGCCATCCTCGGGGCAAAGACAACACTCGTCAATCTGTCGCATATCTTACACCTGTACCTCGCGTGCTTTGTCCCGGTGCCAACCCCGCCGAAAACACAACGCTTACCGGAAAGTTCGGCACGGTAAAACGTTGCGGGTATACTAGTAGCGTTATACCAACGGCAGCTGGCGCATGCCGCCGCGGCCATTCGAAACGGAGACATCATGATTACCGTCATCATCGGCATCGTTGTTGTCATTGTGATTGTCTGCGCCATCGCCGGCATCTACAACAACATGGTCACCAAGCGTAACCGCATCGATAACGCCTGGCAGAACATCGATACGCAGTTGCAGCGCCGCAACGACCTGATCCCCAACCTGGTCGAGACCGTCAAGGGCTACGCCAAGCACGAGCAGGAGACGCTCTCCGCCGTGATCAGCGCGCGTAACACCGCCGTCAAGGCCACCACGCCCGAGGCCAAGATGGAAGCCGACAACGTGCTGACCGGTGCGCTGCGTCAGCTCTTCGCCGTGGCCGAGGCCTATCCCGATCTTAAGGCAAACACCAACTTTACGCAGCTGCAGGCATCGCTTGAGGATACCGAGAACAAGATTAGCTACGCACGCCAGAGCTACAACGATTGCGTGCTCAGCTACAACAACGCCATTCAGACGTTCCCGGCTGTCATCTTTGCCGGCATCTTTCAGTTTAAGGAGCGCCAGGGCTTCGAGGCCGCCGAAGCGGCCCGCCAGGCCCCGACCGTCAAGTTCTAGTAGTTTGACAGCGCATCCTTAATCGGCCAAATGTATAAACCGCCCCGTCGAGCGCATACTTCGACGGGGCGGTTTCCTTTTTCGCAAAGGTCCCCCTCTAAGCGCCGTGCATTTTTAGGAGTATTCAACATAACCAAGAGCTTCGGGCGCCACGATAAGTGCCAAAGACCGCGAATATCCCTGCAAATCAAACGCTGCCAGCCCATAATCCCGCCCATCATTCGTAGAAAACATCGAGAAATCCCGATTTTTGCCCGAGGTCGGTATGCAGGGGCCTTCGATTGCAGAATACTCGCAAAAATGCACGTCGCCACCACCCCCACATGGCGCGAAGCAAAGCAGAAGCGCGGCCTAAAAGGCCGCGCACCATCTTTATTCAGATTAATCATTGCCCGTTGTGACATCGCCGAACCCGCAGGGCAGAGAACAAGTTCCCTCCCGGCGCACTCCGCAGGACGCAAGAAGCCCTCGCCGCACGAAGTGCGCAGCGAGGGCTTCTTGCATGTCCGAGGACGCGCCGGGAGGGAGCTTACTCTCTGCCCGGACAGGAAAGGCTAATTACGCGACGGTGTAAACCCAGTTGTGCTTGTCCTCGACAGCACCAGACTGGATGCCGGTCAGAGTCTCGCGGAGCTTCTTCATCACAGGGCCGATCTCGGTGTAGCCAGCCGGGAAGGTCACGGTCTCGTCGGCGCCGTAAACCTTGTTGTCGATCTCGCCAACCGGGGAGATGACGGCAGCGGTGCCGCACAGGCCGCACTCGACAAAGGTACCGGCCTTGACCTCGGCCCACTCGACGGGACGCTGGTCAACGGTCATGCCCAGGTCCTGAGCGACCTGAACGAGCGAGCGACGGGTGATAGAGGGCAGGATGGAGTCGGCGTGCGACTGCGGAACGACGAGCGTGCCGTCCTCCTTCACGAACAGAACGTTGGCGCCGCCGGTCTCCTCGACATAGGTGCGGGACTCGGAGTCGAGATACAGGTTCTCGGCATAGCCCTCGCGATGGGCCTCCATCGTGGGCTTGAGGGACATGGCGTAGTTCAGGCCGGCCTTGATGTTGCCGGTGCCGTGAGGTGCCGCACGGTCATACTCGGAAACGCGCAGCTTGACGGGCTTGAGGCCACCCTTAAAGTACGGACCGACCGGGGTCACGAGAATGCGGAACGTGTACTCAGGAGCGGGAGCCACGCCGATCACGTCACCGGAGCCGATCATAAACGGACGCACGTACAGGGTCGCACCGGAACCGAAGGGCGGAACCCAGGCGGCGTTGGCAGAAACGACCTGCTTGACGGCTTCAACGAACTTGTCCTTGGGGAACGGGGGCATCTCGAGGCGCTGCGCAGAGTTGTACATACGCTCGGCGTTCATGTCGGGACGGAAGCAGACGATGCTGCCGTCCTCGGCGGTGTAGGCCTTCAGGCCCTCAAAGACCTCCTGGCAGTAATGGAAGATGCCGCCGCACTCGGAGACATGCAGGGTGTGGTCGGTGGTCAGGCCACCCTCGTCCCACTCGCCGTCCTTCCAATGGGCCTCGTAGCTGTAATCGGTCTTCATGTAGCCAAAGCCGAGGCTACCCCAATCGATATCCTTTTTCTCGACAGTCATATGTCGCTCCTTACATACACAGTTGCATACTCGCGAACCCGCACGCAAGGACCGAGGCCGACCGCGTCGCAACGTCGCACGCCCGGAGCGTAGAGCCGGACGGGACACGCGAGCAGCATCAAAGCCGATGGCACGTCGATTCGCATGCACGAGATTGTACTCCGCACGCGCGTCGGATAAAACGTTTTTCTTTAACTAACTAAAGTATTTTCATTTGACCGAAGCAAAAAGGCCCGCCACCGTAAGCGGTGACGGGCCTCAACTGCACGGTTTGCGCGCTGACTCGAGCTACGCGTTCTTTTTGCCCAGCTTAGCCTTAACCAGACCGACCACGGTCGGGATGATCGACACGGCAACGATGCCGACGATTAGCAGCTCAAAGTGCTCCTGCACAAAGGGGATGCCGCCAAAGAAGTAGCCCAGCAGTGTGAAGAGCGTCGACCAGGTAATGCCGCCCAGCACGTTAAAGATGACAAAATTGCGCCAGTGCATACCGCCCATGCCGGCGATAAAGGGCACAAAAGTGCGGATAAACGGGAAGAAACGGCCCAGGAAAATAGCCAGGTGGCCCCACTTGTCCAAGAAGTCCTCGGACTTTTTAATGCGCTCGGGCGTCATGGCCTTGACCTTGCCCGAAGCGATGATCTTTTTGCCAAAGAAGTGACCGATCATAAAGTTGCACTGATCACCCAAGATGGCAGCCGCCCATGCGACGGCCAGCAGGGCCACGATGTTAAAGCCACCGTTGTGGGCAAAGAAGCCCGAAGCAAACAGCAGTGAATCGCCAGGAAGGAACGGGAAGAACACCACGCCCGTCTCGATAAAGATGATCAGGAACACGCAGCCGTAGGCCATAAGCGGGCCGGCGGCGATCCAGCTGGCGATCGCGGTGCGCGGATCCTTAAGCAGCTCGGCGATAAAATTGATGAAACCCATGAAGTAAAACCTCTCAGTTGTGGGCGCGGATACGTCCAAGTTGACCAGTATACGGTTGCGGTGCCCCCTCGTGCGCAACCCCACAAAAGCATGACTCCATTACCAGCAAGTTTGCATAACTGACATCTGTAGCGCAATGGCGCCAAGATTGTCCTTCCTAATCCCTAGCAAATCGCTATACTTTATTGAATCGCATTGCCATGGCGCTAAGGGAGGGCGGCCGGTGAGCTTTATCAATACCATTCGCGAGGATATCAAGACCGTCCAGGCGCAAGACCCCGCTGCACAAAACGGTCTGGTCATCTTCCTTTCCTATCCTGGCCTGCACGCCAAGTGGAACCACGTGCCCGAGCACTGGCTCTGGGAGCACGGTCATCGCTCGCTCGCCCGCGTGCTCTCGCAAATCACCCGCCACATCACCGGCGTCGAGATTCATCCCGCGGCACAGATCGGCAAGCATTTCTTTATCGACCATGCCATGGGCGTCGTCATCGGCGAGACCACCATTGTGGGCGACAACTGCGTGCTCTACCAGGGCGTTACGCTCGGCGGCACCGGCAACGAGACCGGCAAACGCCACCCAACGCTCGGCGATAACGTCACCGTGGGCACGGGCGCCAAGGTGCTCGGCAACATCCGCATCGGCAACAACGTCAAGATCGGCGGCAACTCGGTCGTCGTCAAGGACGTGCCCGACAACTGCACCGTCGTGGGCGTGCCGGGACGCATCATCAAGCGCAACGGCTGCCGCGTGTTCGAAGAGAGCTTCGACGCCAAGCAGCATCGCGAGTACATGCCCGATGATGCCGCCGAGCAATCCGCGCTCAACCGTCAAGGCATCACCGAGAATGCCCGCCGCGTCAAGGAACTCGAGCGAGAGGTGGCCGAGCTCAAAGCCCTCGTCGCCAAGCTCGTGGACGAGCGCTAGGAACGCAAGCGGCACAAAACGACATCGGCATCAACGCAAGAAGGCGCGCCAGGGAATCCATCCCCGGCGCGCCTTTCTTTTTGATGTGACATGCGGGACTGTCCCTTTGTCACATTAGGCGAACTGGCTCAAGTAGAGGTCGGCGTAGGCACCCTCGGCAGCCAGCAGCTCCTTATGCGTGCCCTGCTCGATAATGTTGCCGTGATCCATGACCAAGATCAGGTCGGCATCCACGATCGTCGACAGGCGATGCGCGATCACAAAGCTCGTGCGCCCGCGCATGAGCGCGTCCATGGCACGGCCGATGGCAAGCTCGGTACGCGTGTCCACGCTTGAGGTCGCCTCGTCCAGGATGAGAATCGCCGGGTTGTTGAGCAGCACGCGCGCAATGGTCAGCAGCTGGCGTTGGCCCTGGCTGATGCTCTCGGCATCGTTGGCCACGCGCGTGTCGTAGCCCTGCGGCATGGTGCGCACAAAGAAGTCGACCTGCGCGGCACGAGCGGCGGCCACAATTTCGTCGCGCGTTGCCTCGGGGCAGCCGTAGGCGATGTTTTCGGCAATCGTGCCATCGAACAGCCAGGCGTCCTGCAGCACCATGCCAAACTGCTGCCGTAGCTCGCCGCGGTCCATGCGGCTCGTATCCACGCCGTCGAGCGTAATACGCCCGCCGTCAATCTCGTAGAAGCGCATGAGCAGGTTGATGAGCGTCGTCTTGCCTGCGCCCGTGGTTCCCACCACGGCAATCTTCTGGCCCGGCTCGGCGGTAAACGACACGTCGCGCATAAGCGGCTTGTCGGGCGAATAACCAAAGCGCACGTGCTCAAAGGAGACGCGGCCCTCCACGCGACCCGGCAGCTTGGCGGCCTCGTCCGACAGCGGATCGGCCTCCATCTCGGGCTCATCGAGCAGGTCGAACACGCGCTCTGCACTCGCCAGCGCGCTCTGCAGCGAGTTGAAGGTAAACGACAGCTGCGTCATGGGCTCGGACGCCTCGTAGATAAACTGGAAGAACGCCTGGAACACGCCGACGGTCATGTGGCCGGCGACCAGCATGCTGCAGCCCACGAGCGCAATAACGATCTGCGCCAAACGGCCGATAAAGCGCACCGCGGGGCCGACAGCATTGATCATAAAGTCGGCCTTGGTGCTCACACGAGCCAGTTCCTTCGAAGCCTCGTGCACCTCAGCGGAGCTCTGACGTTCGCGGTTAAACGCGCGGATCACCAGACGGCCCGAATAGCCTTCCTCGACCGCACTCGTAATCTTGGACACCCACTCCTGGCGCTCGCCCGTCACATCGTGTGTGCGGCGCGAGACGACCTTCGTCACCAGCAGCGACAGTGCCGTAAAGAACAGAAAGACGAGCGTAAGCTGCACGCTGAACACGAACATCACGCTCACAGCACCAACAACCGTGCCGATCGACACGAGCAGCTGCAGCAATCCGCGCTGCATGCTCTCGGACATCTTGTCCAGGTCGTTGGTCGCGCGGCTGACGACCTCGCCGGGACGATGCGCGTCAAAATAGGCGAGCGGTAGACGGTTGAGCTTTTGCGCGATGCGGTTACGCAGGCGCAGATTGAGGCGTTCGGCCACGCTCGACATCAAAAAGCTCTGGAGCGCGTAGAACGAAGCGGCGGCCGTCCAAATCAAAAAGTAGATGAAGATAGTCCTGCCGCAGTTCTCCCAGGTGATGCTGAAGGTGGCGTTGTTGACAAACGCTACCTGAATGTGGCCCCACAGCTCATCGATCACGCGGGCGCTATATGCCGGCGCAGCAGTGTTAAAGATGACATAGAACACAATGCTCGCGAACACGATATAGAAGCGCCAATGGTCGCCGGCAGCCTCACTCCACAGGCGGCGCACCGTCGCCCAGGTATCCCGAGGTGTCTCGTCCTCGTCTTCGTCGTCCACGTCGCGCATACGCTCTGCCTCGGCGCGGGCGCGCTCGTCCTCGGCACGTTCGTTTTCCTCGTAGAGCGCTTGGCGGCGAGCCTCGCGCTCGGCTGCAGCCTTGGCGGCGTCATCCAGCTCGGTCGACGCGGCAGCCGTTTCCTCGACCAGTCCCGCGGCAGCGGCGTCATCAACGCCGCCCTGCTTCTTGAGCTCCTCGGTCATGCTACTCACCTCCCTTCATCTGCGATTCCGCGATGGCGCGGTACACCTCGCAGGTTTCCATAAGCTCGCCATGCGTGCCCAGACCCACAACCTCGCCATCCTTGAGCACGACGATCTGGTCGGCGTGCAAGATCGTCGAGATGCGCTGCGCGATGATGAGCACCGCAGCGTCACGCGTCTCGTCTTGCAACGCATGACGCAGGGCGGCATCAGTCTTAAAGTCCAGGGCCGAAAAACTGTCATCGAAGATATATAGATCGGCATGCTTCATGAGCGCACGGGCGATTGCCAAACGCTGGCGCTGGCCGCCCGAAAAGTTCGTACCGCCCTGGGCAACCGGGGTATCGAGCCCCTGCGGTTGGTCGAGTACAAAGGTGCTCTGGGCAACCTCAAGCGCGTGAAGCATGTCGCCCTCGGTCGCGCCTTCGTTACCAAAGCGAAGGTTGCTCGCCACCGTGCCCGAGAACAGCCACGCCTTCTGCGGCACATAGGCAATGCGCCCGCGGATTTCGTCTTGCGTAAGCTCGCGCAGGTCCACACCATTCAGGCGAATGGAGCCCTTGGTGGCATCGTGGAAGCGCAGCAGAAGCTTTGCCACCGTCGATTTGCCCGAGCCTGTCGAGCCAACGATTGCAGTCGTCTGACCGCGACGGCAGGCAAAGCTCAGGTCGCACAGGGTGTCCTCGTCGGCATCGTCAAAGCGAAACGACATGTGGTCGAACACGGCCACCGCATCGGCTTCGTCTTGGGGCTCGCGCGCCCCGTCATCCAGCGTGCGCTCGCCATCGACGATGCTCGGCTCAATCTCCAACACCTGCTGCGCACGGTTCAGGCACGCGGCAGCACGCGGAAGCGTCAGCACCACCATCTGGGCCATCATCACAAAGAACAGGATCAGGATTGCGTACTCGAGCACCGCAGAGATACTCGCAATCTGCATGGCGTGGGCGCCCACGCGGTTGCCGCCAACCCACAGCACCGCCACCTCGGCGATGTTCATCAAAAAGAAGCTTGAGCTGTCGAGGCCCACAAACAGGTGGTTGACTTTGATGGCGTTGGCGGCGTATTCGCTAAACACCTCGTCCAGACGCCGTTCCTCGTGGCGCTCCTTGTTAAACGCACGGATGACGCGCACGCCCACAATATTCTCGCGCAGCACCACGTTCATGCGGTCGATAAAGCCCTGTAGGCGCATAAAAATCGGCGCCGCGTTGGCAACCGTAAAGACCGCCGCCACCAGCACAATCGCAACGACTACGCCCAGAAGCGTGCCCATGGCGGGATCGATAAACCAGGCGAAGATGATGCCCGCCACAGCCAAAAACGGCACGGGCAACACCAGCTGAATCGTCTGCAGAATCGCCTGCTGAATCACGTTGATGTCGTTGAGCGAGCGTGTGATCATCGATCCGGTGCCAAAGCGCTCAAAATCGCTGGCCGCGAGCTCGAGCGATTTGTCGTACACGGCATTGCGGATATCGCAAGCCACGTTGGCGGCCAGGCGCGCCGAAAGATAGCAGCCCAGCACCGTGCCGCCGCTAGCCATGCTGGTCGCGATAAACATGTATAGGCCGTTGCGTAAAATGTAGTCGACATCGCCCGTGGTAATACCGGTGTTGACCATGTTCGCCAGCATCGTGGGAACCAGCAGCGTACCGACGTTATCCACCAGCAGCACCAGCAGCGTCACTGCGACAAGCCCTCGATAGGGCTTCAAAAACCTCATTAACAGTCGCACGACTCCCCCTCACCTTGATTCTCGGCTTGGCTCTCGGCAGCGATATGCTGCTTAAAGGCATCGCACTCATCGCCGAGCGCATGGGAAAATTTTCCGATCAAGCGCATGATTTCGCGCTGCTCACACGGCTCAAGCGCGCCAAAGGCTCGCTGCTCGGCCTTGAGTGCCGGCAGCGCATAACGCTCGGCAAATCGCCTGCCCTCTTCGGTCAGGCTCACAACCTTGTTCTTACGACTGCCTTCGGCAAACTCCAACGTTGCGAAGCCCCGCGCCGTCAAGGTTTTAATTGCCGAGTTGATGGTCTGCTTGCTGTAGAACCATTCGCTTGTCAGACGGCTTACGGCAATACTGCCGCCCGCCGTGCTGGTGTCGACGAGCATCCAATAGGCGCAGTCCGAAAGGCCGCAGGCGCGCGAGAACTCCGAATAGATATGGTCGAGTCCATTGAGCAACCGGTCGAAGTCGACCAGCGCAACCGCACTATTCATCTATCCCACCATTCGATTGTCCGATTTTTGACCAATTTTGTGTCTCTAGATTAGTCCGAGTTTTGACTATCGTCAACAGGCTCTCCGCAAATGCGTACATTTTTATGGCCTATCGGCAGAAAAAGACCGCCGGCGCGGGGGCGGCGCCAGCGGTCACGTGAAAATCGAGTTTTATTGCCTGTTAAGCGGCAACGGCCTCATAGACCGTAGCGCCCGAGAAGCTGTCATGCAGGCTCTTGCCGGCAATCCACGGCAGCTCGACGACCTCGCAGACCGTGTTGACCAGCTCGGAGCAGTCAGTAAAGTGGCCCTTGTCGTTGAGGGCCTCGCAATCCTGAACACGCCAATAGCCGTCGGTGTGCGTGATGTAGTACTCGTGATCGTTGATCGACACGAAAGCGCGCGTCTTGGAACGCAGCAGCTTCAGAAATCCTTCGAAATCGGTCTCGACGACATCTCCAGCCTGGAACATGATGTTACCTCCTGGCCCGGCGCCACCACGGCGCATTGATAAACGTTGGTACTCCTTTAGTAAAACCTTTATCAAAGGTTATGCGTTCGTCATTTAGGCAAGTGGTAAAAAACCGCAGGGTAGACGGGATAAAACGTTTAACCATCCCATTGGTTTGTCACATTCTGAAGGTACTTTTATGCAAACCTACTTTCCCAATTGGAATCTATCCTTTTGGCCGGGCAATTGACCGTCTATCGTTTGAGCCCGACGGGTATGAACGGGGCATCTGCAACGCCACCGCAAGGAGACACCATGGAGACTATCGAAGCACTCATTCACCGCCGCAGCTGCCGCAACTACAGCAATCGTCCCGTCGAGGCCGAAAAGCTTGCACGTATTATCGAAGCCGGCCAATATGCACCGAGCGGCATGGGCCGCCAGCCGGTGACGTTTGTCGCCGTCACCGACCCCGCGACCGTCGAGCGTCTCTCACAGCTCAACGCCCAGGTCATGGGCAGCAACAGCGACCCCTTCTATGGCGCCAAGACCGTTGTGGTGGTGCTGGTTGACCGCAGCGTGCCCACACATCTGGAAGACGGCTCGCTCGCTATGGGCAACTTGCTCAACGCTGCCTATGCACTGGGTGTCGATTCGTGCTGGATTCACCGCGCGCATGAGGTCTTTGACTCGCCCGAGGGCCTGGAGCTGCTGGCCAGCTGGGGCCTGCCCGCCGACGGCAGTCTGCGCGGTGTCGGTAACTGCATTCTTGGCTACGCCGAGGACACGCTACCCGAGGCAAAGCCGCGCCGCGACAACGTGGTGTACGTAAAGTAATTAGTTCCGCCGTTCTACCGAACGGCGGGCTCGGGGGCTGACGGCCGTCCGGGGCGGTCGGCC
>CABUCA010000053.1 GCA_902489965.1 uncultured Collinsella sp.
GCCTGCTCGCGCTGACGCGGGGTGGCCGTTCCCGTGCGGACGCGCTTGCTTTTCCCGCGCGAGGCCACCCCAATCCCCTCGCGCGGGCTTCTTATGAATTGCAGACATGAAACAACCCATCACAGGAGAAAACATGCCCCGAATTAACCTCATGGAACTCGCCGAGCAGTCTTTTGGCACCTCGCTCGAGCAGCTCGACGACCGTCGCATTTACAAGCTGCTGGTCAAACTCGTGCAGGAGCGCTCCGCCGCCCGCCCGCTCAACAACGGCAAGAAAAAGCTCTATTATATTTCCGCCGAATTTTTGATCGGCAAGCTGCTCATCAACAACATGATCGACCTCGGCATCTACGACGAGGTTAAGGACCAGCTCACCGCCGCAGGCCACGACCTCAACAAGATTGAGGAATTTGAGGTCGAACCGTCGCTGGGCAACGGCGGCCTGGGTCGCCTGGCCGCGTGCTTCCTGGATTCCATCGCCACGCTGGGCTTGACCGGCGATGGCGTGGGCCTCAACTATCACTACGGCCTGTTCCGTCAGCGCTTTGTCGACAACCAGCAGAAGGCCGTCCCCGACGAGTGGCTCGGTGAGCAGGACATCCTAGTCGACGATGACCGCTCCTACACCGTCGAGTTCGGCGATTTTGCCGTTACTTCCAAGCTCGTCAACATCGATGTGCCCGGTTACGGCCAGCCCACCAAGAACCGCCTGCGCCTGTTCGACCTGGCGAGCGTCGACGACGGCCTGGTCCCCGGCAGCTCCATCGACTTCGACAAGACCGAGATCGCCAAGAACCTCACCTTGTTCCTCTACCCCGACGATTCCGACGAGCAGGGCCGCCTACTTCGCATCTATCAGGAGTACTTCATGGTGAGCAACGCCGCCCAGCTCCTGATCGACGAGGCCGTCGAGCGCGGCAGCAACCTGCACGATCTGGCCGACTACGCCGTGGTCCAAATTAACGACACGCACCCCACCATGGTCATCCCCGAGCTCATTCGCTTGCTCACCACCGAACATGGCATCGAGTTTGACGAGGCCGTGACCATCGTACGCTCCATGGTTGCCTACACTAACCACACGATTCTTGCCGAGGCGCTCGAGAAGTGGCCGCTCGCCAGCCTGCAGAAGGTCTCCCCTGCCATCGCCGACATTATCGTCAAGCTCGATGAGATCGCGAAGGCCGAGCACGATGACCCGCGCGTCGCCATCATCGACGAATACGACACCGTCCACATGGCCCACATGGACATCCACTTTGGCTTCTCCATCAACGGCGTAGCCGCCCTCCACACCAAGATCCTGGAGGACATCGAGCTTCATCCGTTCTACGAAATCTATCCCAAGAAGTTCTCCAACAAGACCAACGGCATCACCTTCCGCCGCTGGGTCCATGGGGCCAACCCCGCGCTCGCCAGCCTGCTCGACGATGTGATCGGCACCGACTGGCGCAGCACCGGCGATCTGAGCAAACTCGCCAATTTCGCCGACGACAAGGACGTTCTTGAGCGCCTGGCCGCCACCAAGGTCGAGGCCAAGGCCATCATGCGCCAGTTCATGGCGCTCGAGCAGGGCGTGACCATTCCCTCCAACGCCATCATCGACGTCCAGGTCAAGCGCATCCACGAGTACAAGCGTCAGCAGATGCTCGCGCTCTACATCATCTGGAAGTACCTCGATATCAAGAACGGCAACAGACCTAAGCACCCCGTCACCATCATCTTTGGCGGCAAGGCGGCGCCTGCCTACACTATCGCGCAGGACATCATCCATCTGATCTTGACGCTGTCGCAGTGGATTGCAAACGACCCCGACGTGGCTCCCTACCTGCAGGTCGTCATGATCGAGAACTACAACGTCACCGCCGCCGAGCGCGTGATCCCCGCCGCTGATATCTCCGAGCAGATCAGCCTGGCCTCCAAGGAGGCGAGCGGCACCTCCAACATGAAGTTCATGCTCAACGGCGCCCTAACCCTGTGCACGCTTGACGGCGCCAACGTGGAGATTGCCGAGCTCGTGGGCGACGAGAACATCTATACCTTTGGTGCCTCGTCCAAACAGGTCGAGCAGCTCTACGCCGACGGCGCCTATGACGCCGGTGCGCTCTACCGCAAGCCCGGCATTAAACTGCTGGTGGACTTCATCACCAACCCCGCCTTTATGGCGACCGGCAACGCCGAGCGCCTGCAGCGCCTGCACGACGACATTAAGGGCAAGGACTGGTTTATGGCCCTGCTCGACATTGAGGAGTACATCCAAACCAAGGAGCGCGTGCTGGCCGACTACGAGGACCAGGACGCCTGGATGCGCAAGGCGCTCATCAATATCGCCAACGCCGGCACCTTCTCGTCCGACCGCACCATCTCCCAGTACAACGACGAGATCTGGCACCTGAACTAATTTCGCTTCCCTTACCCATCCTCCTGAGAAACGGAGTCGTGGCAACACGGCTCCGTTTTTTGTGCCCGCACGTTACCCTGTGACCCGACTCGGCCAAACAATCTCAATCTATAACAACTACTCAATCAAAACGGCCCTACCCGTTACAGATCGAGACAAACGACCGGCCAGACAACCCCAACACAAAGAAAGGCTCCCCTCTCGCCCAGTGGACGGGAGGGGAGCCTTATATGTGACCGCGGCAAAAGGATGGCAATACCGCAGTCGCCCAAAGGGAGGGCCCGGATGCACCGGGCCTAGATAAGGTTCTTGCCAGAGACCTTATCGAAGAGGTGGGTCGCGTTCTTCTCGAACTTGAACCAGATGGGGTCGCCCGCCTTGAGCGCACCCTTGGCCTCAAGGTCGACAACGGGAATGATCAGGACGAACTGGCCATCGGGAGCAGTCACGTGGACATGCTCGGTCGAACCCATGAGCTCGGTCACCTCGACGGTACCCTGGAGCGCGCCCTCCTCGTCCTTGTCGGCAAGCAGAATCTGCTCGGGGCGCACGCCAGCCGTGATCTCCTTCACGTCGCCGCCGTCCCAGTTGAGGGCAAGCTGAGCGCAGGTCTCGGGGGCGAGCGCCACGTTCATATCCTCGGTCTTGACGGTAAAGCCGTTGCCCGAGCGCACCAGCTGGGCATCGAAGAAGTTCATCTGCGGCACGCCGATGAAGCCGGCGACGAAGATGTTCGCGGGATGGTTGAAGACCTCCTGCGGGGTGGCGATCTGCTGGACGACGCCGTCCTTCATGACCACGATACGGTCACCGAGGGTCATAGCCTCGGTCTGGTCGTGGGTAACATAGATGAACGTACCCTTGATCTCGTGGCGCAGCTTAATGAGCTCGGCACGCATCTGGTTACGAAGCTTGGCGTCCAGGTTGGACAGCGGCTCGTCCATCAGGAAGACCTTGGGGTCACGCACGATGGCGCGGCCGATAGCGACACGCTGGCGCTGGCCGCCGGAGAGCGCCTTGGGCTTACGGTCGAGGTACTCGGTAATGCCCAGAATCTCGGCAGCAGAACGAACCTTGCGGTCGATCTCGTCCTTGGGAACCTTCTTGAGCTCGAGCGTAAATGCCATGTTCTCGTACACCGTCATATTGGGGTACAGAGCGTAGCTCTGGAACACCATGGCGATGTCGCGGTCCTTGGGCGCCACGTCGTTGACACGCTTGCCGTCGATGAGCACATCGCCCGAGGTAATGTCCTCCAGGCCGGCGACCATGCGCATCGTCGTGGACTTACCGCAGCCAGAGGGGCCAACGAGGACGACGAACTCCTGGTCGTGAACGGTGAGGTTGAAGTCCTCTACAGCGAGCACACCGTCCTCGGTAACCTTGAGGTTGTGCTTCTTCTCCTCGGTCTTCTTCTTTTTGCCAAAGAAGCCCTTCTTTTTTGACTCGTTGTTGGGATACACCTTCTGAACATGTTTGAGAACGATCTCGGCCATGTCTCTACCTTTCGATATGCGGCGCCGCGCTGAGGGGTGCCGCAGAAACTTGCAAAACAGTTACGGCATCAGCCCTTGACGGCACCTGCCACCACGCCGTCGATGATGTACTTCTGACAGAGGATGTACATGATAACGATGGGGATAACGACCATCATGATGCAGGCCATCATGGGGCCGAGCTCGACGTGGCCGTAGCCGCCGCGGAAGTACTGGATCAAGATAGGAATGGTCTTGTACTTGGTGGAGTCGAGCGTAAGGTAGGGCAGCAGATAGTCGTTCCAGACCCACATGGTCTCGAGGATGCCGACCGAAAGATAGGTGGGCTTCATGATGGGAAGGACAATCTTAAAGAACACCTGGACCGGGTTGCAGCCATCAATCATGGCCGCCTCCTCGATCTCGAGCGGGATGTTCTTTACAAAACCGGCGAACATAAAGACCGCCAGGCCCGCGCCAAAGCCGAGGTAGATAAAGCAGATGTTGAACGGCGTGTTGAAGCCGATGCGGTCCGCCAAATTGGACAGCGTGAACATGAGCATCTGGAACGGCACGACCATCGAGAACACGAACAGGTAATAGAAGAAGTTCGAGATCTTGTTGTTGACACGAACCACGTACCAAGCGCACATGGAGCAGCACACCAAGATCAGCACGACCGACGTGACCGTGATGATGAGCGAGTACATAAATGCCGAGGCAAAGCCCTGCTCGTTAAGGGCGTGCATGTAGTTTGCGAGGCCGTTGAACGTCTCGGGCGTGAGCAGATCGAATGCCGTGGTGGTGCTGATTGCGGTCGCTTTCTTAAAAGAATTAAGCGCAATCATGAACACGGGGTAGATCCACGCGAGCGACAGAATCGTAAAGAAAATCGAGAGCGCGCGGTTGATAACCTTATCGCGTTTCATTACTGCTGCACCTCCTTGGACCTCGTGGCCTTAAGCTGAATCATGGAGATGGCTACGACCAGGATGCAGAAGATAACCGCCTTGGCCTGACCGATGCCCTGCCATGCGATACCGGCACGCGAATAGAACGTGTTGTAGATGTTCAGGGCGAGCATCTCGGTGGAGTGCGCGGGGGCGCCGCCGGTAAGGGCGAGGTTCTGGTCGAACAGCTTAAAGCCGTTGGTGATGGACAGGAACAGGCAGATGGTGATGGTCGGCATCAGGTTAGGGATCTTAACCTTCCAAAACGTCTGCCATGCCGTGGCACCGTCGACCTTGGCGGCCTCGATGTAGTCGGACGGAATGGACTGCAGACCAGCGATATAGATGATCATCATGTAGCCGACCTGCTGCCACAGGGTCAGGATGATAAGGCCCCAGAAGCCAGCAGCAGAGTTAAGTGCGATGAGCTGGGCGCCCACGTTGGAAAGCAGGCAGTTGATCAGAATCTGCCAGATGTAGCCCAGCACGATGCCGCCGATCAGGTTAGGCATAAAGAAAATCGTACGGAAGATGTTGGTGCCCTTGAGCGCTTTGCGGGTGAGCGCCTGCGCGATGGCGAGGGCGATCACGTTGATGAGCACCGTCGACAGGAAGGCAAACGCCACGGTAAAGAAGAACGACGTGGAGAACTGCGGATCAGACAGTGCGCGCACGTAGTTCTCGATACCGACGAAGTGCGTATTGTTGATGGTAATAAACTGGCAGAACGAGAGATAGAAGCCCTGGATAAAGGGGATCACGAACCCGATCATAAACGCCAGGCACGTGGGCAGCATAAAGAGCGGCCACCAGCGCTTGAGTGCTTTGCCCATAAAAGGGTCCTTTCAATATGCAGGGGGCGGGCAAACCAACGTCTGCCCGCCCCCTGTCGCTAATCAGATAGCTTGGGCAGCAATTACTTACTCGGAAGCAGCCTTCTCGGTCTTCCAGCCATCAACGAAGGCGTTCTTGACGCCGTCCCACTTGGTGTTGTCGGCAGCATAGGCAATCAGAGCCTGCTTGAGGTTCTTCTTCCACTCCTCAGAGGGGATGTAGACGAAGTCCCAAGCGACGGTCTTCTTGCCGTCCTTAGCCATGGCAACGGCCTGCTGCGAGAAGACGTTGGTGGTCTCCTTGGCGCTCTTGAACGGAGCGGTCAGACCCATCTTGTCGGCGATGATGCTGGTCGGGGTGTCAGCGGTGACGCACCAGTACATGAAGTCCTCGGTGGCCTTCTGAGCATCCTCAGAAGCCTGGGAGCTCACGCACCAGTAGTTCTCGCCGCCGGAGCACAGGCCCTGGTTCTCCTCGCCGTCAACGCCGATGTAAATCGGCAGCATGCCGAGCTGGTCGTCGGTCATACCGGCCTTGGTGAGGTCAGCGTATGCCCAAGAGCCGTTCTGATAGAAGACGGCCTTGCCGGTTGCGAACTCGTTGGTGGCGTCGTCACCGGTCTTGGAGGCAAGCTGCGAAGGATCGCAGGTGGAGTCGGTGATGTACAGGTCGAAGATCTGCTTGAAGTTGTCGAGATACTCGCCCTTGATCTCGTCGTCCTCCTGGTTGTGCTCCTTCTCGAACTCGTAGTAGAGCGGGAGGTTGGCGAGGTGGGTGGTGAAGCGCCAGCTGGAGGAGTCATCCATGCCAGCAGAAGTGAAGGCACCCTCAATGCCAAGCTCGTCCTTGCGGGCCTGGATGTCGTCGGCACAAGCCTTCAGCTTGTCGAAGGAGTTGATGTCCTCGGCCTTGTAGCCAGCCTTCTCGAGCAGCTGCTTGTTGTAGATGATGCCGTAGCTCTCCTGGACCCAGTCGATACCCAGATCCTTGCCATCGGACTGCAGAGCCAGGGAGTCGTCAATGAGCTCACCGCGGAGCTTGGTATCGGACAGGTCGGCGCAGTAATCCTTCCAGTTCTTAAGACCGGTGGGGCCGTTGACCTGGAACAGGGTCGGAGCGGAGCTCTTGGACATCTCGGACTTAAGCTTCTCCTCGTAGGTGTTGGAAGCGGCGGTCACGATCTTGACCTCGACGCCCTTCTCCTTCTTATAGGCCTTGGCGATCTCCTTCCACTCCTTGTCGACCTCGGGCTTGAATTGGAGGAAGTAGACCTCGGCAGCGTCACCAGAAGCAGAGGAGCCGGAGCCGGCAGAACCACCGCAACCCACGAGGCCCAGACCAAGAACTGCAGCCGCGGAACCAGCAAAGCCCAGGAACTGCCTTCTGCTCATTTCGTTCTTCATTACAATCCACCCTTTCACACCGTGGCGGCACCCTTTGCCGCCGCCTTCGGAGATTGGCTCGGGGACTTTGCCCCTTTTGCTGATTTGAACGATACGCTATTTGGCTAGTTGTTTGAACAAGTATTACTAGAGCGGTAGAAAAACTTCGGTGAACGGTAATTTCAACTTGATACTTGACAAGTTTTGTATAAACAATTATTTGTTATCGAATGCAGAGAAAACGCCCGGTCAAGCCGATGTACCGTCGGTTTGACCGGGCGTTTTCTCTTTGAGGCCATGAGTCTCGTCAGGCTGCGAGCTAGCCGGCTATCGCTTGGAATTGACGCGGTAATGGAAGATCTCGGGGTGTGTGCGAGTGTGCGTCACCTCAAACAAGATGCCATCCGAGGTGTACGACTGACTCTCCATGACGGCAACGCAGTTGTATTTGCCGAGGTCAAGATAGCTGCAGTCCTCATCGTTGGCGAGCTCGACACTCACCGTACGACGGCTCGCCATCACTTTGACACCGCGCTTGTGCTCCAGATAGCCGTAAATAGAATCTGCCGCGATCTCGGGAGTCAGGCCCTTGGCGATCGACGCCAAAAAATAGCCATGGTCCACTTGGCGCGCGTTGCCGTTGAGGCTTCGGACACGCACTACGCGAATCAACTCCTCGCCCACCTTAAAGCCCAGGTGACGAGAGAGTTGCTCGGTGCAAACCAGATGTTCGAAAGACTTAACGTCCGTCGATGCAACGGCATTGTTGCGCTTTGCAAACTCGCCAAACGACTCAACCTCTTCGAGTGCGCCCAACATGTCGGTTTCGCCCTTAAGCCAAATAACGCGCACGCCCTTGCCGTGTATGGGCTGCACAAACATCCCGTCGGCCAGCATACCCAAGGCGCGACGGACGGTATTGCGAGTGCATCCGAACTCTGCGGTCAGCTCGACTTCGGTTGGCAGCATCTCCTGAAACGCATAGGTCCCATTAATGATGCGCGAGCGTATTTCTCGGTAGATTCCTTCGTATATCGCTTTTGGCATTGTTTCACCTCTACATTATTCATTTCCGGCTAGGCACGATAGCATTTCTTAAAGTTGTTTAAACCGAATATCGGTAAAGCGACAGGATTTAACCGTTGACGGTTTCTGTCATGCCCAAATCGGTTTCGCTCAAAACTGCCGGTACGACAATCGTCTGGTCCTCTACAATGAATCCATTGTTTAAACGTTTCCCCACGCGCAACGCGCCTCGATATTCGGAAGGCAGAACATGCTGCAAAAAATCCAACGCTTTGGCGGGGCAATGTTCGCGCCCGCCATGCTGTTTTCTATATCAGGCCTCATGGTCGGCGTCTCCGCTCTCGCAACGACTGCGGACATCGTCGGCGATCTCGCCGTATACGGAACCCCTTGGTACGTTTTTTGGACCATCATCCAGCGCGGCTCGTGGACGGTCTTTAAACGCCTCCCGCTCCTTTTTGCCGTAGCGCTGCCCATCGGTCTTGCCCAAAAACAACCGGCTCGTTGCTGTCTCGAGGCTCTCGTCGCCTATTTTGCCTACTGCTTCTTTTTGAGCGAGATCATTAAGCTGAGCGGAGACAACCTTGGACTTGAGTACCCGTCATCTTTGACCTCCGCCAGCGGTATCACCGTCATCGACGGCATCAAGACGCTCGACACCGGCATTATCGGCCCGCTGGCGGTATCGGCAACCGTCGTTGCCATCCATGACCGCTTCTACGATGCCAAGGTTCCCGATTGGCTCGGCACCTTCTCGGGCTCCTCGCTGGTCTACCTCATCAGCTTTTTTGCCGTGTTTGCCCTTGCTGCTATCTCGGCCGCCATCGTGCCCTACGTATACGATGTAACCGATACGCTGCGTCACGCGCTTGCAGGCGTCGGTCCCTTTGGCGTGGGCATCTTTGTCTTTTTAGAACGAGCACTCGAGCCCTTTGGCCTGCACCACCTGCTCTACATGCCGATCTACTACGACAACCTGGTCATTAACGACGGCATCTACGCCACGTGGAGCAGTTTGCTCCCCATCCTCTCCCATAGCACGCGCCCCCTTAATGAGCTTGCGCCGTGGGCCGGTTTTACCGCCACCGGCTGGGTCAAGCTCTTTGGCCTTCCTGCCATCGCAGCTGCGTTCTACTCCACCGCAAAACCCGAGCGCCGCGCCGGCCTCAGGGTCATCCTTGTTCCCGCCATCATCGCCTCGGTGGTTTGCGGCGTTACCGAGCCACTCGAATTTCTCTTTATGTTCACCCACCCCGGGCTCTTTTTGCTCTACGCCGTCTTATCGTCTTGCCTTGCCACAACCATGAATCTCTTTGGCATCGTCGGCATCTTCTCGGGCGGCCTCATGGAGATGGCAGCCTTCAACTTTATTCCGCTCATGCGCACGCATGCCGGTGCCTATCTTTTGGCGCTCGGTATCGGCCTTGCCTTTAGCCTCATCTTTTTTGTTAGTTTTCGAGCACTCATCTTGGTCTATGACCTTAAGACTCCGGGCCGCGAGGATCATGTCGCCAATCGCGCGGCAATCGATTGTTTAACGGGAAGCGACTTTGCCAAAGAGCAATCTCCCAATGATGAGGTCAATAGTCGATCCGATCAAGATCACGTCCTCGCTGAGCGGGTAATTCAGCTTTTAGGTGGCGTTGGCAATATCGTGGGCGCAACCAACTGCGCCACGCGCCTGCGCGTCGAGGTCGCAGACCCTTCCATCGTTGCAGATAACGCGTCGTTTGTCGCGGTGGGCGCCAAGGGCCTCATCATTACGGGCAAGACCGCCCAGGTGATCATCGGCATCTCCGTTCCCCGCGTTAAAGAGCATTTTGACCAGATCATGGGCCTCGAGCCGGAATTTGTGCCCACCACCTCGGCCTCCCCTGCCGCCAGCGCAGCCCATAAGCGCGGCGATATTTGCTTCTTCGATATCGACGGAACGCTCGCCTGGCAAGACCCCAGGCTCGCCCAAGACCTTCCCGAAGACGAGCGGGACCTCTCCCCCTATCCCAACGAGGCGGTTTCGCAGGCAATCCGCGAGTTTGTCGCCAACGGCAACATGGCCTTTATCTGCACGGGACGCACCCTGAGCTGCATCCACCCCAAACTTCTTGAGCTGCCTTGGACCGGCATCGTCTGTCTTGCGGGCGGTTACGCCGAGATCAACGGACACGCAATTCGCGATCTGTCGATGACGCCCAGTATGCTGCAGCGTCTTGCCCCCTACCTTGAGCAATCGGGCGAGGTCATCCGCTTTGAGGGCCTCAACGGCGTCGTGCGCATGAGTGCCGATGCGCCCGATGCTCCCGGATACGCGCGCACCCTGGGCGACGCAGTCACGCAGCTGCAACATTACAGTGTCTACAAGATCTTGATGTCTACATCACTCGCCAACCACATCGCTCATGATAAGGCACTTGAGCCGCTGCTGTGCTTTAACGAGCTCGAACTCGAGGTAACCGAAATCTCGCCCCGCGAATGCACGAAGCGCGGGGGCATCCAGTCTGTACTCGACGCCCTCGATCCCCACCACGGAACCGTATACGGCATCGGCGACGCCAGCAATGACGTCTCGCTGATGAACGCCGTCGATGTCGGTATCGCCATGGGCAATGCGCCGGACTATCTCAAAAAGCGCGCCGACTACATCACCGACTCGGTCGACAAAAATGGCGTCGTCAAGGCGCTCGAGCACTTTAGGCTTATATAAGCAGCCGGCACGCGCACGCGTCCCGTTTCCCCAAATCGCCAAAACAGACGCGCCGGCAACTCCAATGTGGCAATATGGTATCTGCACACCGCAACGATGCAACCTAAGAAAGAATGCGAGAACCCGTGTCCAGTCCGTTTACCAGCTTTTTAGCCCAGCACTTTGACCAGATCAACGACTATCTGGCCACGTTCTTTGACGGACAGGCGACCTCTGCCGATATCGAGCGCTACCTGTATACCCCGCTCTCGACATTTACGGCCAATGCCGGCAAGCGCCACCGCCCGCTCATCTGCATGCTCGCCGCCACCGCGGTAGGTGGCAGCTTTGAGAGCGCCCGCAGCGCGGCGGCAGCTATCGAGCACTTTCAGTCGGGAGCGCTTATCCATGACGACATCGCCGACAACGGACAGCTTCGTCGAGGTAAGCCCTGCATGCACCTTACCGAGGGCACGGGCCTTGCCATCAATTGTGGCGACCTGGCGCTCACCATGGTCACCAAGACGGTTCTCGACGACCCCACGCTGGAGTCCGACGTGAAGCTGCGTGTGCTCCACGAGCTTACCGAGATGATCGTCCGCACCATCGAGGGTCAAGCGCTCGACCTGGGTTGGGTCCGTGACGGGCGCTTTGATATCTCGGTTGATGACTACCTGGACATGGCGACGCACAAGACCGCGTTTTACAGCGGAGCCACGCCGCTTGCCGCCGGGGCCATTATCGGCGGCGGCAGCGATGAGCAAATCGAAGCGCTGCGCGCCTTTGGCCTGCACACGGGCCTCGCCTTTCAGATTCAGGACGACCTGCTCAACCTTGTCGGCACTAAGGAAGCCGCCAACAAGGACTTCCGCACCGACATCACCGAGGGCAAGCGCACGCTTGTCGCCGTACACGCCCTCTCTGATGAGCGCCACCACGACGAGATCGAGGCGATTCTTTCCTCGGGCACCGATGATCCCGCGCAGCTCGCACGCGCCGTGGAGATCTTCCAGGAGACCGGCTCTATCGATTACGCCCACACTTACGCGCTCGACCTGACCGCTAAGGCCAAAGCGGCCATCGAGAACGTTGAGCTTGATCCGCACGCACGTGAGCTGTTCCTCTCCATGGCAGATTTCTTTGTGGAGCGCCTTAACTAACGGGGGTTATAAAACCTGTCAGCAGCGTATTTAGGCACAACTTGCTACACTGTTGAGTGCATGTTTATGCATCCCTTTGCGTTGTCTATCCGACAGACGCTCAAATAGTACGAATGGTACGCCGAAAGGGGTTCGTTCATGGAACCTATTACAACGGGCATGCAAGGAGCAGCCGTCGAGGACGTGCAGTCTCGTCTCCTGCAGCTCGGCTACACGATTGATGCCGCCGAAGTCACCGACAAGTACTTTGGAGCCACCACTGAGCAGGCCGTCAGCACCTTCAGGCTCGACAGCGGCCTTGCTGCCGGTCATGCCGTCGATATCCCCTGCTGGAGCGCCCTTGTAGACGCTTCGTATAAGCTGGGCGACCGCACCCTCTATCTGCGCATGCCCAATTTCCATGGCGCCGATGTGCAGGCCCTGCAGCGCGCTCTCAACGTTTTGGGCTTTGCCTGTGGTGAAGACGACGGCTACTTTGGTCCGCATACCGAGGCCGCCCTGCAGCAGTTCCAGGAAAATGTCGGCCTGTTTGCCGACGGCATGGCCTTCCAGGACACCTACGCCTACATCAACCGCCTGCACCATGTGTGGGAGGGCAAGCCCTCGGTCACCGAAGCCGAGTCCCGCATCGGTTTTGCTCGCGCCGCCAACGTGCTCGAGCGCTTCCAGATTGCCGTTATCGGCGAGGACCCCATCGCACGCAGTGTTGCGTCGCGCATGTGGAATATCGCCACGGCAACGACCGACAACAGCGGCATGATGCTCTGCGACTCCGAGGTCCCAACCGACGTTGACCTGGTGCTCGAGATTGCAAGCGACGAGCTGCCCGCCGACGCCGCACCGCGCGCCACGATTGCCCTCGCCGAGTGCCACAACCTGGCCCAGCGCATCCGCACCGCCAATGTCGCCGCGCAACAGAAGCCGGCTCGCATTCGCATTGAGCTCACGGGCATGACGCGCTACAACGGCACCTTCACGGCCAGCGACGCGCAGACGCTCGCCGTACGCCTACTCGACGGCGTTTGCGATGCCCTCGCAGATTAGGTAAACTAGACGAGTTGCTTTTGGGCAACACCACACATTGGGACGTAGTTCAACGGTAGAACTCCGGTTTTTGGTGCCGGCTGTTGGGGGTTCGAATCCCTCCGTCCCAGCCATTACAATTGAGCGCCCTGAGCCCATAACGGCCCAGGGCGCTTTTATGTGGGCAAGCGGAGGGATTCGAACCCGCAAGGGTGCGAAGCCGAGGAAACGCGAAGGCGCCCCAAGCCCATTAGGACCAAGAGCGCCTAACATCAAGAAAATATCAGCCCAGTTCCGAAAAGCGAGCCGCATGCAACAACCAGGTAACCACAGGCCCCGGGAGAGCGGGGACACCGGCTTAGGTTTATCGCGAGTTCCGCACGAACAGGAGGCCACTTAATGTGGCCTCCGTCG
>CABUCA010000054.1 GCA_902489965.1 uncultured Collinsella sp.
CGCGGCTCATCCGGTTCCACCGGGCCGCGCGGCAAGGAGATATATTGCCAGACCGGAGGGGCCCCGGGGGCGGGAATCGCGCACTCCATATTTTGTTCACAAATGAATAGAACCCTCAGTTGCTTCGCTGAGGCCGTATTCGAAGCAGCAGCTTCTGATATTGGCGATGACCAGCTGTTTTATGAGTATTGAGACATCGGTCATCTCTGGAGCGCTACTTTACTCCAAAGGCATCAGCTATTTGTTTCCCATCGGTAAAAGGCGGGTTTTGTTCGCCAAGCGTTCTTATATATAGATAGATACGGGTTCGAACCCGTGCACCGGCAACAAAAAAGACGGCCAAACGAAGTTGACCGTCTCAACAATCTTTGGGTGGGCCGTCAGGGGTTCAGCCTGCTTCGCAGGCGGCCGCTGCGGCGCTTTCGCGCCTTGCGCGCTGCGCTGGCAAACGCTCATGCGTTTCCTCAGCTCCGCGCCCTTTCGGGTTCGAACCCGTGCCGCGGTAACAAAAAAGCGGCCGGCATCCGCCAGTCGCTTTTCTATTCTATGGTGGGCCGTCAGGGGTTCGAACCCTGGACCTTGGGATTAAAAGTCCCCTGCTCTGCCAGCTGAGCTAACGGCCCGCGGGTGGCATTGTACCACGGTCTGGAACTATTCCCAACTCCATTGGCCGTTCTGGAAAATCACAACTTCACGTCCATCAGGCGTAATGCCCGTAATATCGATGTCGTCCGTGCCGATCATAAAATCGACGTGCGTGCTCGAGAGGTTAACACCATGCTCCAGGAGCTCCTCCTTGGACATGTCGTACCCACCCTCGATGCATTCGGGGAAACCGACACCTAGCGCAAGATGGCAGCTAGCGTTCTCGTCATAGAGCGTATCGTAGAACAGAACACCACTTTCGCGGATCGGCGTGTTCTTGGAAATGAGCGCGACCTCTCCCAGGTGAGCAGCGCCCTCGTCAGTATCGATGATACTTGCGAGCGTTGCCTTGCCCACGCGGGCGTCGTAGTCCACCACGCGGCCGCCCTCGAACTTAATCCAAAAATCGTCGACTTTATTGCCGTGGTGGATGAGCGGCATGGCCGAGCACACGATACCGTCGGCGCGCATGCGATCGGGCGAAGTGAAGACTTCCTCGGTGGGAATGTTGGGGAAGAAGGGGTGCCCATCGGGCGTCTTGCCCTTGCCGCCGGCCCACTCGTGACCCTTCGTCATGCCAATCGTCAGATCGGTTCCATTTGCCGCGGTGTAATGCAGGCAGTCGAAACGATTGTCGTTCAGGAAACGCAGGTTCTTTTCGAATGCGGCGTCATGGAGCTCCCAGTCGCTCTCTGGGTCCTGGCCATCGGCGCGAGCGGTGTGCAGAATCGCATTCCACAGCTTATAGATTGCAACCTCATCGGCGTCTCCCGGGAACACCTCGCGCGCCCAAGCCACGACCGGAGCGCCGGCGATGCACCACGGATTGATGTTGTAATCCAGTCCACGGCGGAAAACTTTGCACTGCGTGTTCTTTGCCTTAGAAGCTGCAGCGGGCTTAGCGGGATCGATGCCCTTAAGGGCGGCGGGGTCCGCACCCTCGATAAAGATAAAGCAGGCACCGTCCTGGGCCAGGGAATCCAGCTGCAGGCGCTTCCACTCGGGCGTCTGCTCAAAATAGCTTTTCTCGACATGCTCGTACGTGAGCCTCGTCACGGCATCATCGGCCCAGATGACCGTCACGTGGCCGGCGCCGGCAGCATAGGCCTCCGCGACCACCACGCGCGCAAACGGCGCGCACTCAACCGGAGACTGAACGACGACTTCCTGGCCGGGCTTAACGTTTACGCCCTTGCGGACAACCAGGCGCGCATAGTTTTTAATCTTGGGCTCCAGGGACTTCATACCCTCCAGGGCCTCTTCGACCGTCAGGGCAGCTCGAATCATGTGCCACTCCATCTATCTATAGAACAGTAAAAAGGCGCGCCGCAAAAACGACGCGCCTTATATCTTAGCGATAAGTATGTATGCAAACGCTACTTCTTCTTGGAGTCCTTCTTGTCCTCCTCGGCAGCTGCGCGCTCGATAAGAGCGTTGAGCTTGTTCTCGGACATGCCCTCGGCCTGCGCGCGGTACATGTTGCGCAAGGGACGAATACGAGCGAAGTCGTAGATAAAGTCACCTAGGATGATGACATAGGACAAAACGATGCCGACCATCTGGACAGGGCTGGACACCATGCCAGCGGGAGCGAAGTACAGCGAGGCCCAAATTGCCACGACGAGCACCATGCCAATGGCGAGCACAATCCACCAGATGCGACGGCGCTTGGTGTAGTCCTCGTCCTGCTTGAGGAGGATATTCGACACCGTATAGATGCGGTCCTCCTTGGCGCGCTGCTTAGCCTTGCGGGCGCGCTTCTCCTCTTTAGAGAGGCCCTCGAGGTTCTCGCCCTTCTCGAGCTCTTTGCGGCGTGCCTTAGACGAAGCCGGCACGACGCGAACGGAGCTCGCTGCTTGGCGGGCGGGCTTAGCAGATGCGGCAGACTTGCGCGCAACCCCGGTAACTTCGTGGGATTGCGTGCGCTTGTTCGTGGCGCTACGGGTACTCACTTATGCGTTCTCCTTCATGCTTGTGAACTGGGAGCCCGTGATGATCTGGAAGGCCTCGCGATAGCGCTCGGACGTGCCATCGATGACCTCGGCGGGCAGGTGCGGGGTCTCCCCCGTCATATCCCAGTTGGCCTTGAGCCAATTGCGGACGAATTGCTTGTCGTAGCTAGGCTGGATCTCGCCCTCCTCGTAGCTGGCAGCAGGCCAGAAACGGCTGGAGTCGGGCGTGAGGCACTCGTCGATCAGCGTGACCTTGCCATCGATGACACCAAACTCGAACTTGGTGTCGGCAATGATGATGCCACGGGTCGCGGCGTACTCGGCAGCGGCCTTGTAGATCTTGAGGGAAAGGTCACGAATCTGCGTGGCGATGTCCTCGCCCACGATCTCGCAGCAACGCTCGAACGAGATGTTCTCGTCGTGGTCACCGATCTCGGCCTTCGTGGACGGCGTGAACAACGGCTCGGGAAGCTTGGAAGCCTCGGTCAGGCCCTCAGGCAGCTGGATGCCGCAGACGGTGCCGTTCTCGTCGTAGGTCTTCTTGCCCGAACCGGTCAGATAGCCGCGGACGATGCACTCGATAGGAATCGTCTGGGCCTTCTTAACCAGCATGGCGCGGCCAGCGAGGTAGTCACGATACTCAGCAAACTCCTCGGGGAAATCCGCCGGGTCGATGGAAACGAGATGGTTGGGGACGATGTCGGCAAACTTATCGAACCAGAATGCCGAGATGCGATTGAGCACCTCTCCCTTAAACGGAATCTCGTCGGGAAGAATGAAGTCGAACGCAGAAATGCGGTCGGTGGCGACCATCAGCAGGTTTTCACCGGCATCGTAAATATCACGAACCTTGCCACGGGAATCCGGACGACGCTCCATCGTTGTCACGTGAGTCACTCCTTACCTAAATACGACAGAAATGCGGGTTCTTTCCCGCATGTTTTCGCAAACTCGGAGCGGCAGGGACGCGGCCCCTCCTTCACCGAATAGCGAAAAGCTAGTGCTCCATTGTAGTAGATGCCGCGTCCGCCGTGTGCTCGCGGGGCAGATGAATTGTAAAAGTCGTACCCTTTCCAAGCTCCGACTCCACGGATATGTAGCCATGGTGACGCTCGACGATCTGCTTGGTCACGGCGAGGCCGACGCCCAGGCCGCCAGCTTCGCGGGCGCGGCTGGCATCGGCGCGCCAAAACCGCCCGAAAATGCGCGACAGATCGTCCTTGGCAATACCGATGCCGGTATCAGAAACGGCAATGCTGACGTGCCTGCGGTCACTGAGCACCGACACCACGACCCAACCGCCCTCGGGGGTGTAGCGCATGGCGTTGCTCATGAGGTTGATAACACATTGCGTGATCATGTCAGGATCGGCCTCGACGACATCGTCGTGCCCTTGGGTTTCATCTGCAAAGCGAAGACGAAGGTCACGGTCGGCAAACAGACGCTCCTGGCCGTTCACAATCGATCGCACGAACGGAACCATGTCCACCGGTTCTAGATTGAGCGGAGCCGTGCTGTTTTCCATACGCGATAGGTCGAGCATCTGCTGCACCAGACGAGCCAGGCGACGCGTCTCGGAAGCAACGGTCTCCAAATGCTCATCGTCGGTGGGATACACGCCATCCTGCATGGCCTCGACCGTTGCGAGCATGGCCATAAGCGGCGTGCGAAGCTCGTGTGCAACGTCTGAGGTCAGGCGCTTCTCGTGTTTCATATCCTTCTCGAGCGAAGTGGCCATCTCATCGAAGGTCTCACCCAGCTGATCGATCTCGTCATCACCGCGCAGTCCCGTGCGAGCCGACAGGTCGCCGTCACGGATTTGCTTTGCGGTACTGGTGATGCGATGAATCGGCTTGGTGAGCATGCGCGACACGAGCGATCCGATAACGACCGAAATGCAGATTGCAACAACCGCGGCGAGGGCCATGGCGTTAAAGGTCTTCTCCCTAAACGCAGAGTCCGCCTTGGTGAGCAGCGCGTCGGAGCCGATGGCCCACAGCTTTACCTGTCCGACATGCTCGCCGGAAGACGTTACAATCTCGACGTTAGCAACGCTATCGGAGTCGGTTGGAGCAGACGAGACCGGGCTATGCGATGCCCTCTTGCCGCTCGTGTCGTCGGTCGTAGCCTGGTTTTCGCGTACATCGGCGGTGGCGCTTGCCGAGGGCCAGGAATCGTCATAAACGATCACGCCCTTTTTATTGACGACCTGCATACCCAGATCGTCGGAAACCAAACTCGACGTTGCGACCGTGCGCAGTTCTCCCGCGGTCCAAGAGCCGTTTTCCTCATATGAGGTTGCCAACTTCTCGGCAGCGGAATTTGCGATTTCGACGATATTGGAGCGTGTGTAATCCGAAAAGACCGTGCCCCACACAACAGAGACAACGCCCACCAGCACCAATACCGTCATGAGCGATGTCAGAGCAAAAGCAAGTGCCATGCGCGAGGGATAGCTCATCGTTGGCCGTGAATCGGAACGAGGCGTGTTCCAACTAGCCTTGGAACCCGCCTCGCTCTCCTGCTTGTGCTTTTGTCCGATTTCAAAGCGCGCAGGTGTCATATGTGATTTCCCTATTTCTCGTCCGACTTATCGGTCTTGGCCGGAGCCTCGAAGCGATAGCCGACACCATGGACGGTGTAGAGCCACTTGGGCTTCTTGGGATCATCGCCCAGCTTGGCGCGAAGATTCTTCACGTGGCTATCGATGGTGCGCTCATAGCCCTCAAAGTCATACCCGAGCACTTTCTCGACCAGCTCCATGCGGTTATACACACGGCCGGGATGGCGGGCAAGCGTGGTGAGCAGCTTGAACTCGGAAGCCGTCAGATCGACTTCCTTGCCCTCGACCAAGATCTTGTGGCCCGAGATATCGATGACCAGATCGCCGAAGTCGAGCACCTCGACGGCGGGCTCGTCGGCCTGATGGGCACGGCGGAACAGAGCACGAACGCGGGCGACGAGCTCGCGCGGCGAGAACGGCTTAATCAGATAGTCATCGGCGCCGAGCTCAAGACCGATAATACGGTCCTCGATCTCGCCCTTAGCCGTCAGCATGATGATGGGGACATCCGAGGTATCGCGAATGGTGCGGCAAACGCGCTCGCCGGGAATCTTGGGGAGCATAAGGTCGAGCACGACCAGGTCGAACTGATGCTTCTCGAACTCCTCGATCGCGGACTGACCGTCGCCGACGCCCACAACCCAGTAGCCTTCGCGCTCGAGATAGGCAGCGACGGCGTCACGGATTGCCTTCTCATCCTCGACCAGCAGAATCTTTTTTGCATCTGAAGCCATAACACGGCCCCCCTGTCTCAATTAGCTAAGAACAAGCCCATTTTAACGCACCTGAGCCCGCCGGATGCCGCTATGACGCGGCAGCTCGGCGGGCGGTACTCACAATTACAACGCGTTTATTCCCCTGTTGGCGCCTTTTTAACCCCTCTAAGCTTAAAGAGAGAATAGGCGTGCAGTGACCGTCTCTGGTATACCCTGGCTGTTGCGCACCGTGGCGTACGTAAGGAATGAGTCCGACTTTCCCGCCGTAGCTGGATAATCGCCATACTCCAAAGCGCGGTCGGGCGACAGCAGCGAGCCATAGGTCTTGGCAGAGGTGTCGATCAGGAAATGCGACGCCTGTACCTTAACAAGGTATTTATTCTTCTTGCCAGCCGCACATGCAAGCGGCTCGCGGGACAGGAAGAGATACGGCCCTCCCTCATTACCGATATACGTGCCCATGTTGCCCAGGCTGCCCACGCCACTATAGGTCGCCTCGATAGAAAACACGAAGGTATCGCCCATATATACGGCCTCGAAAGGCGAGACTGACGAGGGAAGAACTAGCTGGGCACGTTTGGTGTTGTTGCCGTCGGTCAGATCGATTGCCGTTATGCCGTAGTAGACGCCCTCGTCGTTGCGGACACGCGGCGAGATGGTCAAAATGCCGTCGCTCGCGCGCGGGGCCGATGCAAAGCGGCCCGTCGATTTCCAAATTACCTCGGCCTTGGATTCATCAAGCGAGCGACGATAGCAAAACGAATCACTACTCGTTTTATTGCCGCCTGCCGAAGGCATTTTATACCAGATGACTGATGACCCGAACGCCGTGAACAGGGGCGGATCATAGTCCTTGCCATCTCGATCGAGCTCAACCACGTCGCCAGAGAGCGAAGCGCCCGACAGATTTTGAGCGTAGAGCTTCCACGATGAATTGGCAAAGTTCATCTCAACCCACGCGAATACGCCGTCGCCGGCACGGACATCGTAGAATGCGTATCCCGTGCCCTCGATAGGATCCTCGATTAATGTGGTAAGCGAGCCATCGCCCAGGTTGAGCACGCCGAGTGTGTTGGCGTGCAGTGCCGATGCGGGCGCCATCATCGCCGCGGCGTAATCGCCGTCGCAGTAGTACAGCAGCGTACCCAGAGGCAGCGTCCACGATGACGCCGGCTCAAGATCGATGTCGACAGCCTCATACTCATCCGTAATCGAGATGATTTTGGAATCGTCCTTGATAACCTGCGGCTCGCCGGCGGCATCATCGCTGGTACCCGTTTTTTTCGAGCATCCGGCAAGCACCGTGGCAGCGCCCGCGGCAGCCCCACCGAGTACAAAGCCGCGACGCGATATTCCGTTCTTGATGTGATCGGCGATACCCATTAGGCGATCTCGGCGCGAGCGGCCTCGATAGCGCGCGTAAGCTGGTCGGCGCAGGAGGTCTTTTTCATACCGCAGGTATTACCGGCGAGAACCTCGATTACACGATCGGCGGGAGCGCCCTCGACCAGCTTGGAGATAGCCTTGAGATTGCCGTCGCAGCCGCCGGTAAACTCAACGCCCACCACCTTGTTGCCGTCATCGGAAAGGTCAAGGTGAATATTGCGAGCACACACGCCCTGAGGCTTGTAATCAAACGAAATCATGCGATCCCCTCTCAGAATGTTATTCGAGACGACTATTATCCCCGTCTTTCCCTAAATGCAACGAGGCGCTTTGCCGGCAACACACATTACCAGCAAAGCGTCCTAAAAAGCTAACGTTATGCCCGAACCTACTCGAAGCTCAGCTGCTCCAGACGATCAAAGACCGTGTCGATACGGGTGAGGAAGTCCCACGGATCAAAGATCTCGTCGAGCTTCTCCTGACTGACGGTGCAGCGCGGGTCGGCCTCGAGACGCTCCTTAAAGGTGGGGCCGGAGACACAATCCTGTACCTCGTGCCAGGTTGCCATAGCGTTCTCCTGCACAATGGCGTACGCGTCCTCGCGGGTGATGCCCGTGTCGACGAGGGCGAGCAGTACCTTGGAAGAGAAGATGAGGCCGCGGGTCTTATTGAGGTTGGCCATCATGCGGGCGGGATACAGCTGCAGGCCGTCGATAACGCGGATGAGGCACTGGAACATGTGGTCGAGGGCGATGAAGCTGTCGGCCTGGGCGACGCGCTCGGCAGAGGAGTGCGAAATGTCACGCTCGTGCCACAGGGCGACGTTATCGAAGGCAACCTGAGCGTTGGACTTCACGACGCGCGACAGACCGCAGACCTTCTCCATGGTGATCGGGTTGCGCTTGTGCGGCATGGCGGAGCTGCCCTTTTGACCCTTGCGGAACGGCTCCTCGGCCTCGAGGGTATCAGTCTTCTGCAGATTGCGAACCTCGGTAGCGATGCGCTCACAGGTGGCCGCGGTGGTGGCAAGAACGCCGGCGAGATAGGCGTGATGGTCGCGGCTGATAACTTGCGTGGACAGCGGGTCGTGAACCAGGCCCAGGTGCTCGCAGACATACTCCTCGACAAACGGCTCGATGGAGCTGTACGTGCCGACAGCACCCGAGATGGCACCGAAGGCAACATTCTTGCGGGCGTCCTCAAGGCGATCCAGATCGCGCTTGAGTTCCCAGGCCCAAGAGCCGAACTTCATGCCGAAGGTCATCGGCTCGGCGTGGATGCCATGAGTGCGGCCGGCACAGAGCGTGTTGCGCTCCTCAAAGGCGCGACGCTTGCAAATCTCGCCGAGCTTCTTGACGTCCTCGATGATCAGGTCGCAGGCCTGGGTGAGCTGGTAGCACAGAGCCGTGTCGCCCAGATCGGAGCTGGTCATGCCATAGTGAACCCAGCGGCTGGGCTTGGGGTCGCCCTCGGGAACATCGGCGTCGATGTACTCCTTCATGTTGGTCAGGAAGGCGATGACGTCGTGGCGCGTGACCTCCTCGATCTCGTCGACCTTTGCCTTCTCAAAGTTGGCATGGTCGCGGATCCACTGGGCTTCGTCTTTAGAAATGCCGATCTTGCCGAGCTCCGCCTGGGCCTCACAGGCCAGGACCTCGATCTCCTGCCAAATGGCGTACTTGTTCTCGAGGGAGAAGATGTGTCCCATCTCCGGGCGGGTATAGCGATCGATCATAGCGGCTCCTTTTTGGTTATTGGCACGTTGGTCGTAACCCAACCATTGTACCGTGCGCAGGTGCAAGTATGGGCAGCAGGCATTAACCTAACATTTTGGAATTGGAGCAAGCAACGGGACGTCTGCGCATTTGCTTCGCAAATCCGCACCGGCTGCGGTCGATCTCCTCGGATTCACGGAGACGATGGGGAAGACTTTGTTGAATTGGCCGTCCCAAGGTCTCCCGCGCTCGATGGAGCGGGCAACGGGACGTCCGCGTATTTGCTTCGCAAATCCGCACCGGCTGCGGTCGCCTATCGGCGACCTTGCCTGCTCGCTATAAACGCTTCGCGTTTATTTAACGCTCGCACCCTGTCGGGTTCGAGTCCCGGCGCTTTATTGAAAAAAGCACGGCACCGTGATGGTGCCGTGCTTGTGCTTCTAGCTGGAGCGGGCAACGGGACTCGAACCCGCGAGTGTCAGCTTGGGAAGCTGATGCCTTACCACTTGGCGATGCCCGCTTGTGTGTTGGCTAGTATAACGCGGTTGTCTTGTTCGATACAAGGGTGGCGATGCTTGTTTTAGCTGTGGAGATTCGTTTGAAAATCGCATCAATTGTGGAGACGAGGACCTTTGGCCTCCTGTTCTCCTTATCTTCTACCTGCGCTTTTGCCTGATTGTTGTATTTGAGCTCAATTTGTCAGGAATTGGGCAAGCTTTTGGTCAGGCTCCGGTACTTACCCGCATGAACCTCGGGGGTAGCCTCATCCTACGCGTCGCAACCTCCCCATGCGGCGCACGAGGGATAAGGAGCAGCCATGTCCAACGCACCCACGCACTCTGTCCACAGCGCAATCGCAACAGGTCCGCTGCTCCTGCTCCTCTTCCTGCTGTTCGGCTGCCTGGCACCGGGAGCCGCATTTGCCGTCGATGGCTACGACCAGCTCGGCTTCCGCACTATTAGCGATGATTGTGGGCCCTTCTTCATCGGCAAGTATGAAGCTCAAGACGCCTCGATTGCCTACTGCATGAACCAGGAGCGCCCCGGCCCCACCAAGCCGGGCGGCCCATGGCTCAACTTTGATCAAGGCTGGGTGTGGCTCGACGACGAGTTCGCGGCAATCGTTTGTCACGGATATCCTACCGCCACGTCGTTTGGCGGTTACCATCTTTCACCCGATCGCGCCCGCGCCGCCACCCAGCTTGCCGTATGGATGCTCAACGGCACTACCCATGTCGACGGCACCTACTCCTACACGACCGCTCAGGGCAAAACCAAGAGTGGGCACTTTACCGCCGACAATGAAGTCGTGGCGGCCGCGCGATGGCTCCACGACAGCGCAAAATCAGGAAGCATCAAAGCCGCTCCGCACCGCGCGCGGCGCTATATAGGAACCGTATCGGGCGGCAGCAAACGTCAAGACATGCTCTATGTACTGCCGGCGGTCTCTGTTTCCTTCCAAAAGCAGTCTGCAAACGCTGCCATTACCAGCGGAAACAATACTTATCAGTTTGACGGGGCAACATTCGATGTTTTTGAGAGCGCCAGCGGCGCGCGTGTCGCCACCGTCCAGATGGACGGCAACGGTCGAGCGCAGGCAACACTCCTACCCAACACGGCATACTACCTAGTTGAGACAACAGCGCCAGCTGGTTATATCCCCCTGCACGATCGCATTGCCTTTACCACGACGGATAACGGCGGATACGTCACCATTGATGAACAACCCGGCACCATTACCTTGCGCATTGTAAAGCTCGACGCCGCAACGAATGCAGGCCCCCAAGTTGGGGGTTCGCTCGCAGGAGCAGAATTCGTGTGCGTATCGCAATCAACCCCTGGATGGGCACAAATCCTCACGACCGACGAAAGCGGTCGGGCCACCCTCGCCGATGTCCCCTTAGGAACCTTTACCATCTACGAATCAAAGGCCCCCGAGGGCTACCTGCCATCCAACGACAGCTGGACCTATACCGTTGGAGCCGACCAGCTCGGCGATTCAGGCGTGGTCGAGATCGAATCCCGCATTTCCGATATCCCCATTGCGTTTGACCTTGAGATTTCCAAATTCAAGGATTACGGCAATAGCGACCAATCCGGCCTGGAGCAGCCGGCGGGTGATGTTGTCTTTGAGGTTGTCAGCAACAGCTCTCAGCAGGTTGTTGGCACACTGACCACAAACATCTATGGCTTTACCTCCACCAAAGATCAGCCCGAAGCATGGTTCGGCACAGGCAAGCGACCCGCCGGTGTCCACGGAGCTGTCCCATACGACCGTGCCGGCTACACGATTCGCGAGGTTCCGGAAACCGTCCCCGAGGGTTTTAAACGTGCAGGGGAATGGACCGTCGGGGCCAATCAGATTTCCGACGGGGCCGAGCTTCAATATATTGTGGACAACCACGCGCTGTCGACGCATCTCCAGATTGTAAAACGCGATGCCCAAACAGGCGCTTCTGTTCCCCTAGCCGGATTCACCTTCCAACTCCTCGACAGCAATCACGAACCTGTCTCACAAACTTGCTGGTATCCAGCACATAACGTAATGGACACCTTTACGACTGACGCGACCGGCACCGTCACACTGCCCGAATCGCTCATGCCGGACACCTATTATGTACGCGAAACCTCGGCCAAAGAGCCCTATCTTGTCGGCGAAGAGATCGAGGTAAACATACCCGCCGACATGAACCTAACGCCCGTTGCAATCGCCTCGTATTATGACCACGCCGCGACCGGAAACATCAGGATCGTTAAAACCGATGCCATAGACGGCAGCAGCCTCGCGGGCGCCGTCTTTGAGATCCGTGCCTCGGGTGATATCGTGCGCCCCGACGGTAGCATTGCCGCGCTCGACGGTGAGACTGTCGCGACCGTCACGACGGATGAAACTGGAGAAGCACGCGCGGGCAGCCTCCCACTGGGATCTGGCACCGCACGCTACGAGGTTGTCGAGACTCAAGCACCGGCAGGCTTCTTGCTCGATCAGACAACCCATATTGTCGACCTTACTTATGCCGACCAGAAAACACCCGTTGTAGAAGCACGGCTTAACGTTTCCGACGATTACACCAAGGTTGATATCTCCAAGGTCGATGCAAGCGGTGAGCAGGAAGTGAAAGGCGCACAGCTCACCTTATATGGTCCCGATAAAACCGAAATAGACTCCTGGACCTCATCCGACAAGCCACACCGCGTCGAACATCTTGCACCCGGCACCTACTCGTTGCGCGAAATGATGTCTCCGCGGACCTATGACCTTGCCGAGGAGATAACGTTTGAAATAAAGGATACGGGAGAAGTCCAATCCGTCGCGATGAAGGATACGCCCATCGAGATCAAAGGACAGGTCGACAAGCGTCAGGAGCTTGTCCAACCTATCGGGAAGGGTCTGTTGGCCAACGGCGATGGTAAAAATCGCGCCGCGACGCAAACCAATACGGATGGACTTTTCTCCTATACCATCGACGCTCGAAACGATTCAACTACCTGGGTTGATGAGTTCACAATTACCGATGATCTTGAGTGTGCCGAGAACGATACGGCGAGATTCGTCTCAATCGAAACCCCCGTCGCCATCGGCGACCTCAATGGTCTGTGCAACGTGTGGTATCGCACGACGCCGTTGGACTCGACAGACGTCGATGAGCCGGCAAACGCGACACTTGACGATGGGCACGAAAATCCTTGGCTTGAGTCCGACGAAGTAAGGGAAAGTCTGGGTGAGGATTGCCGCCTCGTCGATTACGACGGCTGGCACCTCTGGAAGGCGGATGTCTCGACCACGGAATCCACCACACTCGAGGCGAAAGAACTCGACCTTGCGTCCAATACCGTCGTAACGGGCATTCGCATTGAATACGGTGCGGTAGCCGCCGACTTTACGACTCGAAGCGATGCGGATTCTTGGACCCGCGATGATCTCAAAGATGAGCACGACGACCTTGACGATACCAAAGCAATCCTTGGTGCAGACGCTCGGGGCGCAGTCGTGCACATGCAGGCAACATCGGCTTATACGCCCCAAACCGCACTCACCAACAGCGCACGCGTCGATCTTTGTCGCAACGGCGGCGGCGATAAACTTGAGTCACATGACGAGGACTGTGTCATTCAACGCTGTACCCTACCGCAGGACCTACCGGCAACAGGACCAGTTCCCATCGCCGCTTGCATCACCGCGCTCCTGACCTCGGGTGCCGCAGCCCTATGGTTCGCTCGCCTTAGGTCGATCCCAAAGAAGCGTTAGCGCGATGAAAAAGCGGGCTCAACGTGTTTTCGTATATTAAGCGCCATTGGCCTGTC
>CABUCA010000055.1 GCA_902489965.1 uncultured Collinsella sp.
TGACAGCGGATTGGGTCATATGAGCGAAAGCCCGCCAGAGCGAGCAAGGTGCCTTGAAACAAGGCGGCATTGACCTTTTGGTCATGCCGCCGAAGTTGAAAGGCAGATTGCCGCTCTGGCGGGCTTGCAGCGTCAACTGGTTACGCGGGTTGGTAAACCCGCGTAACCCCCTAGCACATCTTTGCGCCGGCGGGGATGGAAGCGTCGAGCTGGATCAGGTTGAGGCGCTCCTCGCCCTCCTCCTCGTGGACAGCGCTGATCAGCATGCCGCAGCTGGGAATACCCATCATCTTGCGCGGAGGCAGGTTGGTGATGGCGAGCAAGGTCTTGCCGACCAGGTCCTCGGGCTCGTAATAAGCGTGAATACCGGAGAGGATGGTGCGGTCGGTACCGGTACCGTCGTCGAGCGTAAAGTTCAGCAGCTTCTTGGACTTCTTGACGGCCTCGCATGCCTTGACCTTCACAGCGCGGAAATCGCTCTTGGAGAAGGTATCAAAGTCGACGAACTCCTCAAACAGCGGCTCAACGGCGATCTTGGAGTAATCGAGCGTGGGCTTAAGCGACTTAACGAATGGGCTCGCGGCGTTGCCGGCCTCTGCAGCCTTGGCGGCAGCGGCACCGGACTGGAAACCCTTCTCGGGCTTCATGTGCGGGAACAGCAGGACGTCGCGGATAGAAGCCTGGTTGGTAAGCAGCATGACCACGCGGTCGATACCAATGCCAATGCCGCCCGCGGGAGGCATACCGTACTCGAGGGCGCGCACGTAGTCCTCGTCATACTCCATGGCCTCATCGTCGCCGCCGGCCTTCTCGGCCATCTGGGCAGCAAAGCGCTCAGCCTGGTCGACCGGGTCGTTGAGCTCGGAGAATGCGTTGGCGTACTCGTGGCCGGCGATGACCAGCTCAAAGCGGTGCGTCAGGCGCGGGTCGTCCTCAAAGCGCTTGGCAAGCGGGCTGACCTCGATGGGGTAATCGCACACGAAGGTCGGGTTGACGATGGTGTCCTCGCCCAGCTCATCGTAGATCTCGGCGATAATCTTGCCGGCGGTCCACTCGGGCTTAATCTCCAGGCCCTTCTCGCGCGCGGCGGCAGCAAGCTCCTCGACCGGCGTGTCGATGGTGACCTGCTTGCCGAGCACGTCGGAGACGATGTCGGTCATGGGACGGCTGGCCCACTCACCAGAAAGGTCGATGGTCTGGCCCTGGTACTCGATGACCTCGGGGTTGCCGATGGCCTTGTTAGCCGCCTTAATGACACCCTGGGCGAGCGCCTTCATGCCCTCGAGGTCGGAGAAGGCACGGTAGGCCTCCATCGTGGTGAACTCGGGGTTGTGGGTGAGGTCCATGCCCTCGTTACGGAAGATGCGGCCGATCTCGAACACGCGCTCAAAACCACCGACGATGCAGCGCTTGAGGTGCAGCTCGGTGGCAATACGCAGGTAGCACTTCTGATCGAGCGCGTTGAAGTGGGTAATGAACGGCTTGGCCGTGGCACCGCCCTGGATGGTCTGCAGGATGGGGGTCTCGACCTCCATGTAGCCGTCGGACTCCATAAAGCGACGGAAGGTGGAGAGAATCTGCGAACGTTTACGGAAGGTCTCGCGAACGTCGTCGTTGGCGATCAGGTCGACATAGCGCTGGCGATAGCGGGTCTCCTTGTCGGAAAGACCGTGGAACTTCTCGGGCAGCGGACGAACGGCTTTGGCAAGCAGGGTCGCGCTCTTAGGGGCAACGGAAAGCTGGCCGCGCTGGGTGCGCACGACCACGCCGGTCACGCCCAGGATGTCGCCCAGGTCGAGGGCCTTGAGCGTATTCCAGGCAGCCTCGTCCATGTCGTTGATGCGGCAGAACAGCTGAATCTCGGCAGTCGCATCGCGCACGACGATGAACATGATCTTGCCCTGACCGCGCTTGGCGACCACGCGGCCGGCGATCTTCACGACGTCCTCGGTGTCCTCGCCATCGGCAAGCTCGGCGTACTTAGCCTCGATATCGGCGACGTAGTCCTCAAGCTCAGAGTGCTCGGGATAGGGGTTCTGGCCCGCCTCGAACAGGGCGGCGCGCTTGGCCAGGCGGGTGGCGCGCTCGTCGTTGAGCGTCGATGCCTGATCGGCGGCGTTCTGGTTCTCTGCCATAAGTTAGCTCCTCAAACTAAAACGCTCCCCAGGATTCGGTCCCAGGGAGCGAAAACATACCTTTACGCGGGACCGTGGTCTAGCGTGCGATCTTGGCGATGGTGTAGACGCGAGTCTTGCCGGAAGGCGTAACGACCTCGACGGAGTCGCCCTCGCCGTGACCAATGATGGCGTGGCCGACCGGAGACTCGTTGGAAATCTTGTGCTCGAGCGAGTTGGTCTCGGTGGTACCGACGAGCGTGACTTCCATGACCTCGCCGTTGGGATCAATCAGCGAAACGGTGGAACCGATGGAGACGGTCAGGTCGCCCGTGGTGGCAGCAACCTGAGCGTTGGCGAGGATGGCCTGGATCTCGGCAATACGAGCGGCGTTCTGGGCCTGCTTGTCCTTAGCGGCGTCGTACTCGGAGTTCTCCGAAAGGTCGCCGAACGCGCGGGCTTCCTTGATGTCCTCGACGATCTCCTTGGCGTAATCGCCCTCACGCCAAGCGAGCTCCTCGACGAGCTTCTGGCGGCCCTCAGCGGTCAGTACGATCTGGCTTGCGTCCATACGGATATCTCCCCAACTCTGATCAACAATCAACTGTCAACAAAACGAAAAAGACCGGCTAGCCTGCGGGCAAGCCGGTCAGGTGCTCACCCCAAAGGGATGGGACTACTCTGCGTCCGCGTCGCTGTCCTCTGCCTGCTTCTTCTTGGCAGCAGCGAGCTTGGCCTCGAGCTCAGCGATCTCCTTGTCCTCCTCGGACTGCTCGACCACGACCTCCTCGGCCTGCTTGGTCTCGGCCTTATCGTCGCCCTCCATACCCTCACGGATATTCTTGACGGTAGAGCCGAGGGACTTGCCGAGCTTCGGCAGGTTCTTGGGCCCGAAGATAATCAGGACAACGACGAGAATAATGATGAGCTCAGGAGCCCTCAGTCCAAACATGTAGACCTCCACAATACAGCGAGACAAGCTCGAATGAGTATACCGCGGGTATCGCGGTATCACAACACTAGCTAAAAAAAGGGACCGCAAGAAGCGGTCCCTCCTCATGCTCTGGTCGGGTTGACTGGATTTGAACCAGCGACCCCTGCGTCCCGAACGCAGTGCTCTACCAAACTGAGCCACAACCCGTTAGCTCGACTATAGTAACAAAGATTTTCGCCGCGTGCTAGAGAAATTTTTATTTCTTTGGCGCGTCGATTTGAACCGTGTTGGGAATAAGCTCAGTCGCGCAGGCCCACCAGCCACTTTGCTGGGCAGCATCGGCAAGCCTTTCGGCCGTGGCAGCGGTGTCGCAAATGGCAAACGAGCAGGCACCCGATCCGCACACATCTACAGCAACGGTTCCGTCCTGTTTACGCAGCCAGTCGAGGACCGTTTGAATCTGCGGCTCCATCTGTGCGGAAATGACACCTAGGTTGTTATGGATGAGCGCATATGCCGTCTCGGCATCACCAGCACGCAAGGCAGAAGCTATCGCGCCGGGCTTGTCCGCAGGCACCGGGGCCTCGTCAAAACGTCGATAGGCTTCAATTGTCGAAACGCTTGCCTCGCGCGGCTTAACCAGTACGACGGGCGTCGCGGGCAGCGCGGGGTACTCAGTTGCCAGCACGTCTCCCCCACCTACGTAAAACGCAGGGCTCGCGTGCAAAAAGAACGGGACGTCGGCACCAATGCCCCGCGCAATGTCATCGAGCGCTGGGTCGGTGCGATCAATGCCCCAGAGCTCCGCCAAGGCGACAATGACCGCGGCCGCATCCGTCGAGGGGCCGCCCAAGCCGGCGCACAATGGAATGCGTTTCTCAATCGTCACGCAGATGTTTGCCTCGCGACCATAATGCTCGGCCATAGCAACCGCAGCCCGATACGCCGTATTCTTTTGCATGGGAAAATCTGATGCTGGAACCGTCTGGACGGTCAGCGCCTGCGCCGGCGTGACCGTCACGGTATCGGAAAGACCGACGGCCGCCATCAGGGAATCGACCCTGTGGTAGCCGCGGTCATCGCGCTCGGTATGAACCCCCAGGTAGAGGTTAATCTTTGCCGGCGCGGAAAGAGTCAGGGACCGATCGGTCACCGTTAATGCTCCTCGAGCTGATTGCCGAGCGGGGTAAAGATGTGCTCGCCGCTCTCGGGGTCGAACAGCTCGACCTGACCGGTGAGGACATCGATATACTGGTAGGACTGACGCGACTTGCGGCCGCGACGCTCGTCAACCTCGACAATGAAGACGGCCGGGTGGACGCTCTTGATGGTGCCCATGCGCTCGACGACGCGGGTACGGCCCATGTTGGCCTTAACCTTGACGCGATCGCCCACCATATCGGTCAGCTTCTCGTGGATGTCGTCGACGTGATTGACTTCCATCTCTTCCATGAACAGGGCCTCCAGAAGGTGCAATTCAAAAAGGGGATAATACCCCTAAGATAGACAAAACTCTAATACTATAGCACCCTGTTGTGGCCATACGCAAGTAGCTAAATAATCCCCGTCCCAAATACGTACCAGACGACAACCTCGCATGACCAGTTGTTACGCGGTTTGGTAAAACCGCGTAACCTAAAGGTTGTCGGTGTCCAAGACGATGGTGAATGGGCCGTCGTTGACCAAGTCGACTTTCATATCGGCGCCGAAGATGCCATGTGCTACGTGCTCGACGTCCTCGCGAACAAGCGTCAGGAAGTACTCGTAGAGCTCGTTGGCGACATCGGGGGCGCCGGCATCCGTAAACGATGGGCGGCGACCGTGGCGGCAATCGGCGAACAGCGTGAACTGCGACACCACGAGCACCTCGCCGTCGACATCGGCAAGCGCCAAGTTGGTCTTGCCGTTCTCGTCCTCGTTGATACGCAGCCCGCGGAGCTTGCCCCACAGCTTGTCGGCCTCGGCACGCGTATCGCCATGGCCCACACCCAGCAGCACCAGGTAGCCGCGTCCAATGCGGCCCACGCACTCGCCGTCGACCGTCACGCCGGCGTTGAGCACGCGCTGCACCACCGCACGCACGGTCTACTCCTCGCCCGTCAGCTTGGCGGACAGATGCTCGAGCGCGTGGAAACGATGGCTGATGGCGTTCTTCTCGTCAGCCGTCAGCTCGGCCATGGTCTTGCCCGGCGTGTCGACCGGCAGGAACAGCGGGTCGTAGCCAAAGCCGTGATCGCCGCGGCCCTCGTGCGCGATAACGCCCTCGCAGGCGCCCTCGCCATAGGTGACCAAACCGTCCGTGTCGATGAGCGCGACGACGCTCATAAAGCGCGCGGTGCGATCCTCGTCGGCCACGCCATCCAGATTCACGAGCAGCTTGGCATTGTTGGCGGCGTCGTCGCCGTGAACGCCCGCGTAGCGCGCGCTATACACACCGGGCTCACCGTCCAGCGCGTCGACGACCAAGCCCGAATCGTCGGCAATGGCCATAAGACCCGTCTCCTCGACCGCAGCCTGCGCCTTGATGATGGCGTTCTCCAAAAACGTCGTGCCGTTTTCCTCGGGATCCTCAAAATCGCCCAGCTGGCCGAGCGCCACAAAGCGCACCTCGGGCATGACCTTGCCCAAAATGGCCTCGATCTCGGTGAGTTTATGAGCGTTTCCAGTTGCCACGACGATGGTCGCCGCCGGGTCGAGGGTGTCGATGTCGATCTTCTCAAGTGCCATAACTGTCCTCCTTGTCTCTATAGCAAGCCGCGTGAGGGGCGTTTGGGCACTTGACCTCTCCCCTCTCAGGCGATCGGACCTTTCAACGCAGCATTTCAGCAGATAAAACCTACCAAAATAAACCCGTCCCTTTTGGCAGGTTAGGCGATGGCTTGGCGCTGAAGCTCGATGAGCTCGGCGATACCCTTGTCGCCCAGGTCGAGCAGGGCGTTGAGGCGCTTGCGGTCGAAGGGCGCCTGCTCGCCGGTGCCCTGGAGCTCGATCATCTCACCGGTGTCGGTGGCGACGAGGTTCATGTCGACCTCGGCATGGCTGTCCTCGGAATAATCGAGGTCAAGCAGTGTATTGCCGTCGACAACGCCCATGGAGATGGCAGCCACCTGGCCGATAAGCGGGATGCGCTCGATCTTGCCCGCCTCGACCCACATGGTGAGGGCGTCGTGCAGCGCCACCCAGGCGCCGGTGATGCTCGCCGTACGCGTGCCGCCATCGGCCTGAATCACATCGCAGTCGACGGTGACGGTGTACTCGCCGAGCGCCTTCATGTTGACGACGGTACGCAGGCTGCGGCCAATGAGGCGCTCGATCTCCATGGAGCGACCCTTGCGGTTGGCGTGCTCGCGCTTGCAGCGCTTGCCGGTCGACGCCGGCAGCATGGCGTATTCCGCGGTCACCCAGCCGGCCTTAGCTCCTTTTCGCCAGCCCGGCACGCCCTCCTCGATAGTGGCGGCGCACAGCACGCGCGTGTCGCCGAACTCGGCCAAACACGAGCCGTGGGCGTGCTTCATGACGCCACGGGTGAGCTTAACGGGGCGCAACTCGTTGGCGGCGCGACCGTTGGCGCGGTTGACCTGCATGTACTCCATAGAAATATCCTTTCGGCAAAATATGTGGCGAAGGCTTTGGCGGCTGCCTCACATCTATTTCAGCTCATCGATATCGATATGTTCGATGCTCTTGAGCGGCTGACCAAAGATAAAGCTGCCCGCCACCGCAAACTCGGCAATGTTATCGGCCGTCGTGGCAAAACGATGCTGCGGCTCGGCGGCGTCGCCCGCCAGCTGCTCGCGGCGCGTGAGGATATCGGTCAGCTCGCGTGTGGTCTCCTCGGCGGAACTCACGACGCGCACCCCAGGCCCCAGCGCATGGCGGATAGGTTCCACCAACAGCGGAAAATGCGTACAGCCGAGCACCACGGTATCGATACCGTGGTCGCGCAGCGGCTCAACCGTGGCACCCACCAGCGCACGCACGGCAGGCGTATCGAAGATGTCCTCGTTCTCAAGCCACTGTTCCTGCAGATGTGCACCCGAGGCGAGCTCGTGTTCGACAACCTCGACAAAGCTCGAGGCAGGACAGCCGTATACATCGACGCCGGCATCCAGGTCCTGAATGGCGCGCGTGTAGGCGCCCGAGCGAATGGTGAGGTTGGTGGCGAGCACGCCCACGCGACGCGTACGCGTGCTGTTGATTGCCGCACGGGCACCCGGCGCGATCACACCGATCACGGGAACGTCGAGCACCTGCTGGGCCAGACGCAAGGCCGCAGCGGTCGCCGTGTTGCAGGCGATGACCATAATCTTGACGTCGTGCTTCGAAAGCCAACGACCCGCCTGCAACGCAAACGAGCGCACCTCATCCTCGGTGCGGGTGCCGTAGGGACAGCGCTTAGTGTCGCCAAAGTAGTAGACGGACTCGTGCGGCAGCGCCGTCGCAATCGCGCGCGCAACCGTCAGACCGCCCAAACCAGAATCGAACACGCCAATCGGGCGCGTGTCGCCTGCCGGATTCTCGATATCGGACATTACCTCACCAGTCTCTCTCGAAAAGACATGTCCAAGTGCGGCGGCGGCGCGCTACGAACGCGCCGCGACCAGCAGCTCTGCCGTCGCCGCCCAACCGTCGACAATTTTGCCGCGCGTAACGAAAGCGTTCTCGTAAGCAGCCAGGAACTCGGGCGCGCCGGCGCTCGTCAGGCCATTCTCGACCAGGCAGAACGTGCCCACGTGATCGGCCATGTAGAAGTCGGACTCGGAGTCGCCGAGCGCCAACGTCTCCTCGCGCTCGATCCCCAGGTGCTCGCAGAAGCGCGCAATGGCGACGCCCTTGTTGAGGCCCGCGGGGTTGATGTTGAATGCGCGACCGTCCTCGACGCGATCGAGCTCGAGCGTCGTCGGCTTGGACAGGTGAGTCAGATGGCCGTTGCAAGCCCAGATCAGACCGCAGCCGGCCTCGTCCAGGATGGCCTGGACCTCATCGTCGGGCACATCGCCGCGCATGCCGACGGTGACCTCACGGTATTTGTAGCCGGTCGACATGTCGTTGTGATACTCGATCTTGTGCGGCCAGCGGGCAAGGATCTTCTCGCACACGCCGGTCTGCTCGATCACCTGGTGCGGAGTAAGGCCACAGGCGGGGTCGTAAGGCATGTCACCGGTCAGATACTCCCAATCGTTGGCTTTGAGGTCGTACATGACCAGGCCGCCCATCTCACCGATGTAGGAGTTGAGGCCGAGCACGCGCGCGTCCTCGTGGATCATGGTACGGTTGCGGCCCGAGGTGGGAACCACCTGAATACCAGCGCGAGCGAGCGCCACGACGGCCTCGACGAGTTTGGTCGAGGGGTTGCCGTCGTTGTCGCGCAGCACGCACGAGCCGGGTGCGAGCATCGTGGCATCCAGGTCGGTAAAGACGTACTTGACCTTGGCCAAGCGCTCGCGCATCTCGCCCGAAAGCTCGGCAACGGTCGACAGGGTGTTGTGGGACATGGTTACTCCGTTTACGTAGAAGGGTTTGGACTTGGACTGCATGTTTTGATTGAGGGAACACGCTTATGGCGACAGCGCACTCAGGGCGCCGCCGCCATCATGGTTCATTAGTCAAACTGGGTAACATCGATTAGGCGATTGGCCAGCGAAAGGTCGCTCTCGATGGGCACGAACTCGTCGCCCACGTGCATGAGTTCCTCGTCACCCTTTGCCAGCAGCAAGACAATGGTGGGAGCATCGGGGTTGACGTACTCCTCGCGCGCCGCCTTGAACGCCGCATGCACAGCGGCTTTGCGGTCGAGGATGATCTTGTTCGGCGTATCGTCGGGAACATGCTCGGCAAGCTCGCGACAGACCTTCATCGGGTCCTCGTGAGCCGGGTCCTCGTTGGCAAAGATCATCAGGTCGGAATATGGTGCGGCCTCGCGCGGAAGCTGCTCGCGGCGCTCCTGCGCCTTGCCGCCGGCAGCGCCAAACACCGCAATGACGGGACTAGCGGGAAACGCGCGCTTGACCGACGAGAAAAGCGAACGGAACGAAAGCTGGTTGTGCGCATAGTCAACGACGCAGATCACGCGGCCGTCCTTCGACTCCACGACCTCCATACGGCCCGGCACACGCAGTTTGGAGAGGCCCTTCTTGATGGCCTCGATACCGATGCCGATCTCGCGCGCGGCGGCGGTAGCGACCAGCGCGTTCTCCACGTTGAAGTCTCCCGCGATACCCAGCAGGATCTTCTCCCCCGCCTCGGACTCGTCGGCACACAGGCCATGCAAGTTGAACTCGATGCTAAAGCCGACCATGCGTACGTCGCTCGCCCACAGGCTTGCCTCGGGATGCTCGACACCAACGGTCACCAAGCGCTCGGCCGTCGACGCTGCCTCCAGCACACGGTCGACCTCTTCGGTGCCCAGATTCACCACGGCGGTCTTTGCCTGGTCAAAGATCCTGAGTTTGCTCTCAAAATAATCCTCAAACGTGGGGTGTTCAATCGGCGAGATGTGGTCGCGGCCGATGTTGAGGAAGCACGCCACGTCAAACGGCAGATTCTCGACGCGTTGGTACTTGAGCGCCTGGCTCGAGACCTCCATGACCATGGACTGGCGACCGGACATGCGGCAGTTGGCGATATGGCGCCAGACCTCGGGGGCCTCGGGCGTAGTATTGGTGCTCTCGTAGCACTCGATGCCATCGTCGGTACTCACCGAGCCGATCATGCCGCAGGACTCGCCCGCCGCTTTGATGATGGACTGGAGCATAAAAGCGGCCGTGGTCTTTCCCTTGGTGCCGGTGATGCCCACGATCTTGACGTCGTGGTCGGGACGGTCGTAGACCTCCGGCGGCAACAGGGCCATGGCCGTGCGAACACTATCAACAACCAGCATCGCAGCACCGCTCTCCTGCGCCAGCGGCTCCAGAGACTCGACCAGCGACTCCTCGCACACAAATGCGATGGCGCCCGCATCGAGCGCCATGCTCAAAAACGCGGGCTTAAAGGCAGCACCTTTGCAAAAGAACACGTCACCTGCCGAGACCGCGCGCGAATCAAACGAGCAGCCGGTCACGGCACGCTCGTCAACCTGCTCTGATGCGCGCAGCTCGCCGCACACATCGAGCAGCTTGGCAAGCGTATCGACCGTGGTCACGGTCGCGGAATCCGAATGGTGCATCTTTCACCTTTCTCAGCCATTTGGCAGGGACGGTTTTATAGTAACTGAAACGCACCCACGCAAAAACGGCTCCCGGAGGAGCCGTTACGCGCAGGCGTTCGTAAGCCGAGGCTAGGCAGCCTGAACAGCGGGCTGGTCCTCGTCGATAAAGAAGCGCTTGTACCACACCAAGAACACGAGCGGCGTATAGATCTTGCGCTGGAAATCGCCCTTGCCCGCAAAGTGCAGATCGAGCAGGTGCATGAGCTCGTCGGTATCGAAGAACTCGCTTGCCCACGGCGCGGTGAAGTACTCCTTGACATAGTCGTACCACTTTTGCTCGCGTAGCCAGTAGACAATCGGCACCGGGAAGCCCACCTTGGGACGGGTGGCCCACTCATCGGGCAGCGACTTGTTGGCAGCGTGGCGGAGTACCTGTTTGTTGCCGTTCTCGTTGATGCGGTAGCGGTCGGGAATGTGCTCAGCGAACTCCATGACTTTGCGGTCCAGGAAGGGCACGCGCAGCTCCAGCGAGTGCGCCATGCACATCTTGTCGGCCTTGAGCAGAATGTCGCCCGGGAGCCACATGTTCATGTCCAGGTACTGCTTCTTGACCAGCTCGGGCTGACCCTTCACGCGTGCGTAGATGGGTGCAGCGAGCTCAAAGGCGCCATCGCCGGTGTTGTACTCGGGCTTGAGCACGCCGTCGACCTCGCGCTCCGGCCATACCAGAGCCTGTCCCAGGAACGACTTCTCGGGGATCTCGGCACCCTTGACCAGGAAGTTATGTCCCTTGAAGTACGGCATATGCAGCGCCAGGTTACCGAGCGCGCGACGGATGGGCAGCGGCACCATCTTTTTGTACTTGCGCACCGGGACCGTGTCCTCGTAGTAGGCGTAGCCGCCAAAGAGCTCGTCGGCACCTTCGCCCGAAAGCACGACGGTGACGTCCTTGCGGGCCATCTCGGCCAAGAACCACAGCGGCACGGAAGACAAGTTGGACTGCGGCTCGTCCATGTGATACTGGATGTCCTCGAGCGCACCGAAGAACTCGTCGGCGGTAATCATCTTGCGAACGTTCTCGACGCCGAGCTTATCGGAAAGCTCCTTGGCGTAGTTGGTCTCGTTGAAGTTCTTGTAGTCAAAGCCCACCGAGAAGGTCTTGTCGGGCATGAGGCAAGCGGCGATGTAGCTGGAGTCGACGCCACCGGAGAGGAACGACGCGACCTTGACGTCGGCGATGCGATGGGCCTCGACGCTCTCGTGCACGACCTCGTCCAGCTCGTCGACGTACTCCTCGAACGGCTTCTCGACGGCAGAGTAATCGCAATCCCAGTAGCGCTCGATGTTCATCTTGCCGGTCGGGATATCGACGGTAAAGTAGTGCGCCGGCGGCAGCTTGTAGACACCCTCGAAGAAGGTCTCCTCGGTTGCCGAATACTGCAGCGTCATGTACGGACGCAGGGCCTTTTTGTTGACCGCCTTGTGGAAGTGCGGGTAGTCCAGGAAGCTCTTGATCTCGGAACCAAAGAGCACGCCCGGAGCGCCGTCGCCCGCATCGGCCATGGGATAGTAGTAAAGCGGCTTGATGCCAAAGATGTCGCGGGCGCCAAAAAGCTTGTTCTTCTTTTTGTCCCAGATGACGAAGGCATACATACCGCGCAGGCGATCGAGGACGGCCTCGCCCCACTCCTCGTAGCCGTGCAGGAGGCTCTCGGTGTCGGCGCCGCAGTGGAACTTGTAGCCCTTGGCCTCGAGCTCGGAACGGAGTTCTTGGAAGTTGTAGATCTCGCCGTTGAAGACAATGACGACGCTGCCGTCCTCGTTGGCCATGGGTTGAGCGCCGGCCTCGGTCAGGTCGAGGATCGACAGGCGGCGGAAGCCCAGGGCAACGCGGCCGTCGATAAACTGACCGCCCATGTCGGGACCGCGATGGACGATGCGGTCCATCATCTTGGTGAGCACCTCGGATTGGTTATCCGTCCCACCGACAAAACCGACAAAACCGCACATATACTATCCCCTCTGCTGTTGCTGGGCATCAAATCGAATCAGTAGCTTTTGAGTATACCCGAGGGCGTAAAGAGGGGCGGAATGTTCAGGCAATCTCAACTGAATCAGCTCCGCTGCGACACGTGCCAGTTACCTTTAATGGATATGAGATGAATGAGGCGATTGTTTTGCTATACTCTCTCCGCACGGGCGATTGGCGCAACGGTTAGCGCAGGTGCTTTACACGCACAAGGCTGGGGGTTCGAATCCCTCATCGCCCACCACTGAATTGGAAACGGTCCTCGCAAGGGGACCGTTTTTTGTTTGGGCCCAGCGCATGGGATTCGAACCCGACAGGGTGCGGAGCTGAGGAAACGCGAAGCGTTTTCCAGCGCAGCACGCGAGGAGCGGAGCGACGAAGCGGGGCGCGGGCGGCGCCAGCCGCACGCGGACATCCCTCATCGCCCACCACTGAATTGTTAGGCCTCCAGCGATGGAGGCCTTTCCTTTTTCAGGCCCAGCGCATGGGATTCGAACCCGCCAGCACGTCTGTCACAAAGGCCGTGGTCAAAAAATGGCAAAAATGAGTACTGCTACTTTGTTTGCAACATATAAATAGACAGTATTTGCTTAAGTTACGCAACATATGTCCATTATAAGGGCTAACAGTTGAATCAAAATCGTGCTTTCATCGCCATTTCGACGGTCGCGCGCGCAGACGTGGTGTAAGAGTGTCCTGAGGTCCGTCGCTGCAAGTCC
>CABUCA010000056.1 GCA_902489965.1 uncultured Collinsella sp.
TATTATACCACGGTGGCATCACCTATATGTCAATGTTGGTCTAACAGAGCCAAAAGAAAAGCGCGGGGCCGCATGGCGACTCCGCGCTTTATTGTTCAGCTTTTGCAGCCTTGCCCTTACGCTACGAAGAAGTAGACGAGGAAGGCAAGGGCCGCGATCCACCCGTCCCGTGCGAAAAAGTGTTTACGAGCGCTTGCGGCTCACCACGGCGCCCGCGGCGATGGCGGCTGTTCCCGCAAGGGCGGCTGCCACGATGGCTGCGCTCGAGGCGTCGCCGGTTGCTGCGAGTTTGCCGGCGATCTTGGCTCCCGTGGCTGCAACTGCAACGGTCTTGGTCGTCTTCGTGCCCTCGGACTTGGAACCCTCGGGCTTGGTCTCGCCTGGCTTCTCCTCGGGTTTGATCTCCTCGGGAGGCGCGATGACCGTGCTCTTGGCGACAGCTTCGTTATAGGGGGAGTCGATCACAGCGTCGCCCGTGCCGATGGTTTGACCCACCACGTAGAAGATGCCGTCATCGAGTTCTTCCTTGTTGCGATAGCCAATGATCTTGCCGCCTGTGGGCGTCTGGATGGGAGCGCCTTCGATCTCGATGGTGCCGATTGTCTCGCCGTCCGCGCTCACGGCAAGGGCGAAGATTGCCGCCGTGTCTCCCTCAGCTGTGACCTTACTGCGGACAATCGAGATGGTCGCGGGCGTGATGCCCTCCTTGGTCCGGGCAAAGATGCCGATGTTCACGCCCCTATGCTCGGGAATGACCGCGCCGCTTTGGTCGTTGTTGTAGTGATCGGGGCCGTCGCTACCGGACTCGACATAGCGGGCTATAGCCTTGACAACGGAGTCACTAATGTAGATGTGACCACCCGCTTCGTTGGGGTAGTAGTTTCTGGTGGAGATTGCGGTCGAGAACTGGCCTTCTGCGAACGCATCCACGATCGAGCCGTTCTTGATGACGATGTCGTCCTCGTCGGTGAAGAGGGCGCTGGCTTCATCGTTCCCTGCACTTGCACGGACCGTTACGGTTGCGCCATCGAACGTGATGCCCTTGTAGACATAGATGCCATACCCAACGCCACTTGCGTTGAGGGAAGCGTTCGTGACCGTGAGGCTGTTTTTACCGTCGATGGCGGCGTCTTCCTCGGAGCTTGCCTTGACCTGGCTGCCACCCGAGATCTCGATGTTGCCGTCGGCCCAAATCGCATTGTCTTTGATAGAGCTTGCCTCTACCTTGCCGCCGCCCTTTATGATGAGGTTCTCGTTAGCATCGATACCCTGATCCTCGGTGGCCTTGGCGGTGACGGTTCCGCTGTTGTCGATCGTGATGTTGCCGTCGGCCCTGATGCCATCCGAATCGCCCGTGGCGTTAACGTTTCCCGAGCCCTTGATGGTGACATCGCCCCCGGCATCGATGGCATCGTGCTCGGTGCTCGTGGCGTTGACAGTGCCAGCGCCGTCGATGTTGATGCTGCCGACGGAAGTGATGGCGTCACGAGAAGATGTCACGTTGAGCGTGCTGGACGCGTCGCCCTGAATATTAAGCTCGGCGTTCTCGTTCGCGCCATCCTTAACCTTGATGCCGCGGCCGTCGCCGTTAGTGACGATGTTGTTGCCCTCGTAGCTCACGTTGAGCTTGCCCGCTGCCTCGATCGCGCCGCCGTTATAGCCGTTGAGCTTCATATCGTCGGCGCCGTCCCAGCTCCAGGTGCCGGCGGCGTCTCCCGTGGGTCCCGCGGCCGCTTCGTGGCGGATGCCGCCGACGTCCACCCACTCGGCCGCGAGCGAGACGCTCGGCATGAGCAGCGAGCTCACCGTAAGCGCGCATACGGCGCCTACAACGATGCGGCGTGTCACGCGGCGCCAGCTGCCGTGTGCGAGCAGCGTGCGACGGCGCACGTCGGGCTCGACAAAATGGGCTCCAGAGGTTTTGTCATTGCGCTTGGGGGTCGTGAACAAGGCGGCCATGGTTACTCCCATCCTCATAGGGCCTATGCGATTACGCCCAGCATATCTGCAGGATGTAGCCGGCGGTAGTGCCGTTTGGAGGGCAAAATGTCCAAAACTTGGGAAGCAATATATCGCGCGCCCGTGCGTTGCCTGGCTTTAAAAGAAAAGCGCGGAGCCGCTCGATGCGACTCCGCGCTTTGGTGTTCTGTTTTAGCAGACTATGCCGTTACGCTACGAAGAAGTAGACGAGGAAAGCGAGAGCTGCGATCCACATGAGCGGCTTGATCTTGGAGGCCTCGCCCTTAAAGAGCGCGACGATCACGTAGGCGATAAAGCCTAGGCCAATGCCGGCAGAGATGGAGTAGGTGAAGGGCACGCCGGCGACAATCATGAACGCCGGGAAACCCTGCGACACGTCGGACCAGTCGATCTCGGAGGCCTCGCTCATCATGAGGTAGCCGACGTAGACCAGAGCACCGCAGGTGGCGGCGCTGGAAACGATGGTGACGATGGGGGAGAAGAACGCGGCGAGAATGAACAGCACGCCGGTGGTGACGGAGGTGAGGCCCGTGCGGCCACCGTCGGCGGCGCCAGAAGTGGACTCGACGAAGGTGGTGATGGAGGAGACACCCATGAAACCGCCCACAGCGGCGGCGGCGGAGTCGACGATTAGGATCTCCTTGATATTCTCGACGTTGCCGTCGTCGGTGAGGAACTCGCCCTGCTTGGCTACGGCCATCGCGGTGCCCATGGTGTCGAAGAAGTCACTCATGAGCAGCGAGAACGAGATGACGAGGAGCGTGGGGTCGGTAAGGACCTTGACGATGGCGGGCACGCCGCCGGCGTCGGCGATGGGGCCACCGATGCTCGAGAAGTCGAGCGGGGCGATGATACCGGTCGGAGCCTGGGTCACACCTAGGGGGATACCGGCGATGACGGCGACGACGATGCCGATGAGCAGCGAGCCGGGGACGTTGCGGCAGGCGAGGGCGACTGTCACCAGGATGGAGATGATGCCGACGATGAAGGTGGGGGAGGTGATGTCGCCCAGACCGACGAGTGTACCGGCGCCAGCGGTGATAATGCCGGCATCGCACAGGCCAATCATGGCGATGAACAGGCCCAGACCCACCGAGATGGCGTGACGCAGGACAACCGGGATGGCGTCCATGATGGCCTCGCGCAGGCCACAAAGCACGAGCAGCAAGATGACGATACCCTCGAGGAAGATAACGCTCATGGCCACGTGCCAGTCACCGCCGCAGACGGTGGTGGCGATTCCAGCGATCATCGCGTTGACGCCTAAGCCCGACGCGCAGGCGAGCGGGCGGTTGGCGAAGATGCCCATGCAGATGGTCATGATGCCGGCGCCCAGGCAGGTGGCGCAGGCGAGCGCTCCCGCATCGATGCCGGCGCCCGAGAGCACCGCGGGGTTGACGGCAATGATGTAGGCCATTGCCAGGAACGTTGTCAGTCCAGCGCGAAGTTCGGTCCCGATTGTGGACTTGCGCTCGCTGACGTGAAATAGTTCGTCCATGCATACCCTTTCCTTGTTCGGCCCCGAGTTTAGGCCGATTGACACGAACTCACCCACTATAGCCCCTTTACGACGCTGTTGTTCCTCGCATGTTGATGTTCGGCGCTTTGTAGCAGACGGACGGTATTTTTCGCATGAAAATGTGTGGGTACCGTATACTTAAGCGGTTACAACGACCCCTATGGAGGAACGTATGATTAAAGAGCTCTGCCACGACGAGGCTATTCTGTCCCAGCGTTGCGAGGTCGCGACCGTCGAAGACGAGTCGGTCGCACAGGACCTGATCGATACCATCAAGTCGCTCGACGATGCCGGCTGCCTTGCCGCCAACCAGATCGGCATCACCAAGAAGGTCTGCGTCTACCTGGACGATGCCGGCGAGCCCCATGTGCTCTACAACCCCCGTCTGGTGTTTGGCCTGGGTGCCAGCAAGATGGAGGAGAGCTGCCTGACGCACGAGGAGATCACCAAGTCCACGCGCTACATCAAGTGCAAGGTTGCTTTTGACCAGATCGTCGACGGCAAGATGCGCGAGCGCAAGCAGGACTTCGTCGGCTTCGAGGCACAAATGATCCAGCATATGATCGACCACTGTCTAGGCAAGCTTGTCTAGGGTGACCACAGCACCACACCTCGCCGCTCACTCGTCGCTTGCGTACCATTAGTACGCGGCGCTCCTCGTTCGGGGCGATCTGTGGCACTGTGGCACCCTAGACCGACCTGTTAGGGTGACTTTATTACGTTCATATGTGGTTTTTGGTCCGGGCGTGACATTGTTGTCATGTCCGGGCTTTTGTGTTTAGCGCCTCTTTGTTTGGTGACAATAACCTTGGCAAGAACGTAAAGCTGGGAGGCGCTATGTGTACGAGCATTCGATTTACCGATAATTCCGGCCACATGTATCTAGGCCGCAACCTCGACTGGAGCTTTGACTACGGCCAACAGGTTCGCGTGATGCCGCGCGGGTTTCACATTCCGTATTCGTTTATCGACGACGCAACAGCGGCACACGCGGTGATCGGTATGTGCATCGATTACAAGAACTATCCCATGTTCTTCGACTGCGGCAACGATGCGGGCCTCGCCGTGGCGGGTCTCAATTTCCCGGGTTATGCCGAGTATGCCGAGGACCCTGTCGACGGCAAGACCAATATCGCAGCCTATGAGTTTCCCCTGTGGGTGGCAGCGACGTTCTCGACGGTCGACGAGGTCGAGGCTGCGCTGCGCGATACGGTGATTGTCGCCAAATCTGCAGGAGAGGGGCTGGGCGTGTCGCTGCTCCATTGGATTATCGGCGACAGCCAGCGTAGCATCGTGGTCGAGATGATGGCTGACGGCCTGCATATATACGACGATCCGGTCGACACCCTTGCCAATCAGCCCACCTTCCCGTGGCACATGGAAAACCTGCGCACCTATATCACGGCCACAAGCGATTTTCCGCAGACGGCGACATGGCGTGGCGCCGAGCTCAAGCCCTATGGCGCGGGTGCCGGCATGCGCGGTATTCCGGGTGACTGCTATTCGCCGAGCCGTTTTGTAAAGGCGGCGTACCTCAATGCCAATTACCCGCAAAAGGAGAGCGAGACCGAAAACGTCGTCCGCATGTTCCGTTCACTCGAGGGCGTGGTGATGATTGAGGGGGCGTCCAGGATGGGCGATGGCAAGTTCGAGAAGACTATCTATACCGGATGCTTTAGCGCGCGCACGGGCAATTATTACTACGCGATGTATGGGGATCCGTCGATTCGCTACGTGAGCCTGACGGATGCCGAGGGCGCGAGCCCCGATAGACTCGTGGTTCCCGAGCCGCGTCGTTCGTAGCCGCTAGCTTTACTGCAATACAAGACGGCCCTGCATCTCTCGCGAGGTGCAGGGCCGCTATCGTCGATGGGTGACGGCGCTAGAAGTTGGCGTCGTTGAGCTGTTCGCTCTCGAGGCCGTCGAGCTGTTGCTGTTCGGGCGTATCGGCGACGCTCTCGAGCAGCTCGGTGGGATCGACGTTCATGTCCCTACCGGCCTCGTTGCCATTGACCAAGTCGTCCGAGAAGATGTCGACTTCCATTTCCTCGGCCTCTTCGATCTGAACCTCGAGTGGCACCTGGGTGCGCACAAGTTTGACGGCCGGGCGCATGCGAGCAAAGAGCGGTACGTACTCGATGATGATGGCCGAGTTCTCGAGACCATACCAACGTGCCGGGCTTCCGCAGGCGCGGCGGACGGCGTACTTGATGGCCATGACGCGATGGTCGTTGCGGTTGATGTCCGTTTCGGGGGCAAGCATCTTGCGCAGCATACAAAAACGGAAGTCGCCCACGTTGCCGCGTGTCTCGTAGATGGAGTAGGTGTGATGCTGCGGCGGCAACTCACCCGATGCCATCAGGTCGCCAACGATCTGGCGCAGGTAGGCGTTGATGCGTTGATTGACCTTAAAGCCCAGGTCCAAGCGCACGCGGAATAGGAAGTCTGTGCCAAAGGTCTCGACGGAATACTCGTGCGTATAGGGCTCATCGGTGACATGCACGTTGATGAACCAGTATGCCTTGGCGCGCTTGGGATGCTTATCCAAGATGGAGTAGAGCACGTCGCGGTCGAGCGTGAGCGGGTCGGGACTGTTGGTAAGGAACACCAGATTGTCGGCGAGCACGGGGTAGGTCTCGTCGTTGCGCAGGCGGCCGAGCTGGTCAATGTACTTGGAGACGGGCAGCAGGATCGTCTGCGTGCGCTCGATGGCGGTGCCGCGGCGCCACACGTACATAAGGCCAAACAGCAGCGCGGCCAGGAAGATCATGACGTAGCCGCCGTCAAAGAACATGGTGAGGCACGAAGCGAAGAAGCACAGCTCAATGGCACCAAAGAGCAGGGCGAAGACGCAGGCGCCCAGCTTGTGTTTGAGGATGCCGGCGATGTAGCTCGTCAAAAGCGTCGTGGTCATGAGCATGGTCACGGTAATGGCGAGGCCGTAGGCGCTCTCCATGCGCTCGGAGTTTTGGAACAGCAGCACGATGAAGATACAGCCGACCCACATGATGTTGTTGACGAGCGGAATATAGAGTTGGCCCTTGGTGTCGCTGGGGTAGTGGATGCGCAGATGCGGCATGAGATTGAGACGGGTTGCCTCGGATACCAGCGAGAACGAGCCGGTAATGAGCGCCTGCGAGGCGATGATGGCCGCTACGGCCGAAAGCACGATGGCAAAGGGGCGCAGGGGCTCGGGGAGCATCATATAGAACGGGTTGACGATATCCATCGCGAGCATCTGGGGGTTGGAGTTATTGGCGAGCAGCCAAGCTCCTTGACCCAGATAGTTGAGGATAAGGGCTGCCTTAACAAACGGCCAGGATGCATAGATGTTAGCCTTGCCCACGTGACCCATGTCCGAATAGAGCGCCTCGGCGCCGGTCGTCGACAGGAAGACGAAGCCGAGCACCATGATGCCCGAGTGGTTGATGGGCGAGAACAGGAACATGATGCCGCGGATGGGGTTGAGCGCGCGTAGGATGGACAGGTTGCCGAGCATGTTGAACAGGCCGGCGCCAGCCAAGAACAGGAACCACAGCGTCATGAGCGGGCCGAAAAGCTTGCCGATCGACGAGGTGCCGGCGCGCTGCATGGCAAACAGGCCGCAGATAATGATGATGGTGATGATGATGACGTTGGTCTGGCCGTCACCCAAAAGCGCATGGCCCCACTCGATAGTGCGCAAGCCCTCGATGGCCGTGGTAACCGTGACGGCGGGGGTGAGGATGCCGTCGGCGAGCAGCGCCGCGCCGCCGATCATGGCGGGAAGGATCAGCCACGGCGCCACTTTGCGCACCAAGCTAAACAGGGCGAAGATGCCGCCCTCGTTGTGGTTATCGGCCTTCATGGCGATAACCACGTACTTGACCGTGGTCACGAGCGTCATGGTCCAGATGACGAGCGAAAGCGCTCCTAAGATCATGTCCTCGCTGACGGTACCGATGCCGCCGTTGTTGGCGACGATTGATTTCATGGTGTACATGGGGCTCGTGCCGATGTCGCCGTAGACGACGCCGAGCGTAACGAGCAGCATGCCAGCGGAGAGGGGAATGGCTCCATGCCCGCCTTGACCACGCTGATCTTGGGGGCTTGCCTCCAGTTTGTTATGTGCCACGTGGACTCCCTTGGACATCCGGTTATCCGTCTAGGACAGATAACCTTTATGCCGTCTTTATACATACAAGAGCAGTTTGGCACATCAGGTTATTTTAGACAATAATCCCCAGCTGAGGATTATTTATGTACGCAGGTAGCATTTCAAAGCAGGGGCTTTTAAGCACGTGCTGTCTGGGCTATGCCAGCCTTGGCGCCTGCGCGTTTGCCGGCGAATTCGCAAAAGAGCGCGCCGCCGATGATAAGTGCGGCGCCCATCAGGCGGACCGGTGTTATGACTTCGCCCAAAAGGACGGCCGAGAACACGACGACCGAAAGCGGCTCGAGGTAGCCGACGACCGCAACGGTCTGGACGGGCAGCTTGGCGACGGCACTAAAGTAGAGCAGGCAACCGATGCCGGTGTTGACGACGCCGAGCATGACGACGGCGCGCCAATCAATATTGGCGGCGACGCCGGCGGACAGGAACGAGGGGGCGCCCTGCGTGATGAGCGTGAGGACCAGCGCGGTCACAAAGGCGGCGCTCACCTGGAGCGCGGAGTTCTCGAGGCCCTCGATGTGCGGCGCGCCCTTGCTGGCGATGACCATCAGCGCATAGCAAAATGCCGAGGCGATGCCGCAAGCGATACCCGCAATGGGCATATTGCCGCCTAGACCTTGTGCCGCAATGAGAAAAGCACCGCAGGCGACGGCGATAAAGCCGGCGATTTTGCTGCCGGTCAGCTTTTCGCCAAAGATGAGCGGGGAGAGCGCCATGACGATGATGGGGCCGCAGTAGTACAGCAGCGAGGATACGCCGACGCCGATCGTCTGGTAGGCGCGGAACAGAAAAATCCAGCTGGCGCCCAGCGCGGCTCCCGAGAGGAGGAGGGCTGCGGCTTCGCGGGGGCGAGATGGCGCCTGCAACTTATGGCGTTGGGTGATGGCGAGGATGGTGACAAGCGAGAGTGCGCCCAAAAACGTGCGCAGGAGCACGATATCGGAGCTCGGCAGCGCGATGGCGGCGGCGATGATGCCGTTGGAGCCAAACAACAGCAATGCTGCTAAGTACGTAAACAGTCCGTTGTTCATACGCTGACATCCCCTCTATATCCGAGCATGTTCACTATGGGTGAACTGGCTTTAGAAGAAAAGCGAATATAATGCATGGATAGCATGAGAAAAACTCATGCAAAGGTGGAGGGGTGCCGTGGAAACGAATATTCAAAAGATGCAGGTGCTGCTTGAGACCGTGCGCGCCGGAAGTTTTACGCGCGCCGCCGAGCGGCTGAGCTATTCGCAGTCGGGCGTGAGCCGTATGGTGGGCGACCTTGAGGCCGACTGGGGCTTTAAAGTGCTCGATAGAAGTCGCGAGGGCGTAGTGCTTTCTGCCGATGGGCGGCAAGTTATGCCAGCGGTCGAGGCGTTGTGCGAGGAATTTGTTCGTTTGCAGCGACGGGTGGATGAGATGCGTGGGCTCATGCGCGGCAAAATCTGCATCGGTACGTTTTCGAGCGTGGCGACCCACGTGCTGCCGCCGGTGATTGCGCACTTTCGCGCCGATCACCCGGACGTCGATTACGAGCTGCTGATGGGTGATTACTCCGAGATTGAGCAATGGGTGGCTGAGGGTCGTTGTGACCTGGGCTTTATCCCGCGTGAGCCACGAGAAAACGGCATGGCATCGCGGCCGTTGGTGCAAGACGAGCTGATGGCCGTGGTGCCAGCGAACTCCTCGCTTGCCACCGCGGAGGTCGTTTCCCTTGCCGATTTGGCCAACGAGCAGTTTATTCTGCTGGAACGCGGTAGCGACGACGAGATTACGCCGCTGTTTCGCCGCGCGGGCCTGGCGGTACGCTCTAAGCTGTCGACCTGGGATGATTATGCGATTATGGCCATGGTCGAGGACGGTCTGGGCGTGAGCATTCTTCCGGCGCTCATCTTGCGCCGCTGCCAGTTCGATGCTGCCGTGCGCCCACTCGAGGGACATCCTCATCGGCAGATCAATGCGATATATCGCACGGCTGACGTTTCGCTTGCGGCGGCTCGTCTCCTCGAATATCTCTAAAGGCGCGTACCTGTTGTCCACTTTGGGACAATCCTCGGGGTTCGGTACATTTTCTTATGAAATTGAACTTTCGAATGAGGTGCCGCGTTATACTGCTGCCTAAATTGAACTCTGGTTCAATTCGTGTTCTATAAATTGAACTTTGCCAGCAAGGAGGTTCTAGTGGCCCAAGAGACGTTTAGCGATCGCCTGCGACAGACTATGTCCGATCGCGACGTTCGCCAGTCGGACGTAATCCGCGCATCGGAGATGCTCGGCAAAAAACTCGGCAAGAGTCAGATGAGCCAATATGTGAGCGGCAAGACGATCCCGCGGCGCGACGTGGCTGAGCTGCTCGCCCGTATTTTGGAGGTCGATGTTACCTGGCTGCTTGCCGGCGACGCCGATCAAGGCGAGGCATCATCACCCCGCAACGATTCCAAGCCCGAACCCCATCCCTCAGCTCAAATTCCAAGGAGCACCACCATGCGTACTTTTTCTAAATCCACCAAGCTTGATAACGTCCTGTATGACGTGCGCGGTCCCGTCGTCGACGAGGCTGCCCGTATGGAGGACGAGGGCGAGCGTATTCTCAAGCTCAACATCGGCAACCCCGCGCCCTTCGGTTTCCGCACGCCCGACGAGGTTATCAAGGACATGCGCCAGCAGCTGCCCGACTGCGAAGGCTATTCCAACTCGCGTGGCCTGTTCTCCGCGCGCAAGGCGATTATGCAGTACTCGCAGATCAAGGGCCTGCCCAACGTTCAGATGGAGCACATCTACACGGGCAACGGCGTGTCCGAGCTCATTCAGCTTTCGATGAACGCGCTGCTCGACAATGGCGACGAGATTCTGATCCCCAGCCCCGACTATCCGCTCTGGACGGCGTGCGCTACCCTTGCTGGCGGTCATCCCGTACATTATCTGTGCGATGAGCAGGCGGATTGGTATCCCGACCTGGAGGATATGGAGTCCAAGATTACGAGCGCGACCAAAGCCCTCGTCATCATCAACCCCAACAACCCCACGGGCTCGGTCTACCCGCGCGAGGTGCTCGAGGGCATCGTCGAGGTTGCGCGCAGGCACCAGCTCATGATCTTTGCCGATGAGATCTACGACCGTCTGTGCATGGACGGCTACGAGCACGTCTCGATTGCCTCGCTCGCTCCCGATCTGCCCTGCGTCACCTTTAGCGGCCTTTCCAAGTCGCACATGATTGCGGGCTATCGTATTGGCTGGATGGTGCTTTCGGGCAACCAGCGCTGTATGAGCGATTTCATCATGGGCATCAACATGCTCTCTAACATGCGCCTGTGCTCCAACGTGCCGGCTCAGTCGATCGTCCAGACGGCACTCGGCGGCCATCAGTCCGTTAACGACTACATCCGTCCCGGCGGCCGTGTCTACGAGCAGCGCAACTTTGTGTATGAGGCGCTCAACAAGATTGACGGCATCTCGGTGGTTAAGCCGCGTGCGGCGTTCTACATCTTCCCCAAGATGGATGTGAAGAAATTCAACATCACCGATGACGAGCAGTTTGCCCTCGACCTGCTGCACGAGAAGAAGATCCTGATCACGCGCGGCGGCGGCTTTAACTGGGCCGAGCCTGATCACTTCCGCATCGTGTACCTGCCGCGCATGGAAGTGCTTAAAGAGTCGCTCGAAGACCTCGCCGACTTCTTTGATCACTACCGCCAGAGCTAAGGGATAGAGGCTCCATACAATCGAAAGCTCCCTGCAGTTGCTTGGCTGCGGGGAGCTTTCTTGAATCGTCGGAACTATATAACGATTCCTTGGCAGTGGTCGATTTCGTGCTGGATGATCTCGGCGGTGTAGCCCGAGAAGTTTTTGATGCGGTGGACGAAGTCCTCGTCCAAATACTCAACCTTAATGCGACGATAGCGGGTACAGGGACGCTCGCCGATCAGCGAGAGGCATCCTTCGCCCGTCTGATAGGCATTGACCTGTTCAAGAATTTGAGGGTTGTACATCAGGAGCGCCCTGTTGCCGTCCTTTACGCAGATGATGCGTTTGCGCACGCCGATCATGTTGGCGGCGAGCCCCACGCACTCGTGCTCATGCTCGTGGAGCGTATCCAGGAGATCCTGCCCGGTCGCGGCATCGTCGGGCCCCGCGTCTTCGGAAGGCAGGCGCAAAAAGAACTCGGATTTCATGATGGGCTTAATCATGGCGGGCTCCTCATGTCTCATGCTTTCGTGGACTTTTAATAATAGCGCGGAAGGAAAGCTGTGCGTCCGCGTTACAATCTTTCGACGTTGGACCATGTTGCCAGACTCGTCGTGTACGGCGTCTGGCGTAAGTCTAGGGCTCATTTTTCGCCCTGGACTGTTCCTCTGGGGCGATGCGACTGTCGTTCCAAGAGGAAGGAAATGCATGGGGAGCAAATCTCAGCAACAAGTTCAAGTAACGCCATCGGCCACTGCGGCGCTTCTCGCCGTAATGTATATCGCAGCCTTTGTTGCCGCGTTTAACGAGAACATCATTAACGTGGCGCTGCACGACATTATGGCGGCCTTTTCGGTGAGTGCCACCACGGCGCAGTGGCTCGTTTCGGGCTACATGATCGTGACGTCGATCTTTACGGCCATCATGGCCTTTCTGTCCGGCCGTTTCTCGACGCGCAAGCTGCTGTTTTTCGCATGCGGATGCATGGTCGCCGGCGAAGTCCTGTGCCTGGTCGCTCCGTCGTTTAGCGTTTTGCTGCCAAGTCGTATTTTGCAGGCTGCGGGATCGGGCATCTTGTTCCCGCTCATGATGAACGTGGTGCTGTCTTGCGCCCCGCGCGAGAAGCTCGGTCTGTATCTGAGCCTGGGCGGTGCCTGCATTACGCTGGGGCCGGCGTTTGGACCCGTGATCAGCGGTCTAATGTGCACGTTGTTTGGCTGGAGAGCGGTGTTCGTAGTGCCGCTGGTGGGCGGCATTGTGGTCGCTGCGGCGGGCGTAAAGCATGTTCAGAATGTCGGAGAGCGCTCGAACACCACGCTTGATAGTCTGTCGGTTGTTTTGCTCGCTGCCGGTATTACGGCATTTGTGTATTCCGTAGGCGAGTTCTCGACCAATCTGGTTGGCGGTACCGTGACGCTCTTAGCCGCCATTGTGCTGCTCGGCCTGTTTGCGGCCCGCCAGCTCAAGCTTGAGCATCCGGTGCTTAACGTGCGTCCCATGGCGAGTGTTCGTTTTTGGCCTGCGTGCTTGCTTGTGGTGGTATCGATGATGACGACGTTCTCGATGAGCGTTTTGTTGCCGCTCTATTTTGAGGGC
>CABUCA010000057.1 GCA_902489965.1 uncultured Collinsella sp.
GTCGCCATTCCTCAAGAACCTCGCAAGCCGTGCCCTCCTCAGTTTGAGCTGGTGCGCAATAGCTATGAGGCAGGCGATATTACCCGCAGCCAGGCAGCAAAGTGCCTGGGCGTGTGCGTGGGGACGTTCGATCGCTGGATGCGCGAGGCGGGGTAGGGGTTTGCGTCGCTTTGTCGCTTCCTGTTGCGATTCAAATTTTGATACGGTGACGATGTCATTTGGGGCTACACTCGCTGATATTCAAAAAAGGAGGTAGGCCCTTGGCGCGCGTAAAACAAATAATCGGATGGACCGCGATCGTTCTGTTCGCTGCAACGCTGGCGGGCATCTGGGTGCTGACGGAGCAAAATGCGGTGGAGACGTCGTTGCTGAGCGAGTCCACCGCGGGCGTACAGGCTGCCGATGTCGCGGGTGAAGCTCAGACCGAGAACGGGATGACCGGGGGCACCGATTCGGCTGCTTCGAATGTCCGGTCTGGCCGACTTGCTTCCATTCGCATGTGGGTGGGCACGAACGTCCGTCGCGTTGCCCATACCGTAGAATTTTTCTTCGTCGGGTTGTTCGCCTCGGTGGTCGTGGTTTGCCTTTCCAGGCGTCCGTGGAGCGTATGCTCCCGTTGCGTGCCCGTATTGCTCTTTTGCGCCGCCTGCTCCGTTGGCGATCAGGTACATAAGATCTTTGTTCCCGGCAGGCATTTCGACGTTATCGATTTAGGATTCGATGCTGCGGGCTATGTCACCGCCATGCTGTTGGTATTGCTGGCAGCGGCGTTGGTGCGCCATGCGACTCGGCCGATCGGCGCCCATGCGAGGCGCTAGCCTTAAGACGAGACATCGCGACTGCCTATGCTTCGACATTGACTACAATAACGGCTGCTATCGTGAGCGGTCGTCGATGTGCAGTTTTCCAGACACCTGTTTTCTCTAAGAAAGGAAATCCCATGGCGGTATTGTTTGTTGAATATCCCAAGTGCTCGACCTGTAAGAAGGCCAAGGCATGGCTGGACGAACACGGGGTAGAGTATATCGACCGCGATATCGTTTTGGACAATCCCACGGCTGATGAGCTTGCGGTCTGGATTGCTCGTTCGGGGCTGCCGGTGCGGCGCTTTTTTAATTCGTCGGGCATGAAATATCGAGAGCTGGGCCTGAAGGCGCGTCTGGATGCGGGCATGACGGATCAGGAGTGCTACGAGCTGCTGGCGACCGACGGCATGCTGGTCAAGCGTCCGCTGCTGGTGGGCGACGACTTTGCGATTCCTGGGTTTAAGGAAGCGGCCTGGACCGAGGTGCTGCTGTAGTGGCTGCGGAAAGTGCGTCCCGTTTTGAGCTCGGATTCCGGGACGCAGTTTCCGGTTGAAGGGGCTAGCGGAAACCGTATCCCAGTTTGAGCGCGAAATCTGGGATACGGTTTCCGTTTGGGGCCTCTAGGGGAAAGCGCGTCCCGTTCTGGACGTAAATTCCGGGATGAGCTTTCCGGTTGGCGGGCATGCGCACTATCCCGGCTGGCGGGCATATGCGCTAATCCTCAAGCTGTGCCCATTCGTGCGGATCGTAGACCTTTACGTGCTTGTTGGGCTTGCCGCTCCAGTACTCTTCGTCCATAAAGGGCAGATATGCCTGAATGCCGGGGCAGATAAAGGGAATCCGCTGCTGTTGCAGTCGCTCGCGCTGGCGCTGCTCCAGGTGCGCCTCGGATATGACGGTCGGCATGCCGGACAGCTCGACGAGGCTTGCCTGGATTCGCTTAAGGTCGGGGAGTCCCGCGTGCCATGACATCCGCATGATTAAAAAGGATGCACGGCGGTATTTTGCCTGCACCACAGTAATGGCGGGGCGTAACGTGGGGTGAATTTTGTCCCGTTCGGGCCAAAGGTCGGCAGTGATCTCGAGGCCCAGGGTCTCCCATAGGTAATCAAGCTCTTCGTCCATGGCGCCTCGATATCTACGCGATCATTGATACTTCGATTGTGTTGCCTGGTGCTATCGTTTTCACGGTAGAATCTGCCAACGGTTGACGGCTGCCGCTCACGGCGTTTTGCCCTTCGTGTACAGCGGTTGGCTTCACGGGTCCTTCACGGGTTGGACTAAATTAGGCCAATTTGACTGAATTTCAAAAAAGTCAAAATTAGGGCTTGCGTCACGGCGGGACTTCCCGTATATTTCTTTCTTGCGCAAAGGCACAGCCGAGCGCAGCGATGCAGTCATTGGGATGTCGTCTAATGGCAGGACAGCGGATTCTGGTTCCGTCAATGGGGGTTCGACTCCCTCCATCCCAGCCATTGCATTTGCTACATATGGCCCGTTCGTCTAGCGGTTTAGGACGCCGCCCTCTCAAGGCGGAGATCACCAGTTCGAATCTGGTACGGGCTACCACAAAATGAACGCCCGGGCCTCGTAAGAGACCCGGGTTTTGTGTATTGACCGCAAGCGGCGTTTGCCGCGTTTCGTCCCGTTCGAGGAGTAGCCATGGATCTGCCCATCAGCTTGCAAGACATCACGTATGCCGAGAACTATCTGGCGCAGGGCGACCTGGCTACGGCGACGCCGCTGTTGGAGCGCCTGGTGGAGCTCGCCGAGGAGTATATCGACGCCGAGTGCAAGACGGAGGAGAAGCGCCAATACTTTAGCTTCGATAGCAAGTTTGAGCGCTTGGCCTATCGTCGCGTGGAGAAGGATCCGCGCGAGCTCGTGCAGGTCGAGGTGCCGTTTGACCGCCTGTACTCTGACATGGCGTTTGCCTACATTCGCCAGCAGGATTATGTGAGCGCTCGTAATGCCCTGATGCAGGCTGTGCGCTGGGACCCCATGAACTGCAACTATCGCTTGGACTTGGCCGAGCTGTTCCGTGCACTCGAGGACAAGCAGGAATGGGCATCGCTCTCGTTCTCGGTGCTGGAGCGTGCAAGCGATGGCAAGTGCGCCGCCCGCGCCTATGCCAACTTGGGCCAGTATTTCCTTGAGCCCGAGACCGAGAATGTCTCGGCCGCCGTGGGTTGCGCGCGTCTGGCACTGCGCTTAGCGCCCAACGATGCGCACACGACGCGCCTGCTCAACAAGATTCATACCACCTATCCGGATGCCGCCGAGGAGAGCGACGAGCACGTGATGGGTGAACTGGCCCTGCAAGGCGTGCCGACCTCGCCTTCGGCCGAGATTGCCATCTGCCTGATTATGTGCGCGACCGATGCTGCAAGCGACGGCGACAAGCAGGAGGCGACGCGCCTGACAGTGCGTGCTCGCGACCTTGTGGGCGAGGAGGCCTGCGCGGCGATTATCAAACTGGTGCGCGAGAGCGACGCCGAGCTCAATGCTGAGCGCAAGGCAAAGCGCGACGCCGCGGGCTCAAATGCCGATGGAGCCAAGGAGGCCGGCGATGCCCAGTAAGCGCGAGCGCAAGCTCATCTCCAAGAATCGCTCGGCACACCACGAGTACTTTATCGATGAGACCTTTGAGTGCGGCATTGAGCTGAGTGGCACCGAGGTCAAGTCGATTCGCGAGCGCGCGTGCCAGATCACCGACACCTTTGCACTGATTCGTGGCGGCGAGTGCTGGCTCGTGGGCCTGCATATTCACCCTTATAGCCATGGTGGCGTGTGGAACCGCGACCCTGATCGCCGCCGTCGTCTGCTGCTGCACCGCAAGGAGATTGACTTTCTTGACGGCAAGCTGCGCAATCGCGGCTATGCGCTGGTACCGTTGGAGCTCTACTTTAATACCGACGGCCGCGTAAAGCTGCTGCTGGGCCTAGGCCGCGGCAAGAAGCTTTACGACAAGCGCGAGGATATGGCTAAGCGCGACGTTCAGCGCGAGATTGACCGCGCCCTCAAGGAACGCAACCGCTAGGCGCTCTGTATAAGTTGCGGTGAGATACGGACTGTTTTGCCTGTTTGAGGGGCTATTCAGTCCCTATTTCACCGCAACTGCGGGCGTCTTATCTTTCTTACTGTTCTGACACATATGTCTCAAAGGCGGCGTCCGTTATGGGTGCCGCCTTTTTTGTGGGTACATACATTCATGAGGTTCCAACCCGAGCTAGGGGAGTGATCGTTATGGACAAAACTGCGTTCTTTACCATGCCGAGTGGCCTGCACGTGGTGAGCGCCGCGGCAGACGGGCTGCGCGCCGGCTGCGTCATCAACACTGCGGTGCAGGTGACGTCCATGCCGCCGCGTATTTCGGTTGCCGTGAACAAGGACAATGTCACCTCGGGCGTCATCGCATCGGCCAAAGCGTTCGCGCTGACCGTGATCGATCAGACCGCCGACATGCTCTACATCGGTAACTTTGGGTTCCGCACCAGCAGCGATTATGACAAGTTTGCCAAATACGAGACCCGCGAGACGGCTCTGGGCATGCCCTATGTGCCCGAGCACGCGGCGGCCCTGTTTAGCTGCCGTTTGATCGACACTGTGGATGTGGGCACGCATCTGCTGTTTATTGGCGAGGTCGAGGATGCCGAGCGCCTGAGCGACGAGACGCCGCTGACGTACGACTACTATCACAAGGTGCTAAAGGGCAAGACGCCGCCCAAAGCCTCGTCGTATCAAGGCTAGAAATGTTCTAAAAATACTTGCATTATGTTATTGAGAATATATACTAATAAGTAAGTACACCAGCAGTCACGTTCGAGAGGAGAACATCATGGCTGAGGAGAAGAAGACGTATAAGTTTGTGTGCACCGTTTGCGGTTACGAGGTTGAGGTCGACACGCCCGAGCTGCCCGAGGACTACGTGTGCCCGGTGTGCGGCGTCGGTCCCGATCAGTTTGAGCTCGTCGAGGAGTAACTCGCAGGCACACGGCGAAAGCCGAACATAGCTCTGTCCAAGGGTCCCGGTCGAATTCTCGGCCGGGGCCCTTTTCTTCCGCCCCCAAGGGATCACGGCTGCTGTTAGCTGATCCTGTCTGTCGTGAGTCCGGCCGACCGTTTGTCTCAATCTGTAACATCTAGCAGTGAAAACGGGGTCTACGTGTTACAGATTGAGACAAACGGAGCTGTCCCTCGGAATGATCTCGATCTGTAACATCTAGACATCAAAAGCGGGTTTAGATGTTACAGATCGAGACGTTTGACTGGGTGGACATGCGGCCTCGTTACATCCCTGTCAACAACACGACATCGAGAATCGTCACGATGACGCCGATCCCTACGAGCAGCGCGTTGAGCGGGCGCGAGTTGGCGTATTTGCCCATAACGCGGGGCGAACTGGTGAGTCGTATGAGCACAAAGACCGTAATCGGCAACTGAAGCGACAACAGCGCCTGACTCCAGATGAGACCCTCAAAAGGATTCGGGACGATCAGGCACGCCGCCACTGCGCCGACGAAACAGACCGCCACTCCAATCGATGAGTGCCGGTCGTGGATGTCGTATTCCTCGTCGAACATGCCCGCGGTGATGGTGCCCGCCGCCATGCCCGCCGTCACACTACTCGATATGCCCGCAAACAGCAGCGCCACCGCAAAGATGGTCGAGCTTGCCGGGCCCAGAATGGGGGAGAGCGTGTCCGCTGCGACGGCGAGGTCGTCTACGAGAATGCCGTGCGCAAAGAAGGTCGTTGCGGCCAGGATGACCATGGCCGAGTTGATCGCCCAGCCCACGCCCATCGAAAAGAGCGTGTCGAAGAGCTCGTAGCGCAGACGTTCCTCGATAACCTGCTCGCCTTGGCCTTCGAAGTGCATGGATTGGATGACCTCGGAGTGTAGAAAGAGGTTGTGGGGCATAACGACCGCACCCAGGACACTAACGATAATCGCGGCCGAGCCGGTGGGCATACTGGGTGTGATCCAGCTTGCGGCGGCCTGCGGCCAGTCGACCTTGACCAGCGTAAGCTCAGCCAAAAACGAGAGTCCTACCACGCCTACGAAGGCGATGATCCATCGCTCGGCGCGCTTGTAGGAGCTCGTCATGAGCATCGCCATCGATACTGCCGCCACGATGACGCAGCCCGCGCGCACGGGCAGCCCAAAGAGCATTTGAAGGGCAATCGCGCCACCCAGGACTTCGGCCATGGCGGTGGCGATGGTCGCGAGATAGGCGCTGGCGAGCACCATGTGTCCCACGATGCGGGGGAGGTAGTGTGTCGTGGCCTCGGCAAGACAGGTGCCCGTGGCGATGCCCAGGTGCGCCGCGTTGTGCTGCAGCACAATGAGCATAATTGTGGACAGCGTGACGATCCACAGCAGCGCGTAGCCAAACTGCGAGCCCGCGGCCATATTGGAGGCCCAGTTGCCCGGGTCGATAAAGCCGACGGTCACGAGCAGCCCGGGGCCGATGTGCCGGGCGATATCCAGACCTCCGTGGCCTCCGGTGCGGTGCGAGCCAAAGTGTTGTTTGAGATGGTTGAGCATGGTGAGCTCCTGCGTGCCGTTTGTTTGACGCCGCAAAGGATACCCGTTTTAGGCTAAAAAGTTAATCAAAGCTAACAAAATTGTTGTATTTGAATAGGATGGTGAAAGGGGGGTTACCGAAATGTCTTGATCTGTAACATCTAGGCGCCAAAATTGGGTCTTCCTGTTACAGATTGAGATGTTTGAAGCGGTGAGCTTGAAGACCGAACTTGGGGCCCTTGTTGTCGTCCTTGAGGTCGGCGGCGCCCACTCGTAGGGCGTGCGTTACGCGATTGTTTCGAAACGGGTGGGAAACACAACGGGCCGGCGATGCTCCTAGTATGCCTATTCAACTGACTGACTAAATATCTAGGGGAGGATCGCGATGCAGGCAGATTCCGCTCAGCAGCAGGGCCTTTATCGCCCCGAATTCGACCACGATGCGTGTGGCATCGGCGCGCTCGCCGATATCAACGGTGAGCGCCATCATCAGATTCTGGACGATGCACTGTCCATTCTGGTCAACTTGGAGCACCGCGGCGGTACGGGACTCGAGAAGAACACCGGCGACGGCGCCGGCATCCTGTTCCAGGTTCCGCATCATTTTTTTCGCAAAGAGGCTCAAAAGTGCGGCCAGATTCTGCCGGCAGAGGGCGACTATGGCGTGGCCATGCTGTTCTTCCCGCAGGACGACAAGGGCGTAGAGGATGCCCGCCGCGTGTTTGAGGAGGGCTGCGCCGAGGCCGGCGTGCCGCTGCTTTTTTGGCGCGAGGTGCCGGTCGACCCGCACGATTTGGGCGAGACGGCCCGCGCCTGCATGCCCACCATCTTGCAGGCCTTCCTGGGCCGTCCGGACGACACGCCGGCGGGCGACGCCTTCGAGCGTCGTCTGTACGTGTGCCGCCGCACCATCGAGAAGAAGGCCGACGTCGAGTTTGCCCTGCGCGACAAGATCTTCTATGTGTGCTCCATGAGCTCGCGCACCATCGTGTACAAGGGTATGCTGGTCGCCACGCAGATGCGCCGCTTCTTCATCGATCTCAACGACGCCGCCGTCAAGACGGCCGTGGCGCTCGTCCACTCGCGCTACTCCACCAACACCACGCCCAGCTGGGAACGCGCGCACCCCAACCGCTTTATCATCCACAACGGCGAGATCAACACCCTCAAGGGCAACGTCAACTGGATTCGCGCTCGCGAACCCAACCTGTACAGCCCCGTGCTGCAGCACGATCTTGAGCGCGTGATGCCCATCATCAACCGCGAGGGTTCCGACTCCGCGATTCTGGACAATGTGCTTGAGTTCCTGGTCATGAACGGTCGCCCGCTTACGCGTGCCGCGTCCATGCTGTTGCCCGAGCCGTGGGACCACAACGACAGCCTGAGTGAGGAGCGCCGCGCCTACGACGCCTACCAGTCCATGCTCATGGAGCCGTGGGACGGTCCGGCCGCCATCGCCTTTACCGACGGTCGCACGCTGGGCGCTGCCCTCGACCGCAACGGCCTGCGTCCCGCCCGCTACTATGTGACGCGCGACGGCCGCTTTATGCTGGCAAGCGAGGTGGGCACCATCGAGGTGAGCCCCGAGAACATCCTGACGAGCGGCTGTCTGGGACCGGGACAGATGCTCGAGGTCGATTTTGCCCGCGGGCGCGTCATCTACAACGACGAGCTGCGTGCCCGCTATGCCAAGGAAAAGCCCTACCGCGACTGGATTGCCGAGGAGACGCTGACCGTTGACGCGCTCGATGAGCCCGTTGCGGCAGCGCCCGCCGAGGACGCCGAGGTGTCCGCCGCCGTGCGAATGGCCAAGCTCGGCTACCACTGGGATGACGTCGACGAGGTCGTGCGTCCCATGGCCCAGCAGGGTAAGGCCCCGCTCGCCTCGATGGGCATCGACGCGCCGCTGGCCTGCCTGTCCAAAAAGACGCGTTCGTTCTTCGACTACTTCTATCAGCTGTTCGCCCAGGTCACGAATCCGCCGATCGATGCCCTGCGCGAGCATATGGTCACCTCGACCACGCTCTACCTGGGCAACCACGGCAACCTGCTCGAGGACTCCCGCACGGCCTGCCAGCTGGTGCGCTTGGAGCACCCGTTGCTCAACGAGGAGGAGTTCGAGCGTATCTGCGCCATCGACCGCGTGGGCTTTAAGACCCGCCGTTTCCGTGCCGTGTACCGCCGCGACGCCGGCGAGGGCGCGCTGCAGGCTGCGCTCAAGCAGCTTGCAGAGGATGTTGAGGCTGCGGTCCGCGACGGCGTGAACATCGTGGTGTTGAGCGATCGCGCCGCTGCGGGTGAGGTGCCCGTGCCGTCGCTGCTCGCCGTGGGCTGCGTGCACAACCACCTGATCCGCGCCGGCGTGCGTACCTTTGCCGACATCGTGGTGGAGTGCGGCGACGCCGTGTCTCCGCACGACTTTGCGGCACTGGTGGGCTACTCCGCGAGCGGCATCTATCCGTACAACGCACATGCGTGCATCCGCGATCTGGCGGCACGCGGCGACCTGGACGTGACGGCCGAGCAGGGCATCGCCAACTACAACAAGGCTGCGACCGCCGGCATCGTTTCCATCATGTCCAAGATGGGCATCTCCACGGTGCAGAGCTACCATTCGGCGCAGATCTTCGAGGCCGTGGGCTTCACTCCGGAGTTCGTCAACGTGTACTTCGCCGGCACGGTGAGCCGTGTGGGCGGTATGGGTGTCGAGGACGTCGAGCGCGAGCAGAATGAGCGCTACGACGCCGCGCTCGCTATCCTTAAGAGCCCGGCTCCCGATCAGCTGCCCACGCTGGGTCTGACCAAGTGGCGCCCGCTCGGCGGCGAGGATCACTTTATCGACCCGCAGACCGTCTACCTGCTGCAGACCGCCTGCCGCGAGGACAGCTACGACACCTTTAAGGAGTACAGCGCCCGCCTGCACCGCACCGGCCGTGCCGTGCGCTTGCGTGACCTGCTGGATTTTAATGCCAACGGTCGCACGCCGGTTTCGCTCGACGAGGTGGAGCCCGCGCTCAACATCGTCCGCCGCTTTAACACCGGCGCCATGTCGTACGGCTCCATCAGCAAAGAGGCACACGAGTGCATGGCCATCGCCATGAACCGCCTGCACGGTCGTTCCAACTCGGGCGAGGGCGGCGAGGATCCGCGTCGCGAGACCCCGCTGGCCAACGGTGACTCCAAGAATTCCGCCATCAAGCAGGTGGCAAGCGCGCGCTTTGGCGTGACGAGCCGCTATCTGTGCAGCGCCTTCGAGATTCAGATCAAGATGGCCCAGGGCGCCAAGCCCGGCGAGGGCGGCCACCTGCCCGGTAAGAAGGTCTACCCCTGGATCGCCGAGGTCCGTCAGTCCACGCCCGGCATCGGCCTGATTTCGCCTCCGCCGCACCACGACATCTACTCCATCGAGGACCTGGCAGAGCTGATCTTCGATCTTAAGAACGCCAACCCCGGCGCGCGCGTGTCGGTCAAGCTGGTCAGCGAGGCCGGCGTCGGCACCATCGCCACCGGCGTGGCCAAGGGCGCTGCCGACAAGATCTTGATCAGCGGCCACAATGGCGGCTCGGGTGCCGCTGCGCGCGACTCTATCTGGCACGCGGGTCTGCCGCTGGAGCTCGGTCTTGCCGAGGCCCAGCAGACGCTGCTGCAAAACGGTTTGCGCTCACGCGTGGTGCTCGAGGCCGATGGCAAGCTCATGGACGGCACCGACGTCGCCGTCGCCTGCCTGCTGGGTGCCGAGGAGTTTGGCTTTGCGACCATGCCGCTCATCTCGATGGGCTGCCTCATGCAGCGCGACTGCCAGCAGGATATCTGCCCCGCCGGCATCGCTACGCAAAACTGCCGCCTGCGTCGCGGCTTCCGCGGCAAGCCAGAGCACGTCGAGCACTTTATGCTCTTTGTTGCCGAGCAGCTGCGCGAGGTCATGGCGAGCCTGGGCTTCCGCACTGTCGACGAGATGGTGGGACACCCCGAGTGCCTGCGCCAGATCGAGGTGCCGGGCAACCGTAAGGCCAACCTGCTCGATCTGTCGCCCGTCCTGGCGGGCGCGACCTGCGAGTTCGGTGCCCACATCCCGGGCGCCGACGGCCGTCACTTCCTGCCCCAGATGGCAGCGGACGGCGAACTCGACAAGACGCTCGACTCCACGTTGTTTGTGCCCTATACGGCCGATGCCCGCGCGCACCTGCGTCCGATTCGCTTCCGCGCCGATATCGCCAACGTCAACCGCTGCGTGGGCACCATCTTGGGCAACGCGGTGACCAAGGCGCATCCCGAGGGCCTGCCCGCCGGCTCCATCACCATCGATTGCGATGGTTCGGCCGGTCAGAGCTTTGGCGCCTTCCTGCCGCGCGGCATTACGCTCAACGTGTGCGGCGACGCCAACGACTACTTTGGCAAGGGCCTTTCGGGCGGCGAGGTGTCGGTGCGCCCCAACCCGCATGCGACCTACAAGTTCGACGAGAACATCATCGTGGGCAACGTTGCGTTCTTTGGCGCTACGAGCGGTCGCGGCTTCATTAACGGCCTTGCCGGCCAGCGTTTCGCCGTGCGCAACTCCGGTGCCACGGTGGTGGTCGAGGGCTGCGGCAACCATGGCTGCGAGTACATGACGGGCGGTCTGGCGCTCATCCTGGGTGAGGTCGGGCAGAACTTCGCCGCCGGTATGACGGGTGGCGTGGCCTATGTCTTCGATCAGTACGGCACCCTCGATGCCCGTGTGAACCACGAGAGCGTTGAGCTCAAGGTCCCGACGGCTGGCGAGCTTGCGCAGATTCGCGAGCTCATCCAGGAGCACGTGGACGCGACGCAGAGCCCGCGCGGCATTAAGCTGCTCTACAGCTTTGAGACGATGAGCAAGCACTTTGTGAAGGTCATTCCGACCGAGTACGAGCGCGTGCTGGCGATTGTCGCCGCCGCCGAGGCCGTCGGCAAGACGCATGCGCAGGCCGAGGAGCTGGCGTTTGACATTGTGACCGATCGCGCGAGTGACGCGGATGTTGCTCGCTTCGATGTTGCGGGCGGTGTCGCTGGCGCTGCGCCCGCCACCGCCAGCTCTGTTGCTTCGACCAAGAAGGAGGCGTAAGTGCCATGGGTAAGCCCGGTGCTTTTCTTGATATCGATCGCGTGACCCATGAGCTGCGCCCCGTGGAGGAGCGCAGCCGCGATTTCGATCCGCTGTACGTGGAGCTCGACGACGATGCACGTCGCGCCCAGGCGAGCCGCTGCATGATGTGCGGCGTGGCGTTTTGTCAGATGGGCGCGAGCTTTGGCAAGGCACGTCCGAGCGGCTGTCCGCTGCACAACCTGATTCCCGAGTGGAACGAGCTGGTGTATCGCGGCCGCTGGGACGAGGCTGCCGAGCGCCTGTCGCTCACCTCGCCCATGCCAGAGTTTACGAGTCGCGTGTGCCCGGCGTTGTGCGAGGCCGCGTGCAACCTGGGCTCGGTCGACGGCCAGCCCACGACGATTCACGACAACGAGCGTGCGATCAGCGACCATGAGTGGGCCGACGGCGGTCCGCGTCGCTTTGAGCCGGCAGGGGAGGGCGCGCCCACGGTTGCCGTGGTGGGCTCCGGTCCTGCTGGTCTGGTGGCAGCATGGGAGCTTGCGCGTCGCGGTGCCCGCGTGACGGTGTTTGAGCGTGACGACCGCCCGGGCGGTCTGCTCATGTACGGCATTCCCAACATGAAGCTCGAGAAGTCCGTGGTCGAGCGTCGCGTGGCGCTCATGCGCGAGCTGGGTATTGTGTTCGAGCTGGGTGCTGACGTTACGAACCCTGCGGTGGCGGCCAAGCTCAATGGCTTTGACGCCGTCGTGGTGGCTGCCGGCGCCCGTGCTCCGCGTGGGCTTTCGGCTGCGAACATTGATGCCCCGGGCGTGGTGTATGCCGTGGACTACCTGACGGCTTCGACCGTCTCGGTGCTCGATGGCGGCGAGCCCGCGGTGAACGCGCGCGGCCTAGACGTTGTGGTCATTGGCGGCGGTGATACCGGCAACGACTGCGTGGGTACCGCGGTGCGCCAGGGTGCGCGCAGCGTGCGCCAGTTTGAGTTTCTGCCGGCCGCGCCCGATAAGCGCGCGGCGAGCAACCCCTGGCCGCAGTGGCCCAACGTTAAGAAGACCGACTACGGCCAGCAGGAGGCTATCGCTGCGATGGGTGGCGAGATGCGTGCCTGGGGCGTGGATACGCTCGAGGTGCTGCTGGACAAGAAGGGCGCGGCAGCGGGCCTGCGCGTGGTCGATCTGGATTGGTCGGCCGGCAAGCCCGAACGCATTGCGGGCTCCGAGCGCAAGGTGCCGGCGCAGCTGGTGCTCATCGCCTGCGGCTTTACGGGTCCGGAGCATGGCGTGTTCGAAGCTGTCGGCGTGCCCGTTGCCACGGCGGGCCGCCCGCTGCCCGTGATGGCTTCCGAGGGCTCGCACCTTGCGGCTCGCACGGACGGTGTCGCCGCCAATGCCACGCCGGGCACCCACACGTCGACAAATGA
>CABUCA010000058.1 GCA_902489965.1 uncultured Collinsella sp.
GGGGGCTTTTCTTTTATGCCGTCACCGCATGGATTCGAACCTCGGTCGAGGCGCGGGCGTGAAGCGGACGATTTCTTATCGACTCGTGTAAGATTCCGAGTAGGTATCGCGGCCTATCCGCGACCGCTCCTTCTCTAGACGACCGATCAGGGTGATATTTCGTGGCAGAGCGTCCGACATACAAGCTCAGGTTTCTCGATCCCAAGAAGCGCTTTCCGGCGATGCCCGAGCAGCCTGCGGGGCGCTCATATGGCGTGGTCTGGAAACTCTTTGGCGAGGACCCGCATGAATCATGCTATGTCGTCGAATTCGTCGGCAAAAGCCATGTGTCGCTTTTGGGCTACGTGAGCGTTTCGGGTGAGGTCTATAAGGTGGACCGTCCCGTTAACGAAGTATCGCTGCCCGACGATCCCGACATGCAGCTGATTCTTGACGAGTCCGATTCCAACATCGGTGAGATTGCAGTCAGGGGTACCGATGGGACGATGCGCTCCCGGGCGCGAGTCATCGGCTCTCCCGAAGGCCCCATGCGCGAGCAGTCCGACCACGAGACATGGAATTCGACCCGCGCCCTTCCTTACGGCGAGTTCATGGCCTCGATGTTCTTGCGTTACGTGATATTTGCCAACTCCGAAAGCGCTATTGTGAACACGGCGGACGCCGGCGGACTCGACGAGGGTATGCAAAACGTTGTCGACAAGATCAAGCTCGTAAAGTTGTCCGAGCCGGTCGAGGTGTTTTTGGGCTTTAACACGGCACCGCTCCCCGATGCTATCGAGACGCTGCTTTACCGCGTTGACCATGCCGAGAATCCGAGCGGTATCGAGCGCTATGCCGCCGCCCTTATGAGCGAAATTGACTTGCCCCGCCTGCGCACCATCGCTGCCAAGTCCGAGATGAGCCTGGCTCGCATTGATCGCTCAAAGATTTTCTATCTCAATTTTGATCGTAGCCTGTTGGACCAGGACGAGATTGACATGCTGCTTGCCATCGAGTGCCGTCTCAACCGCCTCTCCGGCATCCTTGAGCGCATCGGGGCCGGATTGGTCCCTGCGGCATCCTCGCCGAGCCTTGAGGGCTGCGCGCTCTTTGATGCGTGGCATATCGCCAAGACGACCAACGATGTTCCCCGACTGCTCGATACGGCCTCGAGCGATAACCCGTGGGGCAAACCGGGTACGGTGGCTTGCCAGCCGGGCGGTGAGTGGGATGTGCGTACCCGCTTCGCGCGTATTGTCGAGGCACTTAACGTGGTCACACGGCTCGACTATACCTATCGGGCAAACGTTGCCGAGGGGATTATGCTCGTTCGGTTTGGGCACTCTGTCGTGGACGCCATGCCGCAACGTGAATACGACGCTCAAGATGACGCCTGGCACGAGCTGGACGAGGACACGCGCGCGGTCTGGGCCGCGGAGCACGATGCGCGCGTGGCACTCACGCTTGCGGCAGCGTGTTTTGCCGCGGGCACCTGCATCACGCGCTGCTATGTGCAGATTGCTGCTCCCGACAGTGAGCAGGGCGAGCGCGTTGTCGCAACGTATTTCTTTGGGCGCGCGGCCTATCTGGCCGATTGCGTGCCTGTCGCCAAGGATCTTGAGAGCATGGACATGGACGATATGCCGTGCAAGCGTGTGCTTGAGGCGTATGAGTCAACCGCTCCGGAGACGATTGAGCCTGCGGAGGTTCATGCTCGTCCGCGTGATGACCATCGCACGCTGCCGCCGGCGCTGTGCGATCTGCTGCTTGCCGATACGGCCGACGAGTTGGAGGTCATGGAAGAGGACGACGACCCATACGTGGCCCGTGTTGTTGAATTGCGCGAGCAGACAAAAGTCGACCGTACAGGTGCTTTTGAAGGCTTTTCCCGTCTTGTTGAGGAGTTGGAGGCTAAGTGCGCCGTCGCCGAGCTTTTGGCGACAGGTCCGGTTCAAACGCAGTTTTGTGATAACCAGCTGGTGCGCATGGTGCTACCGGTGTTGGAAGAAGACCACTCGGTGCGAATCCTTCGTGCGCCCGATGCGCTGTACTTTGCCCAGCACGAGATCTGCAGTTTTTACGCCGAGCAAGAGGACTTTGAACGAGCGCTGCCCGAGGTGCGCCATCTTTACGATCTGGCGCGCTCGTCCATGCAATCGCACTTTGCGCTCATCAACGTGCTTGCGCGTCTGGAGCGCTATGACGAGATTATCGAGGTGGCGCGCCACGGCCTACGTATTGCCAGCGATCGTTCTGCAATCGGCTACCTGTTCTATCGCTTGGCGTTTGCCTATTGGAATTGCGATCAACTCGACCTGGCGCTGGCTTGTTACCGTCTGGTGCCGCGCGGCGAGGAGTCGGGCAGCAGCGCGCTGGAAGAAATGCAGGGCCTTATGAACGAGATGGGCGTCAGCGAGCCTCCGACGTTCGAGGAAGCGGTCGAGACCATCCGCAAGGCTGGACTCGAGCTGCCGCCAGTGTCCGCCGTGACGAATCAGCTGGCAGATGCCGCTGTGCAACTGGTCGACAACGGCTTCTTTTTCCTTGCACGCGGTTGTATCTTTCAAATGTGGCGCACCATGGGCAACGACGAGCTCGGCTCCCTCAACCGCTCGCTGGGGTAGGGGCGAAGGCTGCAAGGAGGAAAGGCCGCTAGGCAATTAGAAAATTCCCTCTTGCTCAACTTCGGCTGTTTGGTTACTATAGAACGGCTGTTACGGAGAGCTGACCGAGAGGCCGAAGGTGCTCGCCTGCTAAGCGAGTATGCCCCAAAAGGGCATCTGGGGTTCGAATCCCCAGCTCTCCGCCAGTACGAATTTGAAGAAGGGTCCCATTTGGGGCCCTTTTTTGTGTGGAGAAAGGAGGCTGGGGATTCGAACCCGAGAGGGCACGGGCGTTAAGCAAACGCGAAAGCGTTTGTAGCCCGTGGGCGAAAAGCCGTCAGGCTTTGAAGCCGGAGGGCATGCGTAGCATGCCCGGACATCCCCAGCTCTCCGCCAGTATGACTTTAAAGAAGGGTTCCGAAAGGGGCCCTTTTTTAGTTGAACCACGTTAGCTGGGGATTCGAACCCTCAAAAAAAGAGGCATCCTTTCGGACGCCTCCTTTCAGTGGGCTGATTATTCTTGCGCCCTACACCTCGGGCGCCTTGGCTACGGTCTCGCTCTCTGCCGCAAGTGGGCGGTTGTCGATGCGGCGGCCCAAGCGATCGAGCTTCACGAGCAGCCATTCAATGGGATTCGGCCCCGAGCCTTCCTCGTCGGCAACCAAATCCACGACGGCAATCTTGGTGCCATCCTGCTTGAGCGTAACGCTGCCTACCTTGTCGCCCACATGCACCGTGCCCGAAAGATCGTCGTAGCTAACCTTTTCGGTCACCTCGCCGGCAAGAGAAAACACGGTCGCTTGCGCCGTGGGATCGGCGAGCGTGGCGTCGATTGTCTTATCCGTCCAGTCGGTTTGACTAATGCGCGCCATAAGCGGGTTGCCGTTGGCGGTCTTTTCCTGCGTGTTGGCGATTGCGACCGTCACCTTGTGGTCGTAGTACCAGTTGGCAAGGGTGGCGGTATCGGTAAAGCGCTGATCGGTGGTGGTGGAGTTCAAAATAACGGTGTAGATCTCGTCGCCGTCGCGGTTGTAGGCGCTTGTAAAGCAATAGCCCGCGTCGTCGGTGGTGCCGGTCTTGCCGCCGATGTTGCCATCTTGGCCCAGCAAATAGTTATGCGTGTCCATGGAATGCGAATGGTCGGTGCCGTCGGCGCCCGTGACTTCGATCCAGGAATCCTCGCTCGCTACGACCTCGCGGATCGTGTCGTTTTTCATGGCCTCCTGCATCATCAGCGCTACGTCGTGTGCGGTTGAGTGCATATTGCCAGCCCACTCATCAAAGTCCAGACCATGCGGGTTTTCAAAAAGCGTACCGGTGCAGCCGAGCTTCTTAGCGCGCTCGTTCATGGCCTTCACAAATGTGGCCTCGGCGTCTTTGGTCTTAGGGTCGATTTTCTTGCCCACATATTCGGCGAGCACGATGGCGGCGTCGTTGCCCGAGGGAATCATCAGGCCGCGCAGTGCCTGCTCCACGGTAAGCTCGTCGCCTTCGAGCAAGCCGGCGGTCGAATTACCCACAGTGGCTGCGGCGTTGCTCACCGTGACCTTCTCGTCCATCTTGCAATTCTCGACGGTTAGGATTGCGGTCATGACCTTGGTGATTGAGGCAATCTTGACCTGCTCATCGGCGTCGCGGGCATAGTAGACGGTGCCGTCTTTGCCCATGACGAGGGCATTGGTCGCATCGATATCGGGCAGGTTTTCGGCCGTGATACCGCGCACATCGGCGGTTTTGCCGCAAACATTGTCGGTCATGAGCACTTGGGCGCCGGCGACGGTGGGCACGCCAGCGGCAAGGGCGATAGCGCAGGCAAAGCCGGCGGCAAGCTGGGCTGAGCGCTTTGCAAAAGGGGTGAGGGACTTCACGGATTTCGCTTTCGACGGGATGGTCTCTTCTGGAACTAGAGTATATCGTTTGCCGGCGTCGGCGATCATCGCGTGCGTGCGTGGCCCACATCCGCACCCGAACGGGCACAAGGGTGCTTAAGGCCGACTTAATCACCCACGCTTGTTGTGTGTGGCGTGCGTCGCCTCGGGCATAATGGAGCGCGAGAGGAGCACGCATGAACGAGCGCATTTTGGTAGTTGATGACGAGAAGGCCATCGCCGACTTGGTTGGCATCTACCTTACAAAAGAGGGCTTTGATGTCCAGATTGCCTATAGCGGGGCCGATGCTGCCAAGGCGATTTTGGAGCAGGAGTTCGATCTGGCGCTGCTTGATGTCATGCTGCCCGATATCGATGGGTTTGAGCTGCTGCGTACGATCCGTTCCAGCCATACCTATCCCGTGATCATGCTGACGGCGCGCGATGCCCAGCAAGACAAGATCGGGGGCCTTTCGCTTGGCGCGGACGATTACGTGGTTAAGCCGTTCCGTCCGCTGGAGCTCATCGCGCGCGTGCACGCTCAGCTTCGCCGCTACACCAGCTACGGTAGCCGTGCACAGGCGGCCGAGTCGCCGACCATTCAGCTCGACGGCTTGGAGATCAACCGCGATGCTCGTTCCGTGACAGTGGACGGTTCACCGGTTCGCCTCACGCCCACCGAGTATTCAATCTTGCTGTATCTGGTCGAGCATCGCGGCAGCGTGGTGGCCGTGGAGGACCTGTTCCGAGCGGTGTGGAACGAGGACTTTATGCCCGGCTCCAACAATACGGTGATGGTGCATATTCGCCACTTGCGCGAAAAGATCGGCGACGACGCACAAAAGCCACGCTTTATCAAAAACGTCTGGGGCGTCGGCTACATCATCGAATAACGCTTTTCGCTTGTGAGGATCTTGATATGACAAAAGACGATAGGCAAGCGTTCGAGGTGCCCGATCGGCTCTTTGAATACGTGAGGTTGGTCGTCGACAACCGCGCGCTTGCAACGGTGCTGCTCTTTTTGCTGAGCCTGCTGCTGATTGGCATCGACAACATCGTCGGAATCTTGGCGGTGCTGCTTGTCGGCTTTTTGCTGATCGATCGATTTGAGATCGTGTGCCGCTGCGTGGTGATTGGCGGCGCCGCGTGGGCCATGACGTTGGCGATTGGCGCCATGGCGCTCGGCGGCATCGAAGGGCCGGTGCTGTTCGATGCCGGCTTTGTATTCAACATGCTTGGCTTTGTGCTGGCGCTTGCCGCGTGCGTGCTGTTCTTGTGTGGCCGCGCCCTGTACAACCAGGGCTACGAGCAGGGCGAGCAGCATGCCGATTGTGTGCTGGCCGCTCGTATTCAAGATCGCCTGATCGATCACCCCGACACCTGGGATAACATCGACGGCGACTTCTTGGAGGTCGAGGGCGCCCTTAACCGCGTGCGTGACCGTGAGCGCAAGGTGCAGCAAGCTCTGCGTGACGAATCTCATCGCAAGGACGATCTGGTCACGTACTTGGCACATGACCTACGCACCCCGCTTGCCAGTGTGGTGGGCTATCTTTCGCTGCTGCAAGAGGCTCCCGAGCTGCCGGTTGAGCAACGTGCGCACTTTACGGGCGTGGCGCTCGACAAGGCGCACCGGCTCGATACGCTCATCGAAGAGTTCTTCGATATCACGCGCTTTGACTTCCACGATATCGTGCTCACGCGCGGCTATGTTGATCTGGGGTTGCTGCTGGCTCAGGTGACTGACGAGTTCTATCCCATCCTCAACGAGCAGCATAAGGAAGTCCAAGTTGATATTCGCGAGGACCTGACGGTGCTCGTGGATGGCGACAAGATGGCCCGCGTGTTTAACAACATCATGAAAAACGCCGTCGCCTATAGCTATGAGGGCTCGACTATCACGATTGAGGCCGGGCGCCAAGACGATGGCGGCGTGCGCGTGCGCTTTATCAATCAGGGCGATCCCATCCCTGAGGCAAAGCTCAAGGTGATCTTTGAGAAGTTCTATCGCCTGGATGCGGCGCGTGCGACCAATCGCGGCGGCGCTGGACTGGGGCTTGCCATCGCCAAGGAGATCGTATGCGCGCACGGCGGTACCGTTGCATGTGAATCGACGCCCGAACACACGATATTCACCATCGAGCTGCCCGCCGCATAGCCAGTGTGCCCTTACAAACACTTGACAATGCGCTCACGTGCATATGAGCCGCGATTCCTACTATCGATACTGCTGAATTGATATCGATGTGGAGGTATGCGGTATGACGGCTGCTGCGGCTGTGGAGCCCACGGAGCTTGAAGAACTCATGAAAGCGCAGGCCGAGGCCGCGCACGAGCGCGAGGTTGGGGATGCGACTCGCCCCACGGCAGAGGATCTTGCCGCCTCGCCGACGCGAATCGATGTTGAGGGCCTCGACCTGTTCTATGGCGACCACCATGCGCTCAAGGACGTGAATATCAAGATCCGCGACAAGCAGATTACCTCGTTCATCGGGCCTTCGGGCTGCGGAAAGTCCACGTTGCTGCGCTGCTTTAACCGCATGAACGACGGCATCAAGGATTGCCGCATCGAGGGCAAGATTGCGCTCGATGGTCAAGATATCCTGGGCGACTACGACATCTGCCGCCTTCGCCAGCGCGTGGGCATGGTGTTCCAGCGCCCCAACCCGTTTCCCATGAGCATCTACGACAACGTCGCCTATGGGCCGCGCGGTATGGGTGTGCGCGATCGCGTCGTGCTCGACGAGCTGGTCGAAGACTCCCTGCGACGCGCCGCCCTGTGGGACGAGGCCAAGGACAAGCTCAAAGAGTCGGGTCTGGGTCTTTCGGGCGGCCAGCAGCAGCGTCTGTGCATCGCCCGCGCACTTGCCGTGCAGCCCGACATTCTGCTGATGGACGAGCCGACCTCGGCACTCGACCCTGTGTCGACGCTGGTGGTGGAGCAGCTGGCCTGCGAGCTCAAAGAGACCTGCACGCTCGTGGTCGTTACGCACAATATGCAGCAGGCGGCGCGTATCTCCGATTCGGTCGCATTCTTTTTGCTGGGTGAGCTGGTGGAGCACGCGCCCACCGCGCAACTCTTCAAGAATCCGACCGATCCGCGCACGGCGGATTATTTGACGGGGCGTTTTGGCTGATACCATCTAGTAAAGGTACCTTTAGGGTTAAGATGCGGTCATGCCGGCCGCAAAGGGGTTCAACATGATCTATTACGTCGAGGACGATGACAACATCAGGGATTTGACTGTCTATGCGCTGCGCAAGCAGGGGATTGAGGCCGAAGGCTTTTCGTGCGACGGTGAGTTTAAGGCTGCCGTGGCGCGACGGGTACCCGATGCCGTCCTGCTCGACATCATGCTGCCCGATACCGATGGCTTGGCGATTATGCGTCGACTGCGTGCCGATCGCCTGACGGCGACGGTGCCCATCATGATGCTTACCGCCAAGGATACCGAGCTCGACAAGGTGATGGCGCTCGATGGCGGTGCCGACGATTACCTGACTAAGCCGTTTTCGCTCATGGAGCTCGCCAGCCGCTGCCGCGCACTGCTGCGTCGCGGCGGCATGGTCAAACAGGCAAGCGATGTGCTCAGCGTGGGCGACATCGTGCTCTCGCCCAGCCATCGCGAGGTGACCGTTGCCGGCGAGTCGCTTAAGCTCACCCTGCGCGAGTTCGACCTGCTCGAGTACCTCATGCGCAAGCCCGGCGTGGTCTTTACCCGCGAGTCGTTGCTGCAGAGCGTGTGGGGCTGGGACTTCGACGGCGGTTCGCGCACCGTTGACGTGCACGTGCAGACGCTTCGCCAAAAACTGGGCGAGCATGCCAGCGCCATCGAGACCGTGCGCGGCGTGGGCTACCGCTTGGCCGAGCCTTCTGCCGGTGATGGTGCCGAAGGTGACGACACCGCGGCCACCGCATCGGAGGAGTAACCCGTGGTCTTCGCCCCCCAGGGAAAACATACGCTGTCGCACCGCGTTTTTGTGACGATCTTTGTCTGCGCCATGGCGGTTATCGTGGCGTTTACGGTGCTGGGTGCGTTCTTTGTGCAAAACACCTTGGCGGATGCCACGAGTGCCAACCTGGCGCAAGAAACCGAGCTCATTGCTGCCGCCCTCGACGAGCAGCAGGAGCCCATCCCGTTCTTGCGTAGCCTCGATCGAGAGGACTTGCGCATCACGCTGATTAACAAGGATGGATCGGTTGCCTACGACAACGAGGCGTCGCCTTCCACACTGCCCAACCATGGCGATCGCCCCGAGGTCATCGAGGCCTTTGAGAGTGGTTCGGGTTCCGCGGAGCGCGCAAGCTCTACGCTCGACGAGATTATGCTGTATCGCGCCGTCGCCCTTGATAACGGCCAGGTTGTCCGCTTGGCGCAGGCCCAGCCTGGCGTTGCGGCGATTTTGCTGTCGATGGTGGCGCCGATGCTGCTTATCGCAGCAGCGGGTGCGGTACTCTCGTTTTTTATGGCGCGCCGCGAGTCCCGTGCCATCATCGCGCCGTTGCAAGAGGTGGATTTGGACCACCCACGCCGTAGCTATGAGCACGCCTATGCCGAGATGGTCCCCATGCTTGAGCGTATTGAGTCGCAGCGCCAGGAGCTCAAGCGCCAAATGGCGGTGCTGGCGGACAACGACCGTATGCGCCGCGAGTTCACGGCGAATATCACCCATGAGCTCAAGACGCCGCTTACGGCGATTTCGGGCTATGCCGAGCTCATCGCAAACGGCATGGTCGAGGGCGAGGGCGACCTGCGCAACTTTGGCGGTCGCATCTATCGTGAGGCGGGCCGCTTGGCAGCGCTTGTCAACGATATCCTTACGCTGTCTAACTTGGACGAGGCCGAGCGTGCAACTGAGGGCGAGGCGGTGCCCATTGGTTCCACGGAGCCTATTGAGCTCTCGCGTGCCATCTACGCGGTTGAGCAGCGTCTTGAACAGGTCGCCCGTCAGGCGAATGTGACGATAAGTCATGAGACCAAGCCTGTGGTCATCGAAGGCGTGTCGCGCTTGATTGACGAGCTCATCTATAATCTGGCGAGCAACGCCATCCGCTACAATCGACCCGGCGGTGCGGTTACGCTGCAGTGCGGCACCAACGACGAAGGCCATCCGTTCCTTGCGGTCGCCGACACGGGAATCGGTATCGCGCCTGAAGAACAGGGCAAGGTATTTGAGCGGTTCTATCGCGTGGACAAGAGTAGGTCCAAGGCGCGCGGCGGAACCGGTCTGGGGCTTGCAATTGTCAAGCATGCGGCCCTGTATCATCACGCCACGCTCGATCTGTCGAGCGAGTTGGGCGTGGGAACCACCATTACGGTGACGTTTCCCATACGGCAGGACGAGCCATTCGCATAGCGATACAACATAGATATTGATGCAGACGCCGCATTTGACTTTCGGGTGCGGCGTTGTTGTGCAATTTTACGATTGCTTCCGACATTTTTACAGGAGAGCCTGTTTCTTATGTATAGAGTTTGGTCTCGGTAAAAAGATGCGATAACATACGGACAGTTTTGTCAATCCGAACTGGGGAAATGAAAGGCAAGCTGCATGACCCTTCTCGAACTGTTCCAGCTGCTGAAGAAGCACCTTAAGCTGGTCATCACCCTTCCGGTGGTCTGCGCGATCGCCATGGGCATCGTGTCCTTCGTTGCGATGGACAACACCTACACCGCGACGACGAGCATGTACATTCTCGCCAAAACCGACGATAGCGGTCAGATGAGCTACAACGATCTCTCGGCGAGCCAGATGCTTTCCAACGATATCGCCACGCTGCTGGATAGCGATAGCGTTAAGAGCGGTGCTGCCAATGAGCTGGGCCTTGCTGACCTGGATGACTACAAGGTGTCTGTTTCCTCCGAGACCACCACGCGTGTCATTACGCTTTCGGTTACCGGCACCGATGCCAAGGAGACGTCTAAGGTCGCAAAGGCCATGGCCAGCTCGGTGAGTACGGTCGCTCAGAACGTCGGCGCTGCCCAGAGCATCAACGTTATCGACGAGGCTAAGACTCCCGAAGTCCCCAGCGGCCCCAAGCGTATGCTGTACGTTGCTGTCGCGTTCCTCGCGGGCATCTTTATCGCAGTTGCCTATGTCGTTTTGGCAGACATGCTCAACACCCGCATCCGCGGTGCCGAAGAGGCAGAAGAGCTCCTGGGCATTCCCGTTGTTGGCCGAATTCCGGCTATGAAAGGTGGTAAATAGGCATGGCTAAGGCAAAGAACACCGATAAGCTCGTTGTACAGAATGCCGCCAAGACCCTTCTGGCCAACATCCGCTTTGCGAGCGTGGACGACCCCATTCGCACCATCACCGTTACGTCCTCGATTCCCAACGAGGGCAAGTCTACGGTTTCCATCAACCTTGCCCAGGCTATCGCCACCAGCGGCAAGAGCGTCCTGCTGGTCGAGGCTGATATGCGTCGCAGGTCCCTTGCCGATATGCTCGGCGTCCGCTCCCGCGGCGGACTCTATGCAGTCCTTTCCGAGCAGGTTTCTATTGACCAGGCGATTGTCGAGACGGGTCAGAAGAACTTCTACTTCCTCGATGCCGAGCCGCATATTCCCAATCCTGCCGACATCATCGTCTCTCACCGCTTTGCCAAGCTGGTAAAGGCACTGTCCGCCAAGTTCCAGTACGTCATCTTTGATGCTCCCCCGGTCGGCACCTTCATCGATGCTGCCGAGATCGCAAGTCTGACCGACGGTGCGCTTTTTGTCGTGCGTGAGGACTTCACCAAGCGCGAGGAGGCGCTCAACGCCATCGGTCAGCTTAAGAAGTCCGAGAAGGTCAAGCTCATCGGTACCGTTATGAACTACTGCGAGACCGAGACCAGCGAGTACTACTACTCCTACTACACCAAGGACGGTAAGAAGGTGAAGAAGGGCTCCGACGATCAGGGGACTTCCAAAAAGGGCATCTTCACCAACCGAGCAAACGTTTAGTTGATTAAGGCTGACCTATGCGTGACATTCATTGCCATATCTTGCCGGGTGTAGACGACGGCGCCGCCGATCTCGATGAGAGCTTGGCGATGCTCGAGGCTGCCAAGCGGGCCGGTGTAACCAGAATCGTTTGCACTCCTCACTGCCGTGATCCCTATTTTGATTACGACAAGATGTGGGATGCCTTTGAGCTGCTGCGTGATAACGCTGACGGTTTTCCGCTCCAGATGGGCTTCGAGGTCAACCATCGAAAGCTCGTTGAGCTTGGTATCGATGCCGCGGAGCACTTGCATTTCGATGGGACCAACGAGTTTCTGCTCGAGCTTTCGACGCATGCCGATGCGTATGCGTTTAGAGAGTACGAGAACACGATTTACGATTTGCAGTGCCGTGGTTACCAGGTGATTATCGCTCATCCTGAGCGCTATCGTGCGGTTCAAAAGGATGTAAGCGTGGCGGAGCGCCTGGTCGATATGGGCTGCAAGCTGCAGGCTTCGGCGGACTTTATTGCCGGCGGTCGCTTTGGTCGCGAGAAAAAGCCGGCACAGCGCCTGTTCGATCAGAACCTGTACAGCTTCATCGCGAGCGATGCCCATAACGTGGGTCATTACGACTGCCTGGCGAAGGCTCGCGCGAAGTTTAGCGTGCGCGGAGCTCATTTTCGCTAATATCTGTCCCTAACGTTCGCATTGAATGAAAGGGCAGCCATGGATATTCAACTTAAGACGGGATGTTTTGATGACGCGGCGTTGGTGCGCCGCGTCGTTTTTATAGACGAGCAGGGCTACGAGAATGAGTTCGACGCTATCGACGAGGATCCAAACTGCATTCATGTGACGCTCTATGTAGACGGCGAGCTTGCCGGTTGCTCGCGCGTGTTTCCCGAAGAGCTTGAGCGCGTGGCTGACGCAGAGGCCCCGGTGTTGCCGGCATGCGACGTGGACGAAGGCGTTGCGGCGGGGGAGACCTACATTATGGGGCGCGTCGCCGTGCTGCCGGCTATGCGTCGTCGCGGACTGGCGAGTGCGATCGTCGAGGCCAGTGCTTCGTGTGCACGCGATGCCGGCGCTAAGCTTATTAAGCTGCATGCGCAGGAATACGTGTTGCCGCTCTATGCAAAGGCGGGCTACACGCAAATTGCCCCGGTAGATTACGAAGACGAGGGCCAGCCCCATGTCTGGATGGCCAAGCGCGTAGATGGCAGATAGAGACGTTCCTTTTAATATGAGCAGGACATTGTCAAGAGGCAAAATCGGGCCTGGCC
>CABUCA010000059.1 GCA_902489965.1 uncultured Collinsella sp.
AGACGGCGAGTTAGCCGGCAGGTCGGCATGTCAATCCTGGTCTAACAGAGCCTTAGAAAATCCATCGCGCTCGATATGGATGGACCTCTGCATGATGTTTACGCAGATGTCTACGTGTGCCGAGATTTTGAATGCGAGGATTGGTACGTTAAGTTTTCAATTGATTCCGAAGGCAATGCGCATTTAAACGTTTTGTCTGCGAACATCGATGGATACATTCATTAAAGGAGGAGTCATGCGTTGCATGGAATGCGGCAAAGAAATGCAATTTACCACGGCGCCAATGACTGAAATTTACCGTGGCGAGAAAATTACCGTAAAAGGAATTGAGCATTATGTTTGCGAGTGCGGCAACGATGAAATGACTACTACAGAGGCGACTAAGCTTGCCCATGCACTGGCTTCCCAATATGCTAAGGCTCATGAACTTTTATCTCCCTCGGATATAAAGGATTTGCGCTCCGATCTTGGTTTGACTCAGCATGAGTTTGAGTCGCTATTAGGGGTTTCAAAACCCACGGCGTCTCGTTGGGAGAACGGGGCATCGCAGCAATCTATTACCGCAAATAACCTTATGAAGCTCATTCGAGATGTTCCTGAGGTGCGCACTTATCTGGGACTTTCTTCTGGTGAGATGGCCTCAAGACTTAATGCGTCACGATTTTCGGTGATACTGGGAGGAGAAGCCCCGGCTTATAGGGACTCGGCTCCTTTGGCAGATGAGAATGCCTTTCGATTGGAGATGTAAATGGAATCGCTTCAGAAGCAACGCATTGAATCTCCGTTGATTACATGCGTGACCAGAAAAGTGGACAGTTTATCATTTGATGGCGGGATGATTCCGAAAGAGGGCGTCAATAAGTCTGACGTTGAATGCAACGTCCGAAATGCTATTACCAGTGCATTTTCGGACGAAAACGGAGTCAGGTTTCGTCAGCTCAACTTAGTTATTGAGCTTTTACCTGGCGATGAGGGCCATTATTACCGTTCCGAAATATCCGTTTCTGGCATATATCGCGCTCCTGCGGATTTAGATGACGACGCTTTTGACAGGGAGGCACTTAGCACAGGAATGCAGGACCTGTATTCCTATGCAAGGGGCATTATTGAAAATGTCGCCGCTGGTGGAGTATGGGGGTCACTTTATCTGCCACAGATTGGATTCACTATCTAGCTCTCGATGTCCCCACATCCTCTAAAAAAGTTCTTAAAACAGCCTTAAAGGCGTTCCAGCTCGCGTTGACAGCGTAAAATACGCATGTTTGACTATGAACGAAGTGGATTTTAGGGGAGGGGTGCGCCATGGAGGTGCTGGTTGTTGGCAACACCGCATATGTTGACGATGACTTTTGTGCCAAGGCGTTCCCCGGGGACCATGTCCAGGTCGTCGCTGCCGCGGAAGCGCGCCGCGATGAGTCATCACCCCATGCCTCGTGGAAAGAGCTTCTGCAACACCTGGATCAGGCCTACGAGTTCGACCGCGTGGTCTACCTATCCAATTACCTTACCCCGCATACCGATACCGTGGGCGATATCGAGCTGCTGCGCACGGTCTTTCGTGCGTGCGCGGGTCGCCGGGTCCAACTGCTGTATGTAGCGGGGCCTGCGGGTGCCGAGGGCGCCGCCGATGCCGCGGGGCGAACGGGCAAGGGCATTATCGCGCACGCAGCCAACGACCTGTGCCGCTACTACGCTGCTCGCGAGGGCGTTCAGACCAAGATCCTGCGCGTGCCGTTCCTGTATACCGCGTCTGCCGCGCTGGAGGACCCGTTTTTGGTGCCGCTGTTCGACGCGTGCTCAACCGGATCGGTCGCTCTGCAGGGCGCGCAGGATGCGGCGTTTCCCCTGCTGTGTGCCGAGGAGCTTGCGGTGCTGGTACGCCGTATCTTCGATAGCTGGGATGGTAACTTTGAGACGCTCGACGTAGCCGATACCTTCCATCACACGGCGGGTGAGGTGGGCGACGCCCTCAGGGCGCTGTTCCCCGGCCTTGCCGTTGCCTATGGCGATTCTGCTGGCTACGCCCTGCCCGCCAGCGACGTCGCTCGCGTGCGCTATGGCTGGTTTCAGCGCTACGACTTGCTGCGCGAACTCTCGACCATTCAAGCTCGCTGGGGCGCTGGACGCATCAAAAAGATCAACCCGCTGCGTGCCGCCATCGACCGCATCCAAATGCGCACGCTGCCTATTAAATGCCTAGAGACGGGCGTTGCCTGGGTTCTGTTCGAGGTGCTGGAGCATCTGTTCTCCCAATCGGCCCAGCTCAACGTGCTCGATTATCGCCTGCTCTACGTGGTGCTGATCGGCACGCTGTATGGCTTGGACTTTGGCCTGGTTGCGGCGCTGCTGGCGTCGGTGGGTTTGGCAGCCAGCTATTTTACTCAGTACGGCTATACCTTCCAGGGTCTGTTCTATGAGCCGTCTAACTGGCTGCCGTTTATTGCGTACTTTGTTGTGGGTGCCGTGTGCGGCTATGTGCAGCTGCGCAACAGCGAAGCCATTAGGGCGGAGCGCGATCAAAACGAGCTCGTGCGCAACCGCAATACGTTCCTTACGCAGCTCTACCACGACGCGATCGAGGATAAGCGCGCGTACAGGCGCCAGATCGTGGGTCGCCACGACAGCTTTGGCAAGATCTTTGCGGTGACGCAGGAGCTCGACATGCTCAACCCACGCGACATCTATCGCAAGTGCTGCGAGCTTTTGGGCGAGATCCTCGAGAACGATTCCGTGGCGATCTACCATGTTTCGGGCGGGGCATTTGCACGCCTGGTGGCTGCAAGTCCCGCGATTGCCGAAGATGCCGCACGCTCGCTCACGCTTGAGCAGCTTGCACCTCTTTTGGGCGACGGGGGTCGTTCGAACCTGTGGGTGAACCGCGAGCTGACGCCGGGGCTTCCCATGTTTGGATACACGATCGAGCGCGACGGGGCACCCGCCGTGTTGATCTTTGTGCGTAGCGCGGCCGAAAACCAAATGACCCTCTATTATCAAAACCTGTTCCGCATCTTGTGCGGCCTGGTCGAAAGCGCGCTGGGCCGTGCTTTTGACTATGAGGCGGTGGCGCAGGATAAACGCTGCGTTGACGGCACTTGTGTGCTCAAGCAGGCTGCCTTTGGCCAAGAGCTCGCGGCAGAGCAGGCGCTGGCAGATAGCAAGATGGGGAGTTTTTTGCTCCTGCGCGTGGTACCGGGCATGGAGCCTGTCGGCGAGCTGGTGGGCGCAATTGGGCCGGCAATCCGCGAGAGCGACGCGGCGGGCTTGGTCGACGGCGACGTACTCTACCTGCTTATGCGTCAGGCAAAGGCGTGCGATCTGCCCATTATCCGCGAGCGCCTGAGCGCAAAGCATATTGCGGTGGAACCCGTCGACGGCGAGGACATCGTGGCGTTGTTGCAGCACATCTCTTACACCGGTGACGGTGAGGGGGGTGCCGCTTGATCTCGCTTGTCGTTGCTGCCGTCTTGCTGCTGATTCATGCGTTGGTTTGCCTGATGCTGTGGACGCTCATGAAGCTGGGCCTGCTGCCGGTGCGCGGGCACATGCTGGCTGTGATAGTGCTGGTGCCGCTGTGGGGTCCGTTGCTGGTGGTTCTGCTATCGGTCTGCAGCGCGATGTTTGGCGAGGGGCTGAAAGAGTCTGCGCTGGAGTCGCTGCGCTTCAACGACGACCTGCATCGTAGCATGTCGGTACCGAGTGCTGAGGACGATGCGGGCGTAGTGCCGCTCGAGGAGGCGCTCATCGTCAATGACCCGGCATACCGGCGCCGCCTAATGCTCTCCATGCTCACCGAGGAGCCCGACGCTTACCTGGCGCAGCTGCAGGCGGCTAAGCTTAACGACGACGTTGAGGTGGCGCACTATGCCGCGACGGCGGTGGCGCAGATCTCCAAGGAGTCCGACCTTAAACTGCAGCAGCTGGAGCGTGCCTTTAAGACGGACCCGAGCGCGCAAAACCTCAACGAATACTGCGATTTTCTTGGTGAATACTTGGGCTCGGGCTTGGCCGAGGGGCGCGTGGCTCAGATTCAGCGCCAACAGTACGCGCGCCTGCTTGCGCGTCGCTGCGAGCGCGAGGATACCCTTGAGCTGCGCATTCGATACGCGACGGCTCTGGCCGATGTCGGACAGATCGACGAGGCGCAGGCCGTGACCGACCAGCTGGTGCTCGACGTGCCCGACGAGCAGGAGGTTTGGATGCTTTGCCTGCGCCTGGCCGTGATGCGCCGCGACGGTGACGAAGTCCACCGTGTGATCGATGCGATTGACAAGCAACATGTGTATTTAAGCGCCGACAACCGCGAAAAGTTGGCGTTTTGGCGCGACGGGGAGGAGGCCAGATGAGCGTGGTGCAACATATCCGCGACCGAGCAGGCCGCTTTCGTTGGATGGGACTCCTCGTGGTGTGGGCTGTTTTTATCGTCATGGCCGCCGTGCTGCTGGTGGAGCGTGCCGGCGTGCAGTACAGTGCGGGCCAGCATAAGCTGGGGATGCTTGCCGCCAACGATGCGGTGCCGGCCTCCTCGGCAATCTTTGGCCAAAAGCCCACGTGCCTGGTCATTACCGATTCGGACCAAGATAGTGTCGACGACGTTAAAGACCAGTTCGACCAGATTTTGCTGGACATGAAGATCGCCCATCGCGATGTTGATATTGCCACCGACGGTGCGGACGCGATCCCATCGCTCACGTCGTTTGATCGCGTGATTGTGCTTATGCCCTCGCTTGACGGACTGGGTACGCATCTGACCGATCTGATGAGTTGGGTGAGTGCGGGCGGCTCACTCATGCTGGGCATGACGCCAGATAACTCGAACTACCTGCAGGCTGTTGCTTCCAAGCTTGGGATCGAATCGGCCGGATATGACTATGCGACAGCCGAAAGTATCGTTCCGAGCGATGACTTTATGTTGGGCGGAGGAGAGCGCTACGAGTTCTCGGATCCCTTCGATTCTTCGCTTTCGATTTCATTGCGCGAAACGGCGCACGTATGGGCAAAGACCGGTGACGCGGGCACGCCGCTCATTTGGTCTAACGATTGCGGCTGTGGTCACACCGTGGTGTGCAACATTGGTATCTACGACAAGGTCATGCGTGGGTTCTATGCTTCGGCCATAAGCTTGCTGGGTGATGCCACGGCCTATCCGGTCATCAACAGCGCCGTGTTCTATTTGGACGACTTTCCTAGCCCCGTGCCCTCGGGCGATGGTACTTATATCAAGCGTGACTACGGCCTTTCCATTGCCGATTTTTACACCAAGGTCTGGTGGCCCGATCTGCAAAAGCTTGCGCAAAAATACGGCATTCGCTATACCGGCGTGATGATCGAAAACTACGAGGACGCGGTCAACCAGACCGAGCCCGCGCGACAGGCCGATACCACGCAGTTCCGCTATTTTGGCGGTATGCTGCTGCAGATGGGCGGAGAGCTGGGCTTTCACGGCTACAACCATCAGCCTCTGGCGCTCTGGGACACCGACTACGGCACGCTGTACGTCTACAAGACCTGGAAGAACAAAGAGACGCTCGTCGCTTCGCTCAACGAACTTATCGCGTTTCAGGACGAGGTCCTGCCCAACGCTCACGGCTCGGTTTACGTGCCGCCGTCAAATATCCTTTCGGCCCGCGCGCGCAAGCTCATCGGCACCGACGTTCCGCGCGTTAAGACCATCGCCAGCACGTATTTTGAGGACGGCACCGACCTGCCGTACGTACAGGAGTTTGGCGTGGCGAGCGATGGCATTGTGGAGCAGCCGCGCATTGTTTCGGGCGGCATGGTCGACGATTCCTATATGCGCCTGGCAGCCGTGTCCGAGCTCAACATGCACTACGTGAGCACGCACTTTATGCATCCGGACGACCTGCTCGATCCCGATCGCGGCGCCAAGGAGGGCTGGGAGGTCTACAAGGGCGGCCTGACCGACTACCTGGACTGGCTTACCAAGTCTGCGCCCGACCTGCGTCGCCAGACCGGCTCGGAATGCTCGGGCGCCATCCAGCGCTTTTCGTCCGTAACGGTGAGCGTGGATACCAGCGCGGATGTCTGGACGCTTAACCTGGGCAATTTCCACGACGAGGCGTGGCTCATGTTCCGCGCCAACAACGGCGAGCCGGGTGCGGTCACGGGTGGCGAGATTACGCATCTGACGGGCGACCTGTACCTGGTCAAAGCCACGGACAAGACGGTGACCATTGCGCGCAAGGAGGGTGGCGACAAATGAGAATCTGCTTGGTACTCGAGGGTTGCTACCCCTATGTGCACGGCGGCGTGTCCACCTGGATGCACGGCTATATCCAGGCCATGCCCGAGCACGAGTTTGTGCTGTGGGTGATTGGCGCGCATGCTGCCGACCGCGGCAAGTTTGTCTACGAGCTGCCCAGCAACGTGGTCGAGGTACACGAGGTGTTTCTGGACGATGCCCTGCGTCTTTCGGGCGAGCAGGAAGAGGCAGACTATAACGATCGCGAGCACGAGGCGCTGCGTCGCCTGGTGTCGCTCTCCAATCCGGATTGGGGCGTGCTGTTCGATATCTTCCAGCGCCGTCGCGTGCACCCGCTCTCGTTTTTGCAGAGCCGCACCTTTATGGATATCTTTCGCGACGTGTGCCTGGCCGAGTACCCCTACACGCCTTTTGCCGACGCATTCCACACCATGCGCTCCATGCTACTGCCCGTGCTCTACCTGCTGGGCAGCGAGGTGCCGGTGGCCGATGTGTACCACGCCATCTCGACCGGTTACGGCGGCTTGCTCGCCTGCCTGGGCTCAAGTGTTCACCATGCGCCGGTGCTGCTCACCGAGCACGGCATCTATACCCGCGAACGCGAGGAAGAGATCATTCGCGCCGACTGGGTGGTGCCGTCGTTTAAGGACCGCTGGATTCGCTTTTTCTACCTGCTTTCGGAGGCGATCTACCGTCGCGCCTTCCACGTGACGAGCCTGTTTCACAACGCCCGCAAGACGCAGATCGATATGGGCTGCGATGCGGACAAATGCCTGGTCATTCCCAATGGCATCCAGTTTAATCGCTTTAAGGACATACCTTTAAAGCCCGATGACGGTTGGGTGGACATTGGCGCGGTGGTGCGCCTGGCGCCCATCAAGGACGTCAAGACCATGATCTATGCCTTCTTTGAGCTGCACGAGCGCCTGCCCAAGGTGCGCCTGCACATTATGGGCGGCGTGGACGACGAGGAGTACGGCGCCGAGTGCCACGCGCTGGTCGATACCCTGGGCGTGCGCGACCTGATCTTTACCGGTCGCGTCAACGTGGTCGAGTACATGGAAAAGCTCGACTTTACCATTTTGACGAGCATCTCCGAAGGCCAGCCGCTCAGCGTGCTGGAGTCGCTTGCAGCGCGTCGTCCTTGCGTTACGACCGAGGTGGGTTGCTGTCGCGAGCTGCTCGAAGGCGCCCCGGGCGACGACTTTGGCGTGGCAGGTTTTGTGACGCCGCCTATGTATCGCAAGGGCCTGGCCGATGCCATGGAGCGCATGTGTGTGAGCCGCGCCCGTCGCATTGAGATGGGGGAGCGCGGCCAGCGTCGCGTTGCCACGTACTTTTTGCACGAGCAGATGCTCGCCAACTATCGCGCGCTGTACGACGAGACGGCGCGTGCGTTTGACCTGCCCAGAGAGGGGGAGTAGCCGGTGGCCGGAATCGGTTTTGAGCTCAAGCGCCTGTTTAGGCGCAAGGGTCTGTTTGCCACGATGCGCGCCTATGGCTACGCCGGCATTGTGTGCACGGGTCCCATGCTGCTGGGCGTGCTGCTCCAGGTGGGTATCTTGGTGCTGTGCGGTCTGTGGGGCGTGGGGCGCGCCAACCAGGATTTGCTGGTGTGCATGGTGACCTATACGCTGCTGGCGTCGCTTACGCTCACGAGCTTTTTTTCCATGCCGGTTACGCGCTTTTTGGCGGACATGCTTTTTGCCGAGCGCGAAGAAGAGATTCTGCCTTCGTTTTGGGGCTCCAACGCCATCATGCTGGTTGCGGGCACGGTGCTCTACGGCGTCTTTTTGCTGTTCTCGGGCGCCACGCTGCTGCAGGGGCTGCTGTGTCTGTGGCTGTTCAACATTATGATCGTCAACTGGAACGGTATGAGCTATCTCACGGCCATCAAGGATTACCGTGGCATTCTGTGTAGCTTTGCGGCCGCCATTGGCGTGGCGTGCCTGTTCGCCCTGGCCGCGCTTGCACTGGGGCTGCCGCCGGTCGAGGGCCTGTTGGCATCAATTGCCCTGGGCTACGGCGTCATGCTCGCCTGGGACGTGGTGCTGCTGTACCGGTATTTTCCGCAGAGCGACCGCAGTCCCTGGCTCTTTTTGCAGTGGCTCGATCAGTTTATGCCGCTGGCGCTCACGGGCCTGTTTACCAACCTGGGGCTCTTTGCGCACCTGGTGATTATTTGGGCCGGTCCCATTGGCGTGCAGGTCAAGGGCTTGTTTTATGGCGCGCCCTACCACGATGTGCCGGCGCTCATCGCGTTTTTGACCATTCTGGTCACGACCGTCAACTTTGTGGTCTCGGTCGAGGTCAACTTCTATCCGCGCTACCGCGACTACTACAGCCTGTTCAACGACGGCGGCGTAGTGGGCGATATTGTGGTTGCCGAGGAGGAAATGCTCGCCACGCTCAACCGGGAGCTGTGGTTTTGCGCGCTCAAGCAGCTGTTTGTGACCGCGGCGGTCATCTCGCTGGAGACCACGGTGCTCTCGGCCCTGCCGCTGGGCTTTAACAGTCTTATGCACGGGTATTTTCGCACGCTGTGCGTGGGCTATGGCCTGTATGCCGTGGGCAATACGGTGATGCTCATCTTGCTGTACTTTACCGACTACAAGGGTGCCGTGCTGGCTTCGGGCCTGTTTGCCGGTGTGGCCGGGCTGGCGACCGCCGTGTCGCTGCTTTTGCCGCAGCAGTTTTACGGCTTTGGCTTTTTGTTGGGTGCGGCGGTGTTTTTTATCGTGGCGCTGCTCCGGCTCGATACCTATACCGCCAACTTGCCGTATCGTATCCTGAGTCAACAGCCCATGGTGGCGACCGACAAGACGGGTCGCTTTACACAACTGGACCGTTTGCTCGACCGTGCCGAGCAGCGCTATGAGGAAGGCCGCCATAAGGGTGAGCCGCATGGTGGTTTTGAGCGCATGGTGGTCCGTGTGTATCGCAACCATTGGGGAGGTTCTGATGACCGATAGGATGATGTCTCGTCGTCGCCTGATTGAGGCGGCTGCCGGTGCGCTGCTGCTTTCGGGCTGCTCGGTGCAGGAAGACCCCTCGATCAAAAAAGTCAAAAAGCAGGACAAGATTAAAAAGGCCGAGGCCTCGAACGGTACCAAGCACCTGCGCGATAAGGACGAGCTATACGAGGTCTACGATGATTCGGGCATTGTGACCATGTACCTGACGGTCTCTCGCGGCAACAGCTCCGAGAATACCGATCATAGCTGGGCCGAGATCAATACGTACTCTGTGTATGACTACGCCGACATGGGCGTGGCGCGCTATCAGGTTATGGGCCTTTTGCAGGCGGGCGACGAAGACGGCCCGGTGGCCGGCGAGGTTGGCTATGGCGAGGAAGCGCCCAATGCCACCGTGCAGGTTCGCGGTCAGACATCGAGCATGAACTCGCAAAAGAATTACAAGGTGGAGCTCAAAAAGGGCAAGGGTACCTGGCGCCACCAGCGCGCGATTGCGCTTAACAAGCACATGGGCGAGGGTATGCGTTTTCGCAACAAGATGGCCTACGACCTTATCCGTGGGATTCCCCAGATGATGGGCCTGCGCACGCAGTTTGTGCATCTGTGGGTGTGCGACCAGACCGAAAAGTCCAACGATACCTTTGAGGACTACGGCCTGTTTACGCAGGTGGAGCAGCTCAACAAGACGGCGCTTAAGGCGCACGGCTTGGATAAGAACGGGCATCTGTACAAGGTGAACAGCTTCGATTTCTATCGCTACGAGGACACCATTAAGCTTGCCGACGATCCCGACTACAACCAGGCAAACTTTGAGGGCATGCTCGAGATTAAGGGCGACTCGGACCACACCAAGCTCATCGAGATGCTCGATACGCTCAACGACGAATCGCAAAAGATCGATGACGTGCTCGACACCTACTTTGATATCGAGAATCTGGTCTATTGGTTGGCGTTTCAGATCCTGACGGGCAACTGCGATACGCAGAACCGTAACTGCTATCTGTACAGCCCGCTCAACTCAAATACCTGGTACTTTTTGGATTGGGATAACGACGGCATGCTGCGTAAGCTTGAGCTGAGCCTAAAGGGGTTCTCGGACTATGCGAGCTGGGAGCGCGGCGTGAGCAACTACTGGGGCAACGTGCTGTTCAACCGCGCGTTGCGCAGCAAGTCGTTCCGCAGCGAACTCGACCGTGCCGTCAAGGACTTGCGCTCGTATTTGACCGAGGCGCGCCTGGCCAAGATGATCAAACATTACCGCGAGGTGACCGAATCCCTGGTCTTTGCTTCGCCCGATATCGACAACCTGCCTGTCACCAAGGATCAATACGAGCAGATTGCCGCGGCGATTCCTTCTGAGATCGAGGAGAACTATAAGAGCTATTGCGAGAGCTATAAAAAGCCCATGCCGTTCTACATCGGTGTGCCGCAGATCGATAACGGTAAGCTGCGCATGAGCTGGGATGCCGCGTACGACTTTGAGGCGCGCGATATTCGCTATACCGTGGAGCTTGCGCGAGATTATGCTATCAAGGACGTGCTTTTTAAGGCCGAGGACGTGCTGCTTCCCGAGGTGACCTGCGATGCGCCCGATACCGGCCAGTATTTTGTGCGCGTGCGTGCCACCAACTCCGACGGCTATACGCAAGATGCGTTTGACTACTATGTGACCGACGACGGCAAGCACTACGGCATGAAGTGTTTTTACGTGCAAAACGGCGGCAAGGTCGTGGAGGACACGTATGAGGAGGGCTAGCGCGCTGCTTGAGCGCCTGGCGGCACCTCCTGCGCGTACCACGCAGGAGCGTTACCGCCACGAGCTCAAATATCTCATTAACGAGGGCGAGCACACTGCGCTTGCCTGTCGCATGGCGCCGGTATTTAAGCTGGACAAACATGCGCAGGCGGGCGGTTACACCATTCGCAGCCTGTACTTTGACGACTACTGCAACTCGGCCTACGAGGAAAAAGACGCCGGTATCCTCATGCGCAAAAAGTACCGCGTGCGCATCTATAACGGCGGCGACAAGGTGATTAAGCTCGAGCGCAAAAAGAAGTACGGTAGCTGGATCTACAAGGAGGACGCACCGCTCACGCGTGGCGAGTTTGAGCAGATTCTGGCCGGAGACTACGACTTTTTGCTGAGGAGCCCGCACCAACTCTGCCGCGAGTTCTACATCGAGTGTATCTGCAACATGATGCGTCCGCGGACCATCGTGGACTACGA
>CABUCA010000060.1 GCA_902489965.1 uncultured Collinsella sp.
TTATCGGCGCCGAGATGCGCGCCTGGCAAAAGACCGCCGCTGTTTGTGATCCCTTTTCCTCCGTCCCCTTCGGATCACGTGATCCCTTGGGGACGGAAGAAAAGGGATCATTTCGTAGGCCCGTGGCCGCCTTGGAAACCGAATGATGGTACGAGCATCCATTCGGCTTCCAAGGCGGCCACGGACAGAACGGGGCGAACAGAAAAGAGCGACGGACGCCTACTCCCCCGCCACGCTTGCGCGCAGCTTGGAGGTGATGGTGCCCGTGACCTTGCCGAGGTCGGCCATGCCAAACTGCTTGGACGCGGCTGGGCAGCGCCGCCACCATGCAGATAGCCGCGAGCACCAGGAAAGCGGAACGCCAGCCCACACTCACGATAAGCGAGCTCACGATCGGCGAGAGAATGGCTCCGCCAAAGCCCGAACCCGAAAGTGCGATGGAAACGGCAAGGAGCACGTAGACCTGCCACAGCTCACCCACAAAGCTCATGCCAGCAAGCACCGCCGAGGTAGCGATAACGGTGAGCGAGCCCAACACGTGGCCATGATCACGAAGCCGGAGGCCACCACGAGCCAGCCGGGGAAGAACTTACGCTGCTGGGGCATACTGCTCCTTATTTAACAAACGAATAGCCGGCGCCGGGCGCCGGTAGTGCCCAAGATTGCCTTGAAAGACAAGGGCATAGGCCTTATGGCCATGCCCGCAGGCTTGAAAGGCAAGGTTGGATGCTACCGGTGGTCGGCGATATAGCCCAAAGCGACGGCGGTATAGGCCGCAGCACCGAGCGGCAGCTCGGCATCGTTAAAACGTGCCTTGGGATGGTGCTGGGCAAAATGCTCGTCCGTATCGGTCACAGCTGCGCCCACGGTAAAGTACGCACTCGGGATCTCGCTCGAGATCAGCGCGAAGTCCTCGCTCGCCATGGCGTGGAACAGCGGCAGGAAGGCGGCCTTGGGCAGCACCACGCCCACGTAGCCAAGCGACGCCTGGGTCATGTCGTCATCGAGTACGAGCGGGGGAACATCCGAAAGCGTCTCGATGGTCGCCGACGTACGATATGTTGCAGCAACGCCGTTTACGACCTCCGCGATGCGGGTCTTTAGGTGAGCCATGAGCTCAACATCAAAGCCGCGCAGCGTTCCCTCGAGCACGCAGGTGTCAGGGATGACGTTGGCCGCCAAGCCGCCAGCAAACTTACCAACGGTAAGCGCGACCTCCTTAGCCGCCGGCACTTCGCGAGCGATAAGCTCCTGAAGCGCCAGATGCACATGCACGCCGGCCGTGATGGGGTCGATGCAAATCTCGGGGCTCGAGCCATGGCCACCCTTGCCCTGAAGCGTGATACGAAAACCGTACACGCCCGAGAGCGCCGGGCTGCCGTAGAGCACCAGGCCGAGCGGCGACTGGCTATTGACATGCATGGCAAAGGCGACCTGAGGACGCGGGTTCTGCAGCAGACCGTCGGCGATGGCGGCGCGGGCACCCTCAAAGGTTTCCTCGCCCGGCTGGAACAGCAGTTTGACGGTGGCATTGGCGTCGACGAGCTCGGCCTCGCGGGCCTTGAGCAGGCGAGCCGCACCAAGCAGCGCCGTCGCGTGCATATCGTGACCGCAAGCGTGCATGCAGCCGTTGGTGGATGCAAAGGGCTCGCCGGATTCCTCGGCAACGGGCAGGGCGTCCATGTCGCCACGAAGCATGATGACCGTACCGGCCTGCTCATTCGTGCAGATGCCATTGCCTTGGGCCGCGGCGGCACCGGCGCCGACAAGGCCCACAACGCAGGAACCATCGACGAGCGTAGCAAATGGGATGTCCATCTCGGTCAGGCGCGCTTGGATATACGTAGAGGTCTGCGGGAGGCTATTACCCAGCTCGGGCATCTGATGTAAATCGTGTCGCCACGCAGCGAGCTCGTCTGCAAAAGCCTGAGCTTCTGCAACAAGACCGTCACCGATAGCGGTCTGCGCCGCCGCGGTGGCCTTGGGCGCTGATTGCGGTTGAAGATCGGACAGTGCTGGTGCCATAGATGCCCTCCAGTAACGTTTTTGCAGCAAGCACTTTGATAGCGTAAAGTGCAAGGTACTACTTTAAGGGCGACGCATAAAAAATGCCGCCCCGGGAGGCGGCGCAACAAATTGTTTACAATTGCGGACGCGGCTTTCGACGCAAAAAATCGAAATGCGTCTCGCTCAAGATAATCGAAAGAAAGATGAGCGCGAAGCCGGCGAGCAGGCGCGAGGTGAGCGCCTCCCCCATCAGCAGCACCGAGAACAGCACACCCGAAGGCGACTCCATCGAAAGGAGCAGCGAGCCCGTTGAGGCCGGGACATGCGCCAGGCCGACGTTTTGGATGAGCAGAGCCACACACGTACAGCCCACCGATAGAAAGGCCATCACGCCGATAAAGCTCGGCGTCCACACGGACAGCGGCGCTTGGGTCTCGAATAACAGCGACGAGATCAGGCTCAGCACGCCGTTGCCCACAAACATCCAAAACGTGATGACGTTGATGTCCATCTTGCGGCCGTACTTGGCGGTCACCGCCATCTGGATGGCAAAGAAGACCGCGCCGCCCAGTGTGATGACATCGCCGACATTGAACTCGACGCTATCGAGCGCCACCAGCCCAATGCCCGCCAGGCACAGCAACGCGGCGCCCAAGTTGTAACGGGTAAGCTTTTCGCCGCTTAGAACGTAGCTCGCAAACGGAACCAAGATGCAGTACGTGCCCGTCAAAAACGCGCTTTTGCCTGCCGTGGTCTGTGCCAGGCCGATCGTCTGCAAACCGTAGGCACCCCACATGAGCGCGCCCATGCCAAGTCCAACAATCAGGTTTCGAGCGTTGAAATGGGCAATGATGCGCTTGTGGAAGATGACAAGCATGACCAACGACGCCGGAAGAAAACGAATGTAGAGCAGCTCGAACACCGGAACGGTATCGAGCGCATCCTTCATGGTGGTGAAGGAATAGCCCCAGATGACCGCTATCGAAAGCAGCAAGACCTTCCAGAACAGCGGCGAGCGTGCGCCGGCGCCGCGGGAGGTGCCGCCGGCGCCCAGGTCCTCCCGTGCGACAGGGCTATCGGGCATGTTTTCGATTTCGTTGGCAGCGTATTGGGCCATGGAACATCCTCACACTCAATCTTGGCGTGGTGTCCGCACGCGTATGGCTGCGTGCCGCCTCATGGTCAAATAAAAACAGGGCGCACCGGACCCCCGGCACGCCCCGCTACTGTAGCAACAATCAACGCTGCATCGCAATCCAGCCCACTAAAGCGTCGGCAAAGTGAACCTCGATGGTCCGGCAATGTCAGCGAAAACGACCCTAAGCGAGCAAGGTGACGTGAAATGAAAGGGCGCTGACCTTCTGGTCGCGCCCTTGAAATTGAACGTCAGATTGCCGCTTAGGGGCGTTTGCAGCGTCGAGCCGTTACGCGGTTTGGTAAAACCGCGTAACTAGATTAATTTGGTTGACTCCAGTTTTTCGATGATCCAGTCGTTGGCTTTGATGACTGGGCGGCGGAAGACGACGCCCAGGGCTAGCGACGGAACCAGATAGCTCGCCAGAATACCCAGCTCAACCCAGTACTCCATATGGTAGGCGCCAGCCATGGCGGCATGCATGGCGTTGATACCGTGAGTGAACGGCAAGAACGGATAGATCGCCTGGAACACAGGGCCGGTCATCTCGATGGGGAATGTGCCGCCCGAACCACCGACCTGCATGACCAACAGCACGACAGCGAGCGCCTTGCCGATATCGCCAAACGACACCGTAAGCGTGTAGACGATATTGGAGAACACGAGACTCGCGACCCAGCCCGCCAACACAAACTGCAGCGGGTTGTCGCACTGAATGCCAAAGAACAGGATGTCGCCCGCGCACACGAGCGTCGCCTGCAGCAAGGCCAGACCGCCAAAGAACAGATAACGGCCCAGGTAGATCTCGTGCAGGCGCACGGGAATGAGCTCGTTGATAAGCTCATCGTCAACCGAGACCTTCATCATGGCCGCCAGAACAATCGAGCCCACCCACAGCGACAAAATCGTATAGAACGGCGCCATGGCCGAGCCGTAGTTGCGGATCGGATAGACCGGCTTGCGGTCGAGCGCGACGGGACCGGAAAGCGACACGGCCAGACCCTCGGGGTCGTTGCCGATCATCGTCTTGATCGTGGCCAGGTCACCCGAGATCAGAGCGCTATCAAGCTCGTCCTTAAAGGCACTGATCTTGTCCGACGCCTCGCCCAGCTGATCGGAAGCCTTGTTGACGAGCTTTGCAGCCTTGGAGAGACCCTTCGCGAGCGAACCAGAGGCGTCGGTCAGACCGCTCACGGCGCTATCCAAGTCACCCGAGATACCGTTCAGGGAATCCAGAACGCCCGAAATGGTCTTCTTGAGCTCCTTGGCCTTAACCGAGAACGTAGAATCGTAGTCGGACTTGGCACCCGAGATACCCGCCTTGGCATCGGCGATGGCCTGGTCGACCTCGGCACGCGAGTTGTTGGCCTCCGCCATGCTGTCCGAAAGGGACTTTGCGGTCGCCGTCAGGTCCTTCGCATTGTTGCGGTACTCCACGGCAATTCTGCCCAGCGACGTCGCAGCGGACTTGAGGCCGTCTTTGAGCTTGTCATCGCTCATCTGGTCGGCAAGGTTGCGGAGCCGATCGGCCATCGCATCGATATCGTCAGCACGCGTATTGAGCGCCGCTGCGGCTTCGTTGAGCTGAGGCACCGTAAGGTAAACATGCTGATTCGCGGCATCGAATGCCTTCGCAAGCTCGGCGGACACGTTGTCGAACGAGCCCGCGCTTCCGTCAATCGCCGCGTCAACGGCATCACTGGCGGCCTTGAGCGCTTCCTTGGAATCATTGATGCCGCTCTTGGCGTGCTCCATCAGCTGCTTCGTCGACTCATCAACGGTGCCCGTCTGCTTGAGCATGCCGCTCGCCGACGTCAACGAATCGGACGTAGAGCTCAAAATGCCCGCGAGCGACGTCGCGCTCGCCTGAACGTCCCGCAGGTCCTCGACCGAATCGCCCAGCGTAGAGGACAGATTGGCGATAAAGTTGCTCACCTGGTCGGTGCTCATATAGTCGAGCAGGCTGGACACGGTCTTAAGGCCGATGGTCGTGATGGTCTTGGTAAAGGTCTCGTTGACCTGACTCTGGACGGCGCTCGAACCCTTTTCAGTCACGATCTGCGCGATGGCGTTGGCCTTCTGGTTCTCATAGAACTCGATATCGGCGTGCTTCACCTCGGTCGAGAAAAGCGTCATCATGTCGGCGCTAAAACTTTTAGGGATAACAACGGCCGCATAGTATGCGCCCGACTTGACGCCCTCGATAGCTTTATCGCGATCGTTGAGCACAACCCAATCGAAGTTCTCGTTGCCGCGCAGGGTGGCGGTCACGTTTTCGCCCACGTTGACCTCGACAGGGATCAAATCGCTCTCGTAACCCTCATCGGTGTTGACCACGGCGATCTTAAGATTGCCAGTGTTGCCGTACGGATCCCAGCTGCCAGCGATATTAAACCACGCGTACAGGCACGGTACGATAATGAGACCCATCACGACAACCAAGCCGATTACGGAGCGAGACACGTTTTGGACATCGCGCTTAAACAGGTGCAGGATGTTTTTCATTTATGCCTCACCTCCTTTGGAGTGCTTGCCGAGCGGGGTGGTGTCCCCGTCGTTTCCGTTTACGTTGTCAACGCCATCGGCATCTTGAGCCTTACGATGCGCACCGATATGCGGCAGACGGCTCGTAGGCTGTTCGCCGCCCTTGGCACCACGCTCGCTGGCGTTGAGGCCAAACATGCGACGGGCGGCAGGGATGGCGGCCGTGTGCTCGCGCATCTCGCGGCGAAGGTCCTCGTCCGAAAGCGCCGAGATACGCATCTGGGTATTGAGGCTCGCGCGGATATATTCGATATTGATGAGCCAGCCACAGATGGCGATAACCGAAATGATCCAGATAACAAGCAGGATGATCTTGCCGTTATTGTCGATATCGAGCACCGTCGACAGTACAAAGAGCAGGACCTGCACGCCTACCACGGCGGCAAAACCGCCCTTGATGTAGTACGGGTAGCGATGCTCAAACGCCACGGCATGATCGAGCAGCTCGCGACGGTACGAATCCGAATCGAGCATGACGCGCATGGCCGTGCGCAGCGAATAGCGCTGGCGCGGCAGGTCGTTGGACTCGCAGATCATGAGGCCCGTCGTGGAAAGCTGCTTATCAAAGAGCAGGTTGAGGTTGAGCAGCAACGGGCGCAGCTGCAGACCGATAAAGAGCGCGATGATAAGGAACACGCCCAGGATGCACAGGTTGAACAGGTAGTTGAACGAGTACATGCCGCCGACGGTCTCGCGCAGCAGGTTGATGCCATAGGTGAAGGGCAGCAGCGGATGCAGCCATTGGAAGAAGCCGGGCATCATCTCGATGGGATACATGCCCGACGAGCCGGGGATCTGCACAATGACGAGGATGACGCCAATGGCTTTACCGATATGCTTAAAGGTGGTGGACAGCGCATAGATGATGTTGACGTAGGTGAACGAGATAGCGATGCCGCCCAGCACGAACAGCAGCGGGTTGACGCACTGCACGCCAATCACCAAATCGCCCACCGTAACGATGATGGCCTGGAACGCACCCAGGATCACCATCAGCAGCCAGCGGCCAAAGTAGCCCTGACGCGCCGTAAAGCTACCGATGCCCTCGCGGTCGACCTCGAGCTTGTAGATAGCGATGAGCACATAGCCGCCTACCCACAGCGCCAGATTGGTGTAGAAGGGAGCGATGCCCGAGCCAAAGCTCTTGACTGGATAGATTGACTTGGACGTCAGCTCAACCGGAGATGCCATGAAATCTGCCACGTCATCGACGTCGACGTCCATGAGGTCGGCTAACTCGCCCATAGACTCAGAGGTCTGTAGCGCCGCAATGTCATTGGCGGCGGTCGCGAGCTTGTCCTGAACCTTGGCAAGGGAGGCGTCGGTTTGGGACAGCGTGGTCTTTGCCTGCTTGAGCGTGGCGTCGAGCTGCGCCAGCGTGCCGCGCGCGCTCGCTACCGTGGGGGTCATACCCGATACAATGCCGGTCAAATCGCCCGAAACGGCGGCAAAGGAGTCAAGCGCGCTCGAAGCCTTCGGCAGTGCGTTCTGCCCCAGATCGGTCTGAGCCTGACCGAGGTTAGCCGTGCCGGTCTGAATTGCCGCGTTGAGTGCGTTGCTCGCGCTTGAGATTGCCGTAGCGTCGTTTGCCATGGCGCTCGACTGTGCAGAGAGGCCATCCTTGATGCTCTGCAGCTTCTGGTTTTGCTCGCGAAGCGAATTGATGGTCGATGCGATGAGCGCGTCGGCGTCCTCCGACCCCGTTGACGTATCGTTAGCGAGAATCTGCAGGCGCTCGATGACAGCGCTGTTGTGGTCAATCGTCGCCTGAAGGGATTCGAGCGAGTTGTCGATTCGAGTGGTCGTGGACGTAACCGTACCGGTGAGTTTGCCAATCGCGGCGTTCGCAGAAGCCGATGTCTTGCTCAGCACGATGCTGCCCTCCGAAAGTGCCTTGGAGAGCGAGGTGATGGACTTGCCAGCCGTGGTGCGAGCTTCGCCCAGCAGATCATTACCCTGAGCGATTGCCTGCGTTAGCGAAGGCGCCTGTCCCTGCAGACCCGCCAGCGCGGCATCGGCCGAAGCAATCGAGCTGTTTGTCTTGTCGATGGCGGTGTTCATGTCGCCGATGGAATCACGTACTTCGCCCAGGGTATCAGACGCCTCGGACACCGAGCCCGCCAGCGAATCCTGGGTCTGAGTTGCCTTGTCTTTAAGGTCGATGCCAGCATCTTTGGCAATGCCAGCGACGGTCTCGCCCACCGTGGAGACAAACTCCGAGTTGATCTGCTCCTCGATGGTGTTGGCACCGGTATCGGTGACCTTGGGCGCAATGGCGCTCTTCTTCTCATTGACGTAATAGGTGAGCTTGGGCTGATGGTAGTTGCCGTCGAGCATCGAGACGAGATTGTCGGAGAAGTTCTTGGGAATCACGATGGCGGCATAGTATTCGCCACTTTCGACGCCCTCTTTGGCATCTGCCGCCGAGTCGACGAAAGTCCAGCCAAGCTGGTCGTTCTCCTTGAGCTGGTCGACCACCTTATCGCCTGCGTTAAGCTCGCCCACTAGGTCGTTCTGGGTGCCCTGATCGTTGTTGGCGATGGCGATTTTAATGCCCTGGGTATTTCCGTACGGATCCCAGTTGGCAACGATGTTGTACCAGGCATACAGCGATGGAATGACGCACACGCCCAAAGTAACCACCAGGGCGACGGGGTTCACGAGCAATCGCTTGATGTCGCGCTTAAAGATCGCAAAGGAGACCTTTGCGTTGGATAGTTTGCTGCCGAGACTCACGCTTGGGCCATCCATCCTGTCGTTGAATCGAATCGTACTATCGACAACCATTGTACGGAGGCGCTTTAGTGCCTCACGGCACAATGGTGCTGAGTTTTGCGGGTAGCAATATACTACGAAGATGAGTTAGCGTACAGATGTACAGTATCCTAAATTTCAGCAGGTCACAAAACCACAACCCGCACAAATTATCAATCCGACTAGTCATTGGGGACGTTCTTAAACGACTAGTCAAACAAGAACGTCCCCGATGACTAGTTTGGACCACGAAAGCGTCGCTGGTTGAGCATAAGTCAGCGAAAACGCCCCTAAGCGAGCAAGGTGACGTGAAAGAGGAGGGAAGCGTACTTCGGTACGCGACCGACGATTGAACGTCAGATTGCCGCTTAGGGGCGTTTGCAGCGTCGAGCTGTTACGCGGTTTGGTAAAACCGCGTAACTACCTAACTACATCAAGTTGCAGACAGCTGCTGCGAAGGCAACGGGGTCCTCGGGGAGGATGCCCTCGACCAGCAGGGCCTGATCGTAGAGCAAGCCGGAGTACTGCTTGATCTTGTCGGCGTCGCCTGCCTTCTGGGCAGCGACGAGCTTGGCAAAGACCGGGTGCTTGGCGTTGAGCTCGAGCACGCGCTGGCTCTTGGGCATACCGTCGGGCGCGCCCTCGGGACCCTTCTGGAGCACCTTCTCCATCTCGAGCGAAAGCGGGCCCTCGGTGGTGATGCACGCGGGAGCATCGGTCAGGCGCGCAGAGACGGCGACCTTCTCGACCTTGTCGCCGAGCGCCTCCTTCATGGCGCTAAAGAGGTCCTCGTTCTCCTTGGTGGCGTCCTCGGCCTCCTTCTTCTCGTCCTCGGTCGCCAGGTCAAGATCACCGGTCGCGACGTTCTTGAGCTCCAAGTGACGATCCTCGACCTCGGGCTCAGCACCGTCGGCAACGGCCTTCTCGGCAGCCTCGCGGGCAGCATCGTCCTCGTAGATCTTGGGCATATCGGCGGCAACGTACTCACGCATGGCCTGGAACGTGAACTCATCCACATCCTGCGTCAGCAGCAGCACGTCATAGCCGCGGTCGAGCACGCCCTTTACCACGGGCATCTTGGCCAAGCGCTCACGCGAGTCGCCGGCGGCGTAGTAAATGGCCTTCTGATCCTCGGGCATGCCCTTGGCATACTCGGCCAGGGTAATCATCTTCTGCTCCTTGGCAGACCAGAACAGCAGCAGGTCGGCGAGCTCATCGGCCTTCATGCCATAGCTCGAGTAGATGCCGTACTTAAGACCGCGGCCAAAGTTCTCAAAGAACTTCTCGTAGGCCTCGCGGTCGTTGTCACGCATATCCTCAAGGTCGGCGGTGATCTTCTTTTCCACACGCTTGGCGATGGCCTTGAGCTGACGGTTCTGCTGCAGCGTCTCGCGCGAGATGTTGAGCGACACGTCGGCGGAATCCACGACACCGCGGACAAAGTTGTAGTAGTCGGGCAGCAGGTCGTCGCACTTCTCCATGATCAGAACGTTGGAGCTGTAGAGCGCCAGGCCCTTCTCGTAGTCCTTACTGTACAGATCGAACGGCGCGCGGCCCGGCACAAACAGCAGGGCGTCATACTCGAGCGTGCCCTCAGCATGGAAGCTGATGGTGCGCGCCGGATCGTCAAAGTCGTGGAACGTGGACTTGTAGAACTCGTTGTAATCCTTCTGTTCAACGTCGGAGCTGCGCTTCTTCCAGATTGGCGTCATGGAGTTGATGGTCTCGAGCTCCTGGTAGTCCTCGTACTCGGGCTTGTAATCGTCGCCGGCGTCCTCGGGCTTGGGTTTCTGGCGGCTCTTGCTCACCATCATCTGAATCGGGTAACGCACATAGTTGCTGTACTGCTGAATCAGGCTCTTGAGGCCCCACTCGGTCAGGAAGCGATCGTAGGTCTCGGCCTCGCCGTCGGCGTCGAGCTTCTCGTTCTCACGCAGCGTCAGAATGACATCGGTACCGTGCTCGGCACGCTCGCCATCCTCGATGGTGTAACCCTCAAGACCGTCGGACTCCCAAACGTGGGCGGTATCCTCGCCATAGGCGCGGCTCACGACCTTCACATGGCTGGCGACCATAAAGGCCGAGTAGAAGCCCACGCCAAACTGACCGATGATGTCCACATCGGAGCCCTGCTGCTCGGCGTTCTCGGCCTTAAACTCCTCGGAGCCGGAATGGGCGATGGTGCCCAGGTTGCGCTCGAGCTCCTCGGCGGTCATGCCAATGCCGTTATCCGAGATGGTAATGGTGCGGGCGTCTTTATCAAAGGAGACGCGAATAGCCAGGTCGCCCTGGTCGAGCTTGACACTCGGGTCCTGCAGGCTCTTAAAGTTGAGCTTGTCGACGGCGTCGCTCGCGTTAGAGATAAGCTCGCGCAGGAAGATTTCCTTATTGGTGTAGATGGAGTTGATCATAAGGTCGAGCAGTTTTTTGCTCTCGGTCTTAAATTGACGCATGTGCAGTCCTTTCGCGCTACCCTCGTCCACAAAAACGGCCCGGTTGCCCGAGCCGCATCGCAGACCTGCTATGTTCAGACTTAGATTTTATAACCCATTAGCGCGCATATATACATACGGAATCGAAAAACTGTATGTCAGAGCGCTCTGATGCGCCAATTGCCAAGGAGTGCCCCAACTGCCGGCAGAGACGATATGAGCAGGACATAAAAACATTGAGAGCCCCTGCTGCATGAAAGACCG
>CABUCA010000061.1 GCA_902489965.1 uncultured Collinsella sp.
TCGAAGCGGTCGGCCATCGTGGGGTCGCTGAGCAGTCCGTATTTCACCGCAACTACGGAGGGGAATCCGGTGATCTTCCTGTTAGCGGGGGACGTAGCGGCCGGGTTGGGCTCCGGTGGGCTCGCCGTCGCGTGCCACCAGCACGCCGTTCACAAACACGACCTTGGCGCGGCCATGTGCCCCAAAACCCTCGAGCGGCGTGTAGTCCACAGCTTGATGCTGTGTCGCGGCACTGATTGTCCAGCGCGCTTTGGGATCCCACACGCACACATCGGCATCGGCGCCCTCGGCAAGACAGCCCTTGCGCGGGTACATGCCAAACACGCGCGCCGGGTTCTCGCTCATCAAGCGGCACAGATCCTCGGGTCCCAGCTGTCCCTCAAAGCTCGTGGCAATCGCGACGGGACGATGCTCCACGCCGGGCCCGCCGTTGGGAATCGCGCGGAAATCGTCGCGCCCGCGGTCCTTTTGCCCGTGCAGGTTAAAGCTGCAATGATCGGTCGCAATCGTATCGATCTCGCCGGCCACAAGCGCCTCGCGCAGCGCGGCACGGTCGCCGGCATGGCGCAGCGGCGGGCTCATCACGTACTTGGCGCCCGCAAAGCCGTCCTCGCCCTGCTCCAGATAGCAGGTGTCGTCGAGCATCAGATACTGAGGGCAGGTCTCGACATAGATATTCTTCTGCCCGCGCGCCTTGGCCGCACGAATGGCCTCGAGCCCCAACTTGGTCGAAAGGTGCACCACGTTGACTGGGGCGTCGCCGGCCAGGTGCGCCAGATACAGCAGGCGGCTCACGGCTTCGGCCTCACACACGTCCGGGCGGCTGAGCGCATGCCCCTCGGGCCCATGAATCCCCTGCTCGTACACGCGCTTCTGCAGCTCATTCACCAGCGTACCGTTCTCGCAATGCACGCACAGTATGCCGCCAATACGCTTGAGCTCCTCGAGCACCTCGAGCGTCTCGGCATCGTCCAGGCGCAAATGATCGTAGGCAAAGTAGGTCTTAAACGATGATACGCCCGCCTCGCGCATAGCCGAAAGATCGGCGCGGTTGCGTTCATTCCACTCGGCGAGTGCCATATGAAAGGCGTAGTTGGCCGTGCAGGTTCCGTCGGCACGGCGATACCACTCGGCCAAGGCATCGGGCATGGTCACGCCGCGATCAGCCGTCGCGTAGTCCACGATGGTCGTCGTACCGCCGCAGGCAGCCGCACGCGTACCGGTCTCAAAGCTATCGGCCGTCCAGTCCATGCCGGTCCAGCACTGCATGTGCGTGTGCCCATCGATAAAGCCCGGGAACACCCAACAGTCCGTGGCGTCCTGGACGGTATCGTCCTCGCCCGGCTCAATCGCCGCGGCAATCCGCACAATCTTGTCGCCCTCCATGGCAAGATCGGCGCGGCGAAGCCCCTGGGGCGTCACGAGCGCGCCGTTTTTGATGATGATCATAATTGCTCCTTATTGATTGATGCAGTTGGCCACGCGATCAAAATACGAGCAGGCGGCGATATGCTCCGTTATGCGTTGCTGTCCCTTGGCGGTATCGACGTCCCACAGCTCGTAGGCACGCGCCTCGACCAGCACCACGTCGGTACGGTCCTTGAGGATCGAACCGCCGCCGTCCTTGCCCTCAAGACACATAAGTGCATCGAGCAGTTCCGCCGGAAAGAGCACCGGGCTCGAAGGCTCACCGTTGCACGCAAGACGCACCGGATGTTTGCGGCCACACTCGTCAAACGCACGAACCATAGCCTCAAATGAACCCGAACTCACGAGCGGCTGGTCGCCCGGCAAAAAGAGGCAACCTTTCCAGTTGCGTTCGACTCCCCATGAAAGGCCCGCACGGACGCTTTCGCTGCGCAGCTCGCCGTCGTGCAGCACGCACGGGCAATGCTTGTCCTCGCAAATCTGGGCGACCTCGGGCCAACGCGTCGAGACCACAACGTCAAAGCCCCGGGGAACCGAATCGATGGTCCGGGCAATCAGCGGCTCGCCATAGATATCGGCAAGCATCTTGTTAGAGCCAAACCGCTTGCCCTCGCCCGAGGCCATAATGACGCATCCAAGTTTCATGGTGATACCTCCCCTGAAACCATCGTACCCATAACTCGCGCCGCGGGCATCCACATCGAAAGCACTTATCCCGCACGCCCGCGATGCAAAAAAGGGGCACCCCGCCGATTGGCAGAGCGCCCCCTTTACATGGCTTACCTCAACCCGGCTTTAGGCCTGGAGCCAACGAGCGGTGTTGCGCTCGTCGAGGGCCTTGAGGGTAGCGGCGGGATCGGCAACCTTCTGCAGGAACATCATGGCAGCGATGGCGTACGGCTTGTAGCTGGCCTCCTTGTACATGCCCACGCGGTGCATGTCGAAGACGTCGGCGTTAACCTCGCCGTGCTCGCAGGAGACACCGGAGATGTCGGCGGGCAGCGGGTGCATAAAGATGGTGTCCTGGCCGTTGGCAGTCTTCTCCATGAGCTCGGTCGTAGAGCACCAGTCCTGATGGGTGGCGTTCTGGGCGAGCAGCTCCTTCTCGAGCGCAGCGATGCCGGCGTCGTCGCCCTCGGCGTACAGGTTGGTACGCTTCTCCATGGCGGCAAACGGAGCCCAGCTCTTGGGGATCACGATGTCGGCGCCCTCGAAGGCCTCGGCCATGGTGTTGACCTGCTTAAAGGTGGTGCCGGACTCGGCGGCATAGCCCTTGGCGCGCTCGACGACCTCGGGCATGAGGTCGTAGCCCTCGGGGTGGGCCAGGGTGACGTCCATGCCAAAGCGGGGCAGCAGGCTGATCAGCGACTGCGGGCAGGACAGCGGCTTGCCGTAAGAGGGCGAATAGGCCCAGGTGACGGCAACCTTCTTGCCCTTGAGGTTCTCGAGGCCGCCAAACTCGTTGATGAGGTAGAGCATGTCGGCAGAGGACTGCGTGGGGTGATCGGAGTCGGACTGCAGGGAAATAAGCGTGGGACGGTGATCCAGAACGCCGTCCTCGTAGGCCTGCTGCACGGACTCGGAGACCTCGGCCATGTAGGCATCGCCCTTGCCGATGTACATGTCATCGCGGATGCCGATGACGTCGGCCATGAAGGAGATCATGGTAGCGGTCTCGCGGACGGTCTCGCCGTGGGCGATCTGGGACTTCTTCTCGTCCAGGTCCTGCAGCTCAAGGCCGAGCAGGTTGGCGGCCTTAGAGAAAGAGAAGCGCGTACGGGTGGAGTTGTCGCGGAACAGGGAGACTGCCAGGCCCGAGTCGAAGATCTTGGACGAGACGTTGTTCTCGCGCAGCTCGCGCAGGGCGTCGGCGACGATGTAGAGCGCCTTGAGCTCGTCGGTGGTCTTGTCCCAAGTGTGCAGGAAGTCGCTACCGTACATACCCTTAAAATCGAGGCCGTTCAGCTGCTCGACGAGCTCGGTAAACTTAGCGTCCATGGAAATGTCCTTTCTAAAGATGAAACGATCGCAATGAGTAGATGTGCTCCGGCATGCGCGTGTGGCTAGAACATGCAGAGCACCATGACGAGGACCCGCCACCGTTGAGGAAGCATGGGAGATAACGACCGCGGGCCCCAAGTCAACAGGGGGTGCCGGGGACACGAGCGTCCCCCGGCTCAACAAAATCGAGGAATGGGACTAATCGATCTTGTTGTTGGTCAGACCGGCACGGAACACGGTGGCGTCGCCATCGGCCTGGCTCGGATCGTAGAGGTTCAGGGCAGCCACATACATGGCGGCAGCGGTGACCAGGTCGTCCTTGTAGGTGACCTCGTTGGGAGCGTGAGCCTGAGACTCGGCACCCGGGCCAAAGCCCACGCAGGGGATGCCGTAGCGGCCCTGGATGGAGACGCAGTTCGTGGAGAAGGTCCACTTGTCGCACAGCGGGCGACCGGTGCGCTTGTCCATGCTGGGCTCGCAGCCGATGCGCTCGTCACCAAACATGGCCTTGTGGGCGTCGACGAGGGCCTTGACGTGCGGAGCGGTCTCCTTGTTGATCCACGTGGGGAAGTAAGCCTCGGTCTCGTAGACCTCGCCGGTCCAGGACGGACGGTCGTACATGTACATGGAGACCTTCACGTCGTCGCCGTACTTCTTGGCAGCCGGCAGGTTGCGGATCTCGTCCAGGCAGGACTCCCAGGTCTCGCCGGCGGTCATGCGACGGTCGATGGAGATGGCGCAGGAGTCGGCCACGGCGCAACGGCTGGGGCTGGTGTAGAAGATCTGGCTGACGGTGCAGGTGCCGCGGCCCAGGAAGCGGGCATCCTCGAAGTGCTCGGGATTGTACTTGGGGTCGAGCATCTTGACGAGACCCTTGATGTCGGTCGACTCGTCGCAGCCGTTGTTGTTGAGGGCGCGGACGTCGGCGATGATGTCGGCCATCTTGTAGATGGCGTTGTCGCCGCGGTCGGGAGCGGAGCCGTGGCAGGAGGTGCCGTGAACGTCGACGCGGATCTCCATGCGGCCGCGGTGACCGCGGTAGATGCCGCCGTCGGTGGGCTCGGTGGAAATGACGAACTCGGGCTTAATGCCGTCCTTGTTGTAGATGTACTGCCAGCACATGCCGTCGCAGTCCTCTTCCTGGACGGTGCCGACGACCATGATCTTGTAGCCCTCGGGGATGAGGCCCATGTCCTTCATCATCTTGGCAGCGTAGGTAGCAGAAGCCATGCCGCCCTCCTGGTCGGAGCCGCCGCGGCCGTAGATGATCTCGTCGGTCTCGTAGCCCTCATAGGGATCGGCGTCCCAGTTCTCGATGTTGCCGATGCCGACAGTGTCGATGTGGGAGTCGATGGCGATGATCTTGTCGCCCTCGCCCATAAAGCCCATGACGTTGCCCAGGCCGTCGACCTTGACCTCGTCATAGCCAAGGCTCTCCATCTCGGCCTTGATGCAAGCGACAACCTCGCCCTCCTCGCAGGACTCAGAGGGATGGGAGATCATAGCGCGCAGGAAGCGAGTCATATCAGCACGATGGGACTCAGCAGCAGCCTTGATAGCGTCGAAATCGAGTTCTTTAGCCATTGTTCATAACCTTTCAAACGAAGGAATCTACCTGTGAGGTGGCGGAGCGATACCTATTTACTCCGCCCCAACGATTAGCAAGTGGGATATTCGCCTTCCCAAACAATGCGGCGATACTGGTCGGGATCGGTGTCGCCCTCGGTGGAGAAGCAGAGCACGGAGCTCGTCTTGTCCAGGCCGATGAGCTCCTTGAGCTCGGCGTACTCGGGATCGAGCATGATGGTCTCGACCAGGCCGGTGGTCACTGCGCCGGACTCGCCGGAGATGACGCGCGGGTCGCCCTTCTCGGGAGCGCCCAGGGTACGCATGCCGCGAGCGGTGACCCAGTCGGGGCAAGACACGAAGGCGGTGGTGTGGTTGCGCAGGATATCCCAGCCCAGGATGTTGGGCTCGCCGCAGCACAGGCCGGCCATGATGGAAGGCATGTCGCCGTCCACGATACGCGGATCGCCATCGCCGGCGGCAGCACCCTTGTACAGGCAGGCGGCAGGCGCGCACTCGACCACAACAAAGGTCGGCGGGTTATCGGGATACAGGTTGGTGAAGTAGCCCACCACGGCGCCGGCCAGCGAGCCCACGCCAGCCTGGACAAAGACGTGCGTCGGGCGGTTGATGGCCATCTCGCGCAGCTGCTCGGCAGCCTCGGAAGCCATGGTGCCGTAGCCCTCCATGATCCAAGACGGGATCTTCTCGTAGCCCTCCCAGGCGGTGTCCTGAACGATAACGCCGCGCTCGCAGGCGTCGGCCTCGGCGGCCGCCATGCGCACGCACTCGTCGTAGTTGACCTCTTCGATGGTCACCGTGGCGCCCTCGGCGGCGATGTTATCGAAGCGGGGCTTGGTGGAACCCTTGGGCATGTGCACGACAGCCTTCTGGCCCAGCTTGTTGGCAGCCCATGCCACGCCGCGGCCATGGTTGCCGTCGGTGGCGGTAAAGAAGGTAGCCTGGCCAAAGTCCTTGGCAAGCTGATCGGAAGTCAGGTAATCGAAGGTGCACTCGGCAACGTCCTTGCCGGTCTCGTCGGCAATGTAGTTGGCCATGGCAAACGAGCCGCCCAGGACCTTAAAGGCGTTGAGGCCAAAGCGATAGCTCTCGTCCTTAACGCACAGGTTGGACAGGCCCAGACGCGCGGCCTGGCCGTCCAGGCGGGCAAGCGGAGTGACGGTGTACTGGGGGAACGACTGGTGGAAGGCGCGGGCCTTCTTCACGTGGTCGAGACTCATGATTCCCAAGTGCTTGTCATCGCTCTTGGGCATCGTGTTGCTCGCCCACTGGATCTTATCGGCCATACGGTGAACTCCTTAGGTTCTCTCTTGCCGGCCCCCGCATACGCGTTTCAGCCCGATCCCATTCACACGGCTGAACTTTTATGTGGATGCCAAACAAAAAGTTTGTTAGTAATGTTCTATCACACTTTTTGATTGGCATACCTAACGAATTGTTTGTTGCCGTAATCGGTACTTTTTCGCCGCCGAACGGTCACATAACGCAGCGACGCTTTCGTTATTTGCGAACAGGTGTGGTTTATGGCACAGTGAGCCCAAACTAATTTTTAGGAAGGTACCCATGACCCCCGCACAGATTGAGTTTTACAAGCGCCTCGCACACGGCCTGGCGCTCCAATTTGGCCCCAACTGCGAAGTCGTCGTCCACGATCTGGAGACCGAGGACGTAGACCACTCCATCGTAGTGATCGAAAACGGCCACGTCAGCGGGCGCAAACTGGGTGACGGCCCCAGCCATATCGTGTTTGAGTCCATGCACGAGGGCGCCACCGATGTACACGACCGCGAGCCGTACCTCACTAAAACCACCGACGGTAAGCTGCTCAAGTCCTCGACGATCTTTATCCGCAACGATGAGGGCAAACCCGTCGGCATTTTGGGCATCAACTTTGACATTACGCTTATGAAGGCTTTTGAGCGTTCGCTCGACGCCTTTACCGGCACCGGCGGCACGGGCTATACCGAGCCCGAGCCCATTACCAAGAACATCGGCGACCTGCTCGAGGACCTGCTGCACGAGTGCGAGCAGTTTGTGGGCAAGCCCGCGGCACTCATGACCAAAGACGAGCGCATTCGTGCCATTGGCTACCTCGACCGTCGCGGCGCCTTCCTCATTTCCAAGTCGAGCGAGCGCGCCTGCGAGTTCTTTGGCATCTCCAAATACAGCTTCTATAGCTACCTCAATGAGGCCAAGGCGGCGGCCGGCGACAAGTAGGCACTCGCCCGGATTGACCCTCCCCTTTTGGGCGCGAGTTCTGGAAAGCACGAATCCAAGACCGAGCCGCTTGGGAAGTTCCATATAATCGATGTCATTAATATTTCGAAAGGATGGAACAGAATGGCGTTGAGCAAGGCATCATGCACCGGTCGCGGATTGATTCCGGCAATTGGTGGACATGTGCACCGCATGTTCGATGAGAGTGAAGACGACCTGTTTTCGCTGAGCCTTGACGACGTGATGAATGATCGCCCGTGGACCGCCGACGAACTCATGGGCGGCGGGACTCGCCCGTCAAACCCCAATCCCGCACTTGCGCCTAAGACCGCATCTGCGCCGACTCCTGCGCAGTTGGCTGTTTCGACGCCCGCGCCTACGCCCGCACCCACTTCGGCGCCCACGACCGCTCCCCGCCCCGCAAGCGACCCGTCCGAGACCGCGGCATTTCTCGCTGCAGCGACGCAGGGCAAATCGGCCGACAGCACCGTTATGTACAGCGCCCAGCAGTTGCCTGTTCCTGCGGCACGCAAGCCTCCGATCGCAAGGCTCGACGAGCCCGTTGCCCATCAGGTTGCCTACGATTCCTGGGCCACAGCCGATCTGGATGAGACCTCTACCGGCATGCCGGCGCTCGACGTTCCAGTTAACCCGCTTTTTGCCACCAACACGAGCGCCGCGGACTATGAGGGCGGTGCGGCATATTCCGATTATTCCGATGACTATGCTGGCACCAGTCGCATCGAGACCGAGGGTTATGGCACCGCATCGAGCGATTATCTCAACGATCCGTACGCTGCCACGCCTGCACCGGAATATGACCCGGAGGCCGCGTCCGCGCCGGCGTATACCAAAAGCACGGGCGAAGAGCGCTTCGCCGATTATTACGCCAAGGAAAAGGCGCTGCGTTTCTCGGAATTTCCGCAGGCAGTCAAGGTTGCCTTTATCGCCATTGTCATTGCCCTGCTCGGTGTCATTGCGTTTGAGGGATTCCAACTGTTCCGCGGCCCCACCCAAGCGGAGTCGGAAACCCAGCAAAAAGAGGACGATAACCAGTACCTGGACATCAACACCCTCAAGGGCGACCCCAACGACGAGGACGACGAGTAGCGAGGGCTGAAGGCGACCACAGGATCCCGCATCCAGCACCGGCTTCTAAGTGCTGTTTTGGCATCCAGCTACACTTTTCCGGATAATTTGCCTATCGAATTTGACACTTTTCCGAAGTTTTAAGGTGCCTATTTCGACACTTTTCCGGATGAAAGCCGAATAATCACTTGGGAAACCAACGCCATCCGCGCGTCATTTCGCAGGCGGCGTTTGATTTCCGTCCGTACACGCTGATAGACTTCCTCTTGCCCGCAAGCAGCGGGCGCGTTTTATCCAGAGTCGGGGTAGAGAGTTGGCTCCACGATCCCGACGCCAACCGGCCAAGAGGCACGGTGGCCCTGCCAACATCGATGAAAGGAGTCCGTATGGACAATTTCTCCGTGCGCAGTGAGCGCAACTTCCACAACCTGGCAGCCAAGCCAAAACGAATGCATCTTCTGGACGAGCCGAGCGGCTATGCCTCGGCCATGGTCAAGAACAGCCTCTCCCACCAGATGCGCTTTACCGTGCAGGTGCTCGAGGAAGAGCTCTGCGCCGCCGGCGACCCGCACGTGCTGCAGATCAAGCTGCTCGGAGATGACCCTCGTGAGCCGTCCAGATGGATGCTCTTCGCCGACAGCGTGTGCGTTGCGGACGGATCCGGCGCCTTTGCCCGCGAGTGCTTCTGCGAGGGCGCCGAGGTGTTTTTGGATCTGTGCCACGACGCCGTCGAGGCTGCCGAGCTGCGCCAGTGGAGTCAAAGGGAGTACGAGCTGCTAAGTGCGGCTCGCGGGATTGCGGGGGGGGTGTAGGAACAGAAGCCTCATGACGGTGGCCTCAGCTGGAATGACGTATCGCTCGATAAATGATCTCAAAAACGTAGCCGATGCGCCGCACTTCACCTCAAAGGCATTGAGCGATCGGGCGGCGTCCAGCATTTCTTTGGTATCCCCAATTGATTGTTCCGAGAAAGTCTCTTCATGCCCTCACAATCGCCCTTACGAGAAACTTGGACGAGACAGGCGTCCATATGCCGTCTCTAAACTAACGAGCCGTTCGCGGAAAGAACATCTGGCTAGCATGGGCCAAAGATATACTGGTATCGCTGCAACAATTATGGAAGATCGGCACCGCCAATGACCTCCTTGAAATTCTCCAGGCGCTTCGCGCTTAGCCTGCTCGCCTCGCTGTCCGCCACCGTAGCGCTTGCTTTGCCCTCAACCGCCCTAGCCGCGTCGGACCCGAACCCGCCCAGCATCTCCAACGTGACGATATCCGCGACGACAGTCACGGCCGGCTCCACGCTGCATGTCGGCTATAGCGTCGATGACCCTGACGGGGTACGGTCCGTCACGCCCATAGTCGAAGTCGTTGTCGAAAACGATACCGGAGACCATGGAATCAGTTCCCGTCTCGCCTTCTCGTCGACCGGCAACACGACCGCGGGCTTCGATATCTCCACCTCCCCGAGCGACCGGCCCTGCAGGTACCGGATCATCGGCCTCGGCGTGACCGATAGTCTTGGATGGGTTACCGATGTCTACGACACGACGTATGCCGAGGAGAAGGGGCTCGACTGTCCGACCTTCACCACCGACCCCCTCGAGTATGAGGTGACCGAGGGACCCGAGGACCAAAACCCGCCGACCGTGTCCTCCGTGTCGCTCTCGAGCAGGGAGGTCGCAACCGGTGCCGACTTCCACATCTCTTGGACCGTCTCCGATGCCGGCGGCGTTCGCTCCGTTTCCCCCATACTGCGGCAGGGCTGGGAGAATTCGGACGACGGCTGCTCTGTTTCGTCAGCCTATTATCACGGAGGCTCGTCTATCGACGGGTTTGACCTCACATTCGACAGCAATAGGATCGGAAGGCACAGGCTGATCGGCCTTTCGGTCACCGATGGCCTAGGGTTCGAGACCGATGTGTACGAGAGTTCCTACGCCAGGGCCAACGGCATTTCGGGCGCGACTTTCTCGGTTGGCGACCCGAGCGAGCTGTGCTTCGAGGTGACCGGCAGCGCGATCGACCGGAACCCGCCCACGGTCTCGAACGTTTCCATCTCCGCGAAGAGGGTCCCCGTCGGCGGGGTCCTCCGTATCTATTGCAATGTAGGCGACGCGGACGGCGTAAAGTCTGTCTCCCCGATCCTCGGCGACCCCGGCTATGTCGAGGACCCGAACTCTTTAAAGACCCGCAAAACGTTGAGCTGCAGCTACGATGCGGCAAGGGGCTATATCGAAATCGAGTTCCCCACGTCGCTCTCGATGGGCTCGTTTGAAATCCAAGCCCTCGCGGTCCTCGACAAGACGGGCCACGAGACCTTCGTCTACAGCTCCGCCTACGCCGAGCGTAACGGCAAGACCGGCGTTCAGACCTTTGATGTCGACGACGCGGGGGACGTCACCTTCGACGTGACCGCTCCGCTGTATGCCGCCACCAAGGGCGACGGGCAGGCGTATGCAAAGGACGGCGAGGCCGGTCTGACCTTCCGCTTCAGCGGTCCTCTCGATGAGTTCACGCGTCTCCTCGTGGACGGAACTGAGGTCTCCGCCGAGAACTACACCGCAACCAGGGGCAGCACGATTATCGAGCTCAGGCCGTCCTACCTGGACACGCTCGCCGGCGGCGGACACACCGTCACGGCCGTCTGGAAGGACGGGACGGCGACCGATGCGTCCTTCACCGTGGAGGGGAAGGCCCAAGGGGAGCAGGCGGGCGGAAAGACCGACGCGTTAACTGATT
>CABUCA010000062.1 GCA_902489965.1 uncultured Collinsella sp.
CCACGCTCTTTAGGCTTCGTGTTCGCTATGGCAAGCGCGATCGCCTTAAGTACCTGGGCCATCTCGAAGTAATCCATACCATTGAGCGCATTGTGCGCCGTGCGGGACTTCCCTATGCCGTCACGCAGGGCTTTTCTCCGCACATGCGCGTGGGCTTCTCTTCGGCGCTACCGGTGGGTACGTCGTCGACCTGCGAGTGGTATGACCTGTTTATGACCGAGTTCGTGGCGCTCGACGAGGCGTTTGGGCGCCTGGCTGCGGCGTCTCCGGCCGATCTGGCGCCCATCGAGGCGGCGTACATCGACGTGCGCACGCCGGCGTTGACGGCGCAGCTCACGCGCTTGTCGTATCGCATTGATTTGCACTTGGATCCCGAGGCGCCCGTAAGCGCCGACGAGGTGCGTCGTGCGATCGACACGCTGCGCGCGGACCATGGCATCGACTACGCGCGCGGAAAAAAGAGCAAGCGCTTGGATTTGGATCACACGCTCGTGGGCTATGAGCTCACGGCGGGGGAGCGCCCGGACCATTTGGTGCTCATGCTCGACACCCATGCCGATAACGAGGGCTCCATGCGTCCGGAAATTTTGCTTTCTGCAGCTGATGTTTTGTTGCAGGGCTTGACCCCGGGCGTGGATGCACCTATTGTTTCCACCGGTATGCAAGACCTCGTGACCATCTGCTCCTACGATGTCGAGCGTCAGAATCAAGCATGCGAGGACGACGAGGGCCGACTCGTCAGCCCCATACCTGTGCGAACTTGTGGATTTGCTCCACATACTCGTTGACGGGGGTATTTTCGCCTGCTACTATATTCGGCTGTTGCACTAACTGATGCATGAAGGGCAAGTAAACATGTACGCAATCGTTAACACGGGCGGCAAGCAGTACAAGGTCGCCACCGACGATGTCATCACCGTCGAGAAGATCGAGGGCAATGAGGGCGACAAGGTCACCCTGCCGGTCATCTTCCTCAACGATGGTAAGAAGATCGTCACCGATCCCGACAAGCTGGCCAAGGCCAAGGTTACCGCTCAGATCGTTGAGCAGTTCAAGGGCGAGAAGCAGCTGGTCTTCAAGTTCCACAAGCGTAAGCGCTATCGTCGTCTGAAGGGTCACCGTCAGCAGCTCACCAAGCTGAAGATTGTGAAGGTCCAGGCTACGTCCCGCGCCAAGAAGGCTGTCAAGGCAGAGGCCGAGGCTGTTGCCGAGGCTCCCGTCGCCGAGTAGATTACACTCGTAACGAAAGAGTAGGTATACACAATGGCACACAAAAAAGGACTCGGTTCCTCCCGTAATGGCCGTGACTCCCGCGGTCAGCGCCTTGGCACGAAGCGCTATGCCGGCCAGACGGTAACCACGGGCACGATTCTCGTCCGTCAGCACGGCACGCACATCCACCCGGGTGAGAACGTTGGCCGTGGCAAGGACGACACGCTGTTCGCGCTGGTCGACGGTACCGTTGAGTTCCACAAGGGTATCAAGCACAGGGTCAGCGTACGCCCGCTCGCGAACGCGTAATTCACCCTTCATAGAGCACATATGTGGGAGGCACTTGAGTTTTAGGATTCAAGGGTCTCCCTCTTTTTTGTAGGAGGCGATTCTGTTGTCACAGTTCACCGATATCAGCCGCATTAACGTGTGCGGCGGCGACGGCGGAGCCGGATGCATGTCGTTTAGGCGCGAGGCATTTGTCCCCAAGGGCGGCCCCGATGGCGGCGACGGCGGTCGTGGCGGCAATGTCGTCATCCAGGCCGATGCTCAGCTGTCTTCGCTGATCGATTACCGCTTTAAGCATCACTTCCGCGCCGAGCGCGGCACGCACGGGCAGGGTGCCCGTCGTAACGGTAAGAGCGGCGAGGACCTGATTCTCAAGGTCCCTATGGGTACCGTGGTGCGCGAGCTCGACCCCGAGACGCAGACCCCGATGTTCGAGATTGCCGACCTCGTTCACGATGGCGAGCGCGTTGTTGTGGCGCCCGGCGGTGCCGGTGGTCTGGGCAATACGCACTTTGTGACGTCGGTGCGCCGCGCGCCCGCGTTCGCTCAGCTGGGCGAGCCGGCCGAGGAGCACTGGATCGAGCTCGAGATGAAGCTTATGGCTGATGCCGCGCTCGTGGGCTTTCCCTCGGTGGGTAAGTCATCGCTCATTGCGCGCATGAGTGCCGCCCGCCCCAAGATCGCTGACTACCCGTTTACCACGCTCGTGCCGAACCTCGGCATGGTGCGTGCCGGCGAATATTCTTACGTCGTTGCCGACGTCCCCGGTCTCATCGAGGGCGCGAGCGAGGGCCGTGGCCTGGGTCACCAGTTCCTGCGCCACATTGAGCGTACGGCCCTAATCATGCATGTCGTCGACATGACGGGTGGTTTTGAGGATCGCGATCCGGTCGAGGACTATCGCATCATCAACCGCGAGCTTGAGCAGTATGGCGCCGAGCTTTCGGAGCGTCCGCAGATTGTCGTTGCCAACAAGTGCGACGCGCCGGGCACGGCCGATAAGATTGCCGACCTCAAGCGCGCAGCGCTCGACGATGGCCATATGTTCTTTGCCGTGTCTGCCGTGACGGGCGCCGGCCTCAACACGCTGATGCTTGCCGTGGGTGAGCAGGTGGCTAAGCTGCGCGCCGAGCTGGCGGTCTCCGATGAGCCGGTCGACCTGCGCGACGATGAATGGGAGCGCCGTCGCCTGCAGCGAGAGAAGCGTTTCCGCATTGTCCAGGAAGAGCCCGGTGCCTTCCGCGTGGTCGGTCGTGCCATCGAGCGCATGGTCATTCAGACCGACTGGGAAAATGAGGAAGCCGTCATTTACCTGCAGCATAAGTTTGCGCGTATGGGTGTTGACGATGCGCTCGAGAAGGCCGGTTGCCGTGCGGGCGACGAGGTCCGCATTTGCCAGCGCGCCTTTGACTTTGAGGGCGCTGAGGACTTCTCGGAGTACGAGGAGCTCGAGGATGCTGGCGAGGACGTTGCCGTTGAAGCCATTGACGTGGCTGATGCTGCGGATGAGGGCGTCGAGGTTGTCGATGCGGCGGATGCCGCGGGCGATGCCGAGACCTCGGAGGGCGAGTAGGCCATGTCGCTGCGCGGTGGAATCGGTCTGCCCGAGCTTCCTCTAGAGGACGGGCAGGAGTTTAGGCTCGGCATTATGGGTGGCACCTTTGATCCCATCCATTACGGGCACCTGGTGACTGCCGAGCAGGCGCGCGAGTCGCTCGACTTGGACGCTGTGCTCTTTATGCCGGCGGGCTCTCCTGCTTTTAAGCTTGACAAGCCGGTGACGCCTGCTGAGGACCGTTATGCCATGACGGTCCTCGCCACCGCCGCGAACCCGGCCTTTTTGGCGAGCCGGTTCGAGATCGACCGTCACGGTGTAACCTATACGGCCGATACGCTTCATGCCCTTCGCGACTTTTACCCGCCGCAGGTAAAGCTCTACTTTATTACGGGCGCCGACGCGATTATCGATATTGTGACTTGGCATGATGCCGAACGAATCGCTGAGCTTGCTACCTTTATTGCGGCGACGCGACCGGGCTTTGATATCGATACGGCGCGTGCCCGAATCAAAGAGTCGGGGCTGCCGTTCGACGTGCGCTATATTCAGATTCCGGCGCTGGCGATCAGCTCGACGAACATTCGCAAGCGTGTTGCCCGCGGTATGAGCGTGCGCTATCTTACGAGCGAGTCCGTGCTCGGCTACATTCGCAAACGCAGGCTATATGCCGATTTGGGCCAAGAAGATTTTGAGTGATGGGGGTCTACGTTGTCGGTAGAGGATCAGTTTGAGGGCGATGAGCGCGCGCTGCTCAAGCGCATTCAAGAGCTGCTCGATGTTCGCATGAAGGATAAGCGCAAGCGCTATGTGCATTCGCTGGGTGTTGCCGAGACCGCACTTCATCTGGCCGAGGTCTACGGCGTTGACCGCTTTGATGCCGCTGCCGCCGGCCTGATCCATGACTGGGACAAAGTGCTCTCCGACGACGAGCTGGTCACGCGCGCTCTGCATTACGGCATTAAGATTGCCGGCTCTCCTTCCGCCGCGACGCCGCTTTTGCATGGCCCTGTTGCCGCCTATGAGCTTCCGCAGCTTTTCCCCGAGTTGTCGCCGGCCGTTATCCAGGCTGTCGACCGTCACACCGTGGGTGCCTGCGACATGACGCCGCTCGATATGGTGGTCTTTGTGGCCGATGCCATCGAGCCCAACCGCCACGGCGACTATGCGCATGCGCTGCGCAAGATGGTGGGGGAGTCTACGCTCGATGAGTTGTTCTTCTCCTGTTTTGCGCAGGGTCTGGTCTATGTGATCCAGTCCGGGCGCTATCTTTATCCCACGGCTATTACGATTTACAACCATTACGCCCAGCTGCGCTAGCTCGGGCTGTCTAGAAAGAGGTATTCCATGGCCGACGAGACCATGACCGACGAGCGGATTCTTGAAGGTGTGGAGCACAAGAGCTTCGCCGCCACGTCCGACCGCACTGCCGCCTCGCTGTCCGCGAGCGGTGTCGCCGCCGAGGATGTCGCCCGCGCCGCCGCGCAGGCCGCCTACGACAAGAAGGGCGAGGACGTTCAGGTGCTCGACCTGACCGAGCTTTCCGACGTATGCGACTACTTTGTGCTTGCCACCGGTACCAACAACCGCCAGGTCGATTCGATCGTCGATGAGATCGAGGAGAAGGTCGCCGAGGCTTGCGGCGAGCACCCGTTCTCCATCGAGGGTCGCGAGCAGAAGACCTGGATGCTCATGGACTATGGTTCGGTTGTCGTCCACGTCTTCACTCCCGAAGCCCGCGACTTCTACCGCCTCGAGAAACTCTGGGGAGACGCCCCCCAGCTCCCCCTCAACCTCCTCTAGTAGCTCATTTGAGACGGGGTTTAGCTACCCTCATGCATATCGCCGGGCAGTTGCGGTTTTCCGCACCTGCCCGGCTTTCTTTTTGCCCAAAGGCGGTTAATCGTTGAAGCGGGATTGGCGGCCGAAGGATAGGGCGGTGTCGCCGAACTTGTCTCGGACGGCGTCGATAGCGACGGATAGGTCGCGACGGTCGCTCGATTGGGCTCCGCGGTCGTCGACTTCGCAGAACAGGTCAGTCTGGATGCCGCCCTGATGGTCAAAGTCGCTCATGCCGATGCCTGCTAAGCGAACGTGCATTCCTTCCTGCCAGATGTTGTCGAGCAGTTCGAGTGCAACCGCCACGAAGATGTTCTCATCGTCGGTCGGATGAGGCAGCCGGCGCTGCGCCGTACGTCCGCTGCCATACGAATACTTAAGCTTGAGTGTCACCGTGGCGCCCGTTAGTCCCTGGCGGCGCAGGCGGCGTCCCACTGACTCACCCAGCAGCGCAATCGCCGCTTCGATGTCCCCGCGCTCAGTCAAATCTTTCGCAAAGGTGCGTTCATTGCTGACCGACTTGACCTCGCGCTCTTCATCGAGACTCGTGACTTCGGAGATTTCGAGTCCCAGCGCACGCTGGCGCATGCGTTCGCCGTTGACGCCAAAAATAGAGGCCAAGGTGGATTCCGGCGCACGTGATAGCTCGCCGAGGGTGTAGATGCGCATGCGGCGCAGTCGCTCCTCGGCTGAGCGTCCGATGCCGCTCATGGCAGACACTGGTAGCGCGGCCAAAAAGCGCTGCTCGGTTCCGGGGCGCACGATGGTCAGCCCAAACGGCTTATCCCGCTCGCTTGCGATCTTTGCGACCGTCTTGTTGCAGCCCACGCCAATGGAGCACGTCACTCCCAGCGCTGCCACGCGGTCGCTTATGCGCCGCGCAACCAGCAGCGGGTCTTCGGGCGCAAAGCGACCCGGTGTGATATCGATGAAGGCTTCGTCGATGGATACGCGCTCAACACGTGGGGTCTCGTTGGCGAGAATCGCCATGACCTGCGCGCTCACCTCGCGGTAGCGATCAAAGTGCCCGTGCGTCCAAATGGCTTGCGGGCACAAGCGCCGCGCCTCGGCCGAGGCCATGGCAGAGTGCACGCCAAAGCGACGTGCCTCATACGAACACGTGGACACGACGCCACGCGAATCGGCGTCTCCGCCCACGATGAGCGGCTTTCCGCGCCATTCGGGATGATCGAGCATCTCCACGCTCGCAAAAAACGCATCGAGGTCCATCAGGCCCACCGCCGGACCCGTCCAGGGAGGCGGCGTGACGCCCATGGCATCCTCATAACCGTATGTATGTTCGCGTCTATCCATGTCATGAGTATACCGCGCAGCTCATGTGGGGTGCGTGTATGTGCTTGCAAATCCCGAATTCTTGTCTAAGATATGGATTTGCCCTCGACTACACCGAAGAAGTTGGTCTCACGGACTTCACCTGCCCGCGTCGATGGCGTATTATGTTCAACTGTTTGTTTGTAGTTGCAGCCTAAAGCTGCTTGGTTGGAGGAGTTTCCTTTGGCAGTCAAGATTCGCCTTGCTCGTCACGGCGCTAAGAAGCGTCCGTACTACCGTGTCGTCGTCGCCGATTCCCGCGCCCCGCGTGACGGTCGTATCATCGAGGAGGTTGGCCGCTACAACCCGATGACCGCCCCCAAGACCATCAACCTCGACCTCGAGAAGATCGCCGACTGGCAGTCCAAGGGCGCTCAGCTCACCGACGCCGTCGCCGCTCTGGTCAAGGCCGCCAACGAGGGCGAGAAGACCGAGACCGCCGTCAAGAAGTCCAAGAAGCAGCTCGCCAAAGAGGCCGAGGCCGCTAAGGCTGCCGCTGAGGCCGCTGAGGGCGCCGAGGAGTAAATCGTGCCTGAGGTTGACGCTGCACAGCTCGAGGGTGAGGCAATGCTCTCAGATCGCATCGCCGATCTCGTCGAATATCTCGTTGTTCAGATCGTCGACGACCCGGATTCCGTGAGCCTTGAGGTCATCGATGGTGACGACGCCTCTACGATTGAGGTTTCGGTCGCCGAGGATGACGTCGCTAAGGTCATCGGCCGTCGTGGCCGTACCATCAAGGCCATTCGCACGCTCGCCCGTGCACTGGCCGCTCGCCTCGACACTGCTGTCGAGGTAGAGGTTCTGGGCTAGGACCTTGAGGTCCCAGTACAAAAACATCGCCCGTGTGGTCAAGCCGCACGGAAGGAAGGGGGAGGTCCTCGCGCAGCCGCTGCGGGGGCTTCCTTCTGTATTAGAGCCGGGCATGCGCGTAGCCCTGACGCCGCCGGCGCTCAAGCGCGACCGCTTTTGCACGGTCGTGTCCGTCACCGATACGGGCGATGGCGATCTGGTCTCGTTTGAGGGTATTGACGACTTGACGGCCGCCGAGGGCATCACGGGATGCTATGTGCTGGCAAATCGCGACGACTTTGAGCTCGATTCGCTCGACGCTGCCTATACCGACCTGATGGGTCGCGAGGTGGTCGACGAGCGCTTCGGTTCGCTCGGCACGATCGTCGAGATCATGTCGACGCCCGCTAACGATGTTTGGGTTGTCGAGGGCGATCGGTACGGCGAGGTACTGATTCCCGTGATCGAGCAGGTTGTGCTCGATCTCCCCGACACAGGAACAATTTCCGTCCACGTTATGGACGGCCTGATCGATATGGACAAGTAGGGAGGACAACATGCTGATCGAGACCCTTTCGGTCTTTCCCGAGATGTTTGAGCCCGTCATGTCCACATCGATCTTGGGCCGCGCCCGCAAGGCCGGCCTTTTTGATTTTAAGGCGTATAACCTGCGCGACTGGACGCACGACCGCCATCGTACCGTCGATGACGAGCCGTACGGCGGCGGGCAGGGCATGCTCATGAAGGTCGAGCCTATCGCAGAGGCCATCGAGGCCATTAGCGCAGAGGGTCCCAAGCCCACTGTGGTGTTCTTTACCCCCTGTGGCGAGCCCTTTACGCAGCATGTGGCCGAGCGCCTGCTCAAAAGTGAGCGCCTGTTGTTTGTGTGCAGTCGCTACGAGGGCGTCGACGAGCGTGCGTATGCGTATGCCGATGAGCGTCTGTCGATCGGCGACTACGTGCTTACGGGCGGCGAGCTTCCCGCTATGGTCGTTGCCGATGCCGTTGTACGCCTGATTCCCGGCGCCCTGGGCGACGAGATGAGCAATGTGGACGAGTCGTTCTCGACCGCCGAGGACGGAGGCCTGCTCGAGTACGCGCAGTACACCCGTCCCGCCGAGTTCAACGGCGAGGGCGTGCCGCCGGTGCTCGTGAGCGGCGATCACGCCAAGGTCGATGCCTGGCGTCGCAAGAACGCCATCGAGCGCACCTGCCGCTGGCGTCCCGATCTGATCGAGACGGCGCGGTTGACGCCCGAGGAGCGCGCTTACGCGCAAGAGATCCTTGACGCTTCGTATTCGCAGAGCGAGGAGTGAGAATGGTTCCATCGCAGCATTCCGCGTTGAGGGGCGCTTTTGAGTGGATCGCGGTCATCGCGATAGCACTGGTCGCCACCTTCTTGATTCGCTCGTTTGTGGTCGAGCCCTTTGTGGTGCCCACCGGCTCCATGGAGTCCACGATCGAGATTGGCGACCAGATCCTGGCACAAAAGGTGAGCCTCGAGCTCGGTCAGCCCGTCAAGCAGGGCGATATCGTGGTGTTTCACAACCCCGATGGCACCTCCGAGCATGATGTTCTTGTCAAGCGTGTTATTGCCACGGCCGGCCAGACGGTCGACCTGCAGGATGGCAAGGTGGTCGTTGACGGCCAAGCGCTCGACGAGGACTATACGACGGGCATGAGCTGGCCGCTTTCGGTCCAAGCGCCCGGCGCTCAGGTAAGCTATCCCTACACGGTTCCCGACGGGTGCGTGTGGGTGATGGGCGACAACCGCGAAAACTCTGCCGACTCACGCTACTTTGGTCCCGTCGATCGCTCTGATTTGATCGCTGTGGCGCTTGTGCGCTACTGGCCGCTCAACCGCATCGGCGCTATCGACTAAAAACCGCTATAGTACAGTACCTAACCGTGTAATCGTTTCGACGAGGGGATATTAGAGGCATGAACGCTTCATCGCTTTCCTTCCAAGACATCATCCTGCGCCTCCAGCAGTACTGGGGCGAGCAGGGCTGCGTCATTATGCAGCCCTATGACTCCGAGGTCGGTGCCGGTACCTTCCATACCGCGACCACGCTGCGCTCGCTCGGTCCCGCCGAGTGGCGCACCTGCTATGCGCAGCCCTGCCGCCGTCCCGCCGACGGCCGCTACGGCGAGAACCCCAACCGCATGCAGCACTACTATCAGTTCCAGGTGCTCATCAAGCCTTCTCCGGTCAACGCCCAGGAGCTCTACCTGGGTTCGCTGGCCGCCATTGGCCTGGACCCCAACGACCATGACGTCCGCTTTGTCGAGGACGACTGGGAGAGCCCGACGCTCGGCGCCTGGGGCCTTGGCTGGGAGGTCTGGCTCAATGGCATGGAGGTCACGCAGTTTACGTACTTCCAGCAGGTGGGCGGCATCGAGGTCGACCCCGTGCCCGTCGAGATCACCTACGGCCTGGAGCGTATCGCCATGTACGCCCAGGGCGTTAACTCGGTCTACGACCTGGTGTGGAGCTACCTGCCCGACGGCACGCCCATGACCTATGGCGACGTGTTCCTCGAGAACGAGCGCGAGTTCAGTGCCTATAACTTTGAGGTCGCCAACGTCGAGATGATGCGTCAGAAGTTTGACGACTACGAGGCCGAGTGCCATTCCTGCCTGGAGCGCAAGCTGCCGCTGCCGGCATATGACTGCGTCATGAAGTGCAGCCACGCTTTCAACCTGCTCGATGCTCGCGGCGCCCTGTCCGCGGTCGAGCGTGCCAACTACATCCTGCGCGTCCGCGCCGTCGCCAAGGCGTGCTGCGAGGCCTACATGGCCGAGGTCGCCGGAGTCAACGAGAATGCCGATCAGGAAGGCGAGGTGGCGTAAGCCATGGCAGACGCTAAGGATTTCCTGTTTGAGATCGGTACGGAAGAAATGCCCTCCGCACCGCTGAACAATGCCGTCAAGCAGCTTGGCACCATGATCGCCAAGGGTCTCGACGAGGCCGGTCTGGCCCACGGCGAGGTCCGTGTGATCTCGAGCCCGCGCCGCCTGGCTGCGCTCGTTGCCGACGTCGCCACCGCGACCGACGAGGTTCACGAGGTCAAGCGCGGCCCCGCGGCCAACATTGCCTTCGACGCTGACGGTAACGCCACCAAGGCCGCCCAGGGCTTTGCCCGCAAGTGCGGTGTGGCTGCCGAGGATCTGGTTCGTCGCGAGGACACCGACGGCCGTGAGTACGTCTTTGCCGAGAAGAACATCCCTTCCGCCCCGGCCACCCCGATCCTGACGGCCCTGTGCGAGAAGACTATCGCTGGCCTGCAGTGGCCCAACTACCGCTCTCAGCGCTGGGGTCACGAGCATGCGACCTTTGTTCGTCCGGTCCGCTGGATCTGCTGCCTTCTGGGCGAGGACGTTGTGCCCGTGTCGTTTGCCGACGTGACGAGTGGCAACACCACGCGTGGTCATCGCGTGCTTGGCCCCGGTGACCATGTGGTCGCCAGCCCCGCCGTCTACGAGCAGGTGCTCGAGGACGCCGGCGTGCTTTCTGCCGAGCGCCGTCGCGAGGCCATCCTTGCCGGTATCGCCGAGGTCGAGGCTGCCCGTCCCGGCTGCCATGTCGATACGCCCAAGAAGGTCTTTGAGGAGGTCATCAACCTCTGCGAGTGGCCGACGGTGCTCGTCGGGACCTTCGATGAGGAGTTCCTCAAGGTCCCGCACGAGATCATCTGCGAGTCCATGCTCACCAACCAGCGCTACTTCCCGATCTATGACGGCGAGGGCAAGCTCACGCGTGAGTTCGTGGTCGTCTCCAACAGCAAGCCCGAGAACGCCGAGCGCGTGATCGACGGCAACGAGCGCGTTGTGCGTGCCCGTCTGGACGATGCCAAGTTCTTCTACGAGGAGGACCTGAAGATCTCCCTCGACGAGTTCCGCGAGCGTCTGGCCAAGGTCGCCTTCCAGGAGAAGCTCGGTAGCGTGCTCGCCAAGTCCGAGCGCATCGAGCAGCTCATACCGGCGATGGTATCGAGCTTGTCGGCACAGGCCACGATGCA
>CABUCA010000063.1 GCA_902489965.1 uncultured Collinsella sp.
ACCGAGCCGTACGCTTGAACTTAGAAGGGGGAGGCCTCGCGGCCTCCCCCTTTTTGCGTTATATACATGTTGTGCTTTGGGACCTAGCTTCCCCGTATGCGCTCTTACTGTTTGGCTGTTTTTTGAGTCCATCTAGTTTATTTGAGCGATAATTACTCGCATTGGCGTTAGGGAGGGCTTGATGTTTACCGTATTTGTCTTGGGCAATATTGCTTCGGGTAAGTCGACTGCCTGCCGCTATTTCGAATCTCGTGGCGCTATGCTTATCGATCTGGATGAGCTTGCAAAATCGCTGTATGTGCCGGGCTCTGATATCGTCAATGCTCTCGCGGATGAATTCGGTTGGGACATTTTGGATGAGGAAGGCGGCATTCGCCGCAGTATCCTCGCTTCTCGAGCTTTCGCTTCTCCTGATTCGGTCGCACGGCTCAATGGCATCGTGCATCCCGTTCTGATTGAACAGCTTTCGCTTAGGATTCTCGATCCGGTTTGTTGTACGGTTTCATCTCCCCGTTATCCCTTTGCGGTGGTCGAGGTTTCAGCTCCGACTGGTTTTGAGGATGCATTTGGCTTGGCTGATGAAATTCTGGTCATTAGCGCCCCTTTGTCAGTTCGTCGCGAGCGCGCTATTCAACGTGGCATGGAGCCATCTGATTTCGATGCCCGTTCTGCTTGCCAGCCCGATGAGTCTGCGCTGTGCAATCTCGCTACAACGGTGATTGATAATTCGGCAGCCGATAATTCGCTCTTTGAGCAGCTTGACTCATGGCTTGCATGCCACGGGTTTATAGATACTCCGGATAAGGAGGAGGCCGATGCCTAAGGCACGTTTCTTTACGTGGTATCGCGTGGCGCCACTTGCCGTTGCGTTCGTCTTCGGCCTTATTTCGCTCGTCTACTCGTGTGCTCCTGCCGCTTTCTTTAAGCCGCTGTATCCGATTGACTACGAGGCGTATGTAAAGCAATCCAGTATTTCGCATAATCTGGATCCGTATCTGGTGTGCGCTGTCATTAAGTCGGAATCGAATTGGGATCCCGAGGCCGAGTCGAATCAGGGTGCTCAGGGATTGATGCAGCTGATGCCCGAGACTGCCCAGGACATGATCGCCAAGGGCCTTGTCGACGGAGGGGAGTATTCGGTCGACAATCTTAACGATCCGGCTACGAATATCGAGTTTGGCTGCGCATACCTCTCGTATCTTCTCGCCTATTTCAACGGGTCGACGGATAGTGCCATCGCCGCCTATAACGCCGGTATGGGCAATGTCGACGGATGGGCGCAGCAGAACACGTCACTCCATAATGCGATTACCTTCCCTGAAACTCAGGCTTATCTGATTCGCGTCAATAATGCCTGGGTTCGATATAAGACTCTCTATCCCGATCGGTTCGTATAGGACTAAGCCCACCGCCTGCGTATACTGCAGATGTACGAGTTAGGAGTATCCATGGCGGAATTTGAAGTAGAACGCGTTGGTGGTGAACTTAAGCGCTTTGGCGTTGAGGGCGCTGATGTGCCGTTTAAGGTCGTGTCTCCATACGAGCCCGCTGGTTCCCAGCCTAAGGCCATTGAGTCACTTGTGCGGGGCGTGAGGGACGGAGACCGCTATCAGGTTTTGCTGGGCGTGACTGGTTCGGGCAAGACCTTCACGATGGCAAAGACTATTGAGGCCCTGGGAAAGCCGACGCTGGTCATGGCCCCCAATAAAACGCTCGCTGCTCAGCTTGCGAGCGAGCTCAAAGAGTTCTTTCCCAACAACGCTGTGGTCTACTTCGTCTCGTACTACGACTACTATCAGCCCGAGGCGTATGTGCCGCAAAGCGATACATATATCGAGAAAGACTCCTCGATTAACGAAGAGGTCGAGATGCTGCGCCATCAGGCGACCGCGTCACTGCTCTCTCGACGTGATGTGATCGTTGTCGCATCGGTCTCGTGTATCTATGGCATTGGCTCTCCTGAGGACTATGCGGGTCTGGCTCCAAACGTCGACAAGAAGGTGCCGCTCGAGCGCGATGACTTTATCCATGCACTTATCGACATTCAATATGATCGCAATGACTATGACCTGGCACGTGGCACGTTCCGCGTGCGCGGCGATGTTGTTGACGTGTATCCGCCTTATGCCGAGCATCCGTTGCGGTTTGAGTTCTTTGGCGACGAGGTCGAGCTGATTGCCGAGATCGATGAGGTCACCGGTGAGATGCTTCGTGAGTACGAGGCCATTCCCGTATGGCCGGCATCGCACTACGTGACCGAGAAGCCGAAGGTCAAGGCGGCTCTGAAATCGATCAGCGAAGAATGCGAGAAGCGCGTGGCGGAGCTCAAGGCGACCGACAAGTTGCTCGAGGCGCAGCGTCTGCAGCAGCGTACCGATTATGATCTTGAGATGCTCGAGACGATGGGCTTTTGCAACGGCATCGAGAACTACTCGCGTCATCTGGACGGTCGCAAGCCGGGTGAGCCGCCGTTTACCCTAATCGATTACTTTCCCAAGGATATGCTCTGCATCATCGATGAGAGCCATGTGACGGTGCCGCAGATTCGCGGCATGCACGAAGGTGACCGCTCGCGTAAGGTGACGCTGGTGGAACACGGTTTTCGCCTGCCCTCGGCGCTCGATAACCGCCCGCTTCGTTTCGATGAGTTTGAGGCAAGGATCCCCCAGTTTATCTATGTTTCGGCCACGCCGGGCGACTACGAGCTGCGGGTGAGCCAAAACGACGTGGAGCAGATTATTCGTCCGACCGGCCTGCTCGACCCCAAGATTGACGTGCGTCCAGTTCGCGGTCAGATTGACGATCTTGAGGACGAGATTCGCGAGCGCGTTGCCCGCAAGGAGCGCGTGCTGGTGACCACGTTGACCAAACGCATGGCCGAGGACCTGACCGACCATCTACTTGATGCGGGCATTAAGGTCAATTACATGCACTCTGATACGGCGACAATGGACCGTGTCGAGATCCTGCGAACGCTGCGCGAGGGCAAGATCGATGTTCTCGTTGGCATCAACCTGCTCCGCGAGGGCTTGGATCTTCCCGAGGTCTCACTGGTGGCAATTCTCGATGCCGATAAGGAAGGCTTCTTGCGCAACCGCCGTTCGCTGATTCAGGCGATTGGCCGTGCGGCCCGTAACGCCGATGGCGAAGTCATCATGTATGCAGACGTTGTGACCGATTCGATGAAAGAGGCCATCGAGGAGACGCAGCGCCGTCGCGAGATTCAGATGGCATATAACGAAGAACATGGCATTGTGCCCAAGACAGTGCGCAAGGCCATCAACGACATCTCAAGTTTTATTGCCGAGGCCGAAAAAACTGTGGGCTCCAAGGGACGCTCGAAGGGCGACTCTCTTGGCCATGGCGCATTCTATACGCCCGATGAGTCGGGCGAGGGCGGTGTGCCGGAAACGGTGGCGCCCGAGCAGACACTTGCGGAGCAGTTGGAAGAACTGCCGCATGACGAGCTTGTGCGGATCGTCGAAACCATGGAAGAGGATATGCGTAACGCTTCTGCCGCTATGGACTTTGAGGAGGCGGCGCGCCTGCGCGATGTTGTCGTTCAGATTCGGGCGATGCTCGAGGGTGCGTCTGAGGACGAGACGATCGAGCGCTTACGCTCGCAGGCCCGCAAGGGTTCCACGTTCGCATCGGGCAGAAAACGCCAGGGTGCACGGTTTAAGAAATAGCCGCGAACAGGCCCCGAGTTCCCTGTGGAGCTCGGGGCCTATGTCTTTTGCGCGCTGGAATTTGTGCGTTAGAGGTCTGCGATCAGGGCTTCAGCACAACGGATGCCGTCGGTGGCCGCGCTCATGATGCCGCCGGCATATCCAGCTCCCTCACCACAAGGGTAGAGGCCCGGGGTCGACACGGCATGGCACGTTCGGTCTCGGGTGACAGTGACCGGTGAGCTCGAACGAGTCTCCACGCCGGTAAGAACGGCATCGGGACGGTCGTAGCCTCGTAGCTTTTTTCCGAGTAGGGGAAGTCCCAGGCGGAGCGACTCGACGATATGCTGCGGTAGGGCTTCGTCAATTGCCGTCCAGGTCACACCGAGCGGATAGGTGGGCTTTACCTTTCCGGGCGCCTTGCTGGCGCGTCCTGCGAGGAAATCTCCGACGAGTTGTGCCGGTGCGTTCCAGTTGGAACCGCCCAGGCGATAGGCGGCCGCCTCGCAGGCACGCTGGAGCTCGATGCCGGCGAGCGGGTCATCGTTGGGAAGGTCCTCAGGCGTGACGTTAACGAGCAGGGCGGCATTTGCGTTGCGTCCGTCGCGGGCATTGAGACTGGCCCCGTTGACGCACAGATGGCACGGTTCTGAAGAGGCGGCAACAACCTGTCCGCCGGGGCACATGCAAAACGAGAACACGCTGCGGCCGTTGGGAAGATGGGCGACGAGCTTGTAGGGGGCTGCCCCGAGCGCTGGATGTCCCGCCGAGGCTCCATATTGGGCTCTGTCGATGTCGCGTTGCGGATGCTCGATGCGAACGCCCATGGCAAAGGTCTTTTGTGCGAGGGCCACGTTGTGGTCCTTAAGGAGCTCAAAAATATCGCGAGCAGAATGCCCGCAGGCGAGGATGAGGTGCTTTGTCTCGATTGACTCGTAAGCGGCGTCTTGGGACGATTGGACATCAATGCCGGTGATGGCGCCAGACACGTCGATGCGAATGTCGACGAGCTTCGTTCGATAACGGACGACACCTCCGAGCTGCTCGATGCGCTGGGATATAGCGGTGACAACCGTGGGAAGGATGTCGGAGCCAATGTGCGGCTTGGCATCCCACAGAATATCGCGGGGCGCACCCGCCTCGACGAAGGTTTCGAGGATAAGGCGATGGGCGGGATTTTTTGTTCCCGTATTGAGCTTGCCGTCCGAGAAGGTCCCCGCGCCGCCCAGACCAAACTGAATATTGCTCTCGGGGTCGAGGATGCGCTCCTTTAGAAAGAGGTCGATCGCCTGCGAGCGGCGAAATGCCGGGTCGCCGCGCTCGATAAGCAAGGGCTTAAGACCTGCTTCGGCGAGCGTGAGCGCAGCGAAAAGGCCGGCGCATCCGGCGCCGACAACGACAGGGCGTTCTTGAGGTGCGTCGGAGACGGGGGAGGGGAATGAAGGCTCATCGTCTTCTATCGCGCGTACGCGCGAGCGGTCACGCTCGGCAACGCCGTCGACCGCTTCTTGCTCGAGGTGGGGACTAGTCAGCTCAACACGAAAGCTCAGGATAAAATGGACGTCTCGTTTTTTGCGAGCGTCGATTGACTTGAGGTGGAGCTCGATGGACTTGATCTCGGAGTCCTTGCAACGTAGGACGCGCTTGGCGACTCGCTTGCCAACAATGAGACAGGCATTTTCATCGCCGGCTTCATCGAGCGACGCGTTGACTTGGGTGATTTCGATCATCGAGGTCTCCTTAGAGGCAAGAAAGAGGCCGTCCGGTATTCCAGACGGCCCGAATGCGTTTTTGATTATAGACTGAGCGGCTACAGGCTGCTTGCAGCGCGAATGCCCGAGAGCCAGGCCCACGCAAGGTTAAAGCCTCCGCAATCGGCGTCGATGTCGAGCGCTTCGCCGCAGACGTAAAGCGGGGCGTCGACAACGCTGCACGCGCGTAGACTGGGTGTTGAGATGCTCTCGACAGATACGCCACCACGCGTGACCTGCGCCGAGCGCTCCTCGGCTGTTCCCTCTACGAGCAACTTAAAGTGCTTGAGGACCGAGACCAGGTGGATGACATCGTTGGAGCCTGGATGGCACTGCTCGAACGCCGTGCAGACGACGCGGGAGAGTTGCGGGGCGAGCATGCCGTCGAGCCAACGGGGATCGCGGGGCGAAAAGCCGCCGAGCAGCTCAACGCGTCGGTTGAGCATATCGAGCAGCTTGTCTTTGGAGAGGTCGGGGAAAACGTCGAGCAGGATCGTATCGCCGCGCTGGATACGACGGGAGAGGTTGAAGACAGCGACGCCCGAGATGCCGAAGGCTCGAAACAGGACTTCACCGTCTTCGTGCCAGAGCTCATTATGATTGCGGGCGAGCGTCAAGCGGGCGCGGACGCGCAGGCCATCCAACGTCTTGAGTGCCGTCCGATCGCCGACGACCGTTGCCGATACGGGGCAGAGGATGGGGCGCAGCGAAGTGAGGGGGAGGCGAAACGTATCGGCGATACCGGTGGGGTTGCCGCCCGTGGCGATAATTACGGCATGTGCCTGCAGGGCCTCGTTCTTGCGAGGGACATCGGCGAGCGCTTTCCGAAGCGAGCGGAGCTCCGATTTTCGGTCGTCGTGCTTTTTTGCCTTGAGCACCCGCGCTGGACGGTCTATTTGGAGTGCCCAGCCTTCGGAAGCTTTGTGCGCCGAGGCAACGTTGGCTCCGCAGATTAAGGTGATACCTAGGCGGTCGCAAACGTTGAGAAGCGCGTCGCGCACCGATTCAGCGCGAAGGGAGCGCGGGTACAGCCGGCCTTCCTCGGAGGTTGTCATGATACCCAGCGAGGAGAAGAAACCCATAAGCTCTTGTTCGGGCTGGGGGCCCATGACGGATTCGACGAATGCGGGGTGGTTATACCGCTGAGGATCAATCGATTCGTTGGAGAGGTTGCAGCGGCCGTTACCGGTCGCAAGGAGCTTAAGGCCACAGGCGACATCGCGCTCAACGATGCAGACGCTTTTGCCAGCGCGTGCGGCCGTAATGGCAGCGGCGAGGCCTGAAGCCCCGCCGCCGATTACCAGGACGTCATAGAAGGCGCTCGCGTTCACTTAGGCCTCGTCGGTCTCGTGCGGGGTAATGGCCTCGACGGCAGAGACTGCCTTGGGCAACATGTCATCGGGCAGCGCGGTCTCGACCTCGCCCTTATCGCAGGCCTCGGCGAGTGCCGGATTAATGGGAAGCTGGCCCAAGATGTCGAGGTTATAGCGATCTGCGACCTCGGGGAGCTTGCTCTTGCCAAAGACCTCAATCTTCTTGCCGCAGTCGGGGCACTCAATATAGCTCATGTTCTCGACAATGCCCAGAATGGGGACGTTCATCTTCTCGGCCATGTTGACCGCCTTGGCGACGATCATCGAGACCAGATCCTGCGGGCTCGTGACGATGACGATGCCGTCGACGGGCAGCGACTGGAAGACGGTGAGCGCGACGTCGCCTGTTCCCGGAGGCATGTCGACCAGCAGGTAGTCGATGGGGCCCCACGAGGTCTCGCTCCAGAACTGCCTAATGGCGCCTGCGATGACCGGACCGCGCCAAAGGACGGGGTCGGTCTCGTTTTGGAGCAGCAGGTTGGAGCTCATGACCTTGACGCCGTGCTCGGAGATTTCGGGCAGCATAAGGTTGCCAAGGGCATGGACGTGGCGTCCGCTCATACCGAACATCTTGGGGATGGAGGGACCGGTGATGTCGGCATCGAGGACGCCGACCTTGTGGCCGTGACGGGCAAGCTCGGTGGCGATGGCACCGGTGACAAACGACTTGCCGACACCGCCCTTGCCGGAAAGCACGGCGATGACGCGTTTGACCTCGGACAGCGTGTTCTCCTCAAATTGCGACGGCGACGTTTGTCCGCCGGCGGCCTGTGCGTGCTCGCAACCCATGTATGACTCCTTTGTATATGTTGGGGCCGGGGCCCCGTGATGTGACACGAGCGTCATTGTACCCTCGTTTGCGAGCGGGAGTCATTTGCGATGCATTTGGGCCGAGCGTGCTTGCAATACGATGGGTCCAAGCGAATGGGCGGGCTTACTGAACTTTGCTGGCAAACTCGAGGTATTGCATGCGCTGCAGCTTGTCGATCGTCGAGGCGTATGGGCTGTCTTCAGATTCCAAGTCGTAGCGCAGCCCGTCGGCACCAAGGTAGCCGGCGACATTGATGGTGGGCACATCTGACCTTGTTGCAAGCAGGGCCTTTTGATAGTCGGTGAGCGGGGCGCCGATCTTATTAAGGGTAATGGCTGCAATCTCGTTTGCCCCGACGGTGTCGTAGACGTTGAGCTCGGTATTGCCGGCGATTTCATAGTTAGCCCAGACGAAATAGGTCGACTGATAGATACGGAAAGCGTGGCTTGCCGTATCTTCCTGAGGGTACAGCTCATCGTTGAGAGTCGTTGCGGCGCTCGGCTGATGGTCGCCAAAAAAGACAAGGACAACCGGTCTGCTGATATTGCGGAGCTCGTTGATAAAATACTCGAGGTCCCGGTCGGACGCGTTGATACAGGTAAGATAGGTGTTGAGCGCGCTATTGGCGCCCTCGCTGGCTCCCTCGACCCAATAGTTTGTCAGCTCTTCGGCGGGAACGGTGCCATAGTCGTAGCCGCCGTGATTTTGCATCGTGACGTCAAAGATGAACTGCGGCGCTTCGTCGGTTCTAAGCAGGTCGAGTATCTTGTCGTAGGTGGCGTAGTCGCATACGCCGGCATGGTAACAGGGCGCACCTTCGAAATCGCCGATTGAAAGAAAGTCTCCAAAGCCCAGCTGCTGATAGATCTTATCTCGATGGTAGTTGACGGGGTTTTGCGGGTGCATAGCGGTAGCGGTATACCCAAGCTCCTTAAGGTCCTTTGCCAGGCTGTTGACGCCATTCATCTGATATAGCTGATAGGGGATTTTGCCTAATCCGACAAAGGCCGTTGTCGCTCCGGTCAAAAATTCGAATTCGGAGTTCGCCGTTCCGCCACCGGCGACCGAAGCGAGCATGGTGCCGCGAACAAGTGTGTCGGGAAGCGAGTTGTAGAATGCGGGGCCGGTGTACCCGGCCGCCTGGAGCTGCTCAAAGCACGAAAGGTCGCTAAAACTCTCATTCATGACGGCAACAATCGTCGGCTTGATTTCATTGAACTGGGCAACGGCCGCCGCGCGCTGCTCGCTCGAGCCATACGTGCTGTCGTAGGTGGCGGCGAGCTCCTGCTCGATGCTCTGCGCCTCATCGGGCGTATAGCCTTCGGGTTTCTCAATGGGCAACTCGTTGACCATTTCGGTGAACGAAGTGATAAAACCCTGAGACGCATACGTGGTGATGGGCTGCCAACGGTCAAATCCAAAATTCAGCGCCTGCTCCAAGTCGATGCTGGAAAAGCCCGAGAGCCCCACAACGGTCACTAACAGAAAAGCACAGAGGTTAGCGGCGATTGCGGGGAAGACATGGGTGGGCGTACGGAGCTTTCGCGGACGGATAAGCGAAAGAAGCCCCAGGGAAATCTCCAGCAGGGCGAGAGAGGTTACGATTCCGGCGGTAAAGGTAAACTCGTATCCCTCGCTCACCTCCATTGCGGTGCCAAGGGCCAAGATATCGCTTGGCAGGATGGCCTCGCCTTTAAACGTTATGACGAAGTGCTCGGCAATGCCAAGGATACAGCAGGCGACGGGCACGAGGGCCATGACGCCTCCATGACGCTGTCCCAGCAAATAAAGGGAGAGCAGAACCGTCGCGAGCAGCCCGACGGAAAACCCGAATGAGTTGGCGGGAATGCGATAGAACGTTTCGTTGCAGGCAATTTCGAGTGAAACGAACGAGAGCGCTGAAACAGCGGCGATGACAAGGATGTCACGGCAAATACAGGCAACCGTTCCCGTCGCAAGATCGGTTTGGTCGATAAGTCGCGAAACCAAGGGTTCGACAAGAAGTATGACGGCGGCAGCACCGAGCGCCGAATAAGAAAGGACCCATAGGGAACTGTCCTCATTTACGAGCAATTGATTCGTAATCCATGCAGCTACCACGCCGAGCGGGATGAGGAGCGTCGCGCACCAAAAGACGCGGGCAATGGGCGGCTTTTCATTGTGTTTGATTGAAAAATACACGCGCACGACGACGGTGGCCACGATAAGGACGGCGATGAATATGGGCAGATTGGCCATGTCGCTCGAAGTGATTTCAAGGGGGATATCTTCGGTCATGGACGTTCCTCTGTTACAGCAAATTAAGTTCAGTATTAGGTTACTGTAACCTTTCCACGGCATTTCGAGAAACGAAGCACCCGATACGCAAAGCTAAAGGTCTGCGAATCTTGTATTACGAACATCTGTGCGCGTCGAGTGCGCTAAACTCATCGGCAGTATGATTCGATGCAATAGGAGGCAAGGAGCTTCCATGTCTGATTCTTCTATCGTTATTCGCGGCGCTCGTGAGCACAACCTCCGTGATATCGATGTTTCCATTCCGCGTGACCAACTCGTGGTCATTACCGGTCTTTCTGGCTCGGGCAAGAGCTCGCTGGCATTTGACACTATCTATGCCGAGGGCCAGCGTCGATACGTCGAGAGCCTTTCGAGCTATGCGCGCCAGTTCTTGGGCCAGATGGACAAACCCGACTTGGATTCAATCGACGGCCTTTCGCCGGCGGTGTCGATCGACCAAAAGACGACGTCTAAAAACCCTCGCTCGACGGTTGGCACCGTAACCGAGATTTATGACTATCTGCGCCTGCTGTTCGCCCGTGTGGGCACCCCGCACTGTCCCGAATGCGGCCGCGTCATTGAGCGCCAGACGACCGACCAGGTTGCCGACAAGGTCTTGGCGGCGGGGGAGGGCCGCCGCGCGTTTGTGCTGGCACCGGTGGTGCGCGGGCGAAAAGGCGAGTTCACCAAACTGTTTGAGGACCTTCGTGCCGAGGGCTTTAGCCGCGTGCGTGTCGACGGTGAAGTGCGCTCGCTCGACGATCCGATCGATCTGGACAAGAAGTTCAAGCACGATATCGAGGTCGTGGTCGATCGCATCGTAATCCGTGAGAACTCTCTGGGCCGTATCGCCGAGTCTGTTGAGCAGGCGACCGCGCTGGCTCACGGCAATGTAAACGTGTACATGCTGCCCGATCGTGATGCTCCCGAGGGGACCGAGG
>CABUCA010000064.1 GCA_902489965.1 uncultured Collinsella sp.
ACCGAGCCGTACGCTTGAACTTAGAAGGGGGAGGCCTCGCGGCCTCCCCCTTTTTTGCGTTTACGGGGCATAAATAACTCATTTACGCCAGACGATTTAATTCTTTTTGGTATTGAGCTTTTATTTAAAGACAATAAATCGAATCACAAGTGCAACTGCTATGACCACAATGATCAAAAGTAGGATTGTCAGTCGATGCTGCTTGCGTCGTTTACTTGACGAAACGAAGATTGATTTTCCCTGTTTTGGCGTTTCGAGATAACGAGCCGAATGCGTTAAGGTTTGCTTAGGTCGAGGACCTCTTTGCTGCCGAGTTATGGGCGTTTTCGTCGGGTCGTCATTGATTGCGCTGTTTTTTGATAACGGTGCATCTTTTAGATATACGGGATCGCCCGATGCGACGCCCATATGCTTACGTCCCGTTTGGGCATCCTCGAGCGTTTGATAGCGATTTCTCGTCACATACTCGGGCTCTGCATCATTAATGGGCTCTTGCGAGATGTGGGGGCGATGGAACCGTGGCGGCTGCGTGGAAGTATCTTCCCCCTGCGTCGGCATAAACATATTGTTCTGGTTTTGGTCGTCCATGATGCCCTTTAGCTCGTTACCAACAACGTGTACGCGCTCATTGTAAGCCCCTTGTTATTTGTAGCTGGGGACATACTCGGTATTTAAGCTCTGGTTCAAAGAACCTTAACCTTCCTAAAACCTGAGTCAATCGCACTTAGATATGCTTATAGTAGTGGACTCAAAAAACTTTATAGTCGATGTATATATGAGCACCGGGTGGGCATATATAAGAGCGTCAAAAGAAGTCCCAGTCACCTAGAAGATGGCTCGGCAGTCCTAAAAGGAGTGGTAAACATGGCAAGCATGGTTCCTTATCGTTCGGTTTTTGGCGTTCGTCCTTCTGCTAGCTCGCTGTTCGATCTGTTTGATGATATGACCGACCTTGCAAACAACTCGATTGCCTCTAAGGCGTTCCCCGTTGACGTTGAGGATAAGGGCGATGGCTATGAGGTCAAGGCTTATCTGACCGGCGTCGCCAAGGACGATATCGATGTCGAGCTTAACGAGGGCCGTCTGTCCATTAGCGTGAATGTCGAGGAAGACGAGGAGAACGAGGGCAAGAACTTCCTGCAGAAGGAGTTCAGCTCGTACAGCGCGACGCGTGGCGTGTATCTAAAGGACGCTTCGAGCGAGGGCCTCTCGGCTAAGTACGCTGACGGCATCCTGACCGTTACGGTTCCCAAGATCGTCGAGAAGAAGAACGTTACGAAGATCTCCATCGACTAATTTCGTTGGTGTTCTGCGCTATTAAAAGACAGCAAAAGGGGCTGGGAAGCGATTCTCGGCCCTTTTGCTGTCTAGGACAGTCTATTGAATGGTTGCCGGTTGATACTGACTCGCAGGGCGTATCGAGAGTTTTCGCGATCCTTGGAGAAGGGTTGCGGAGCTGCCGACCTCGTCATCCAGGGCTGCGGCCAGAGCTTTGACATAGCTTTTGACGGTAAGGCTCGGACGATTGTTATCTTGGCTGATATGCATGGCAATGAGCTGTTCGGTGCGATCGGTAACAAGTTCGCGCGCGGCTTCGGCGGCTTGGCCATTGGAGAGGTGTCCCCTTGCAGACAGGATGCGCTCCTGAAGAAAGCGGGGATATTCTCCCTCGCGCAGCATGGTCACATCGTGGTTGCTTTCGAGCGCGAGGACTCGACAATCTTTGAGGGTGTTCATGGCTTGGCTCGATAGCTCTCCGGTGTCGGTGGCAAAGCCGATGGAATCATCGAGGGTGTCGAATCGATAGCCGACTGGATTGATGACATCGTGTGACGTTGAGTAGGTTTGCACGTGGATGCCGGCAATGGATAGGGTGTCACCGGGATCGAATTCCTCGACAGGCAGATGCGAAAGATTTTCTTTGCTCGAAAGAGTGCCCCTGCTGGCAAAGAGGGGGCCGTGCCAGTGCTTGCACCAGACATCGAGGCCCTTGATGTGATCGCTATGCTCATGAGTAATGAGAAGAGCCGAGACGTTGTCTGCCGAGAGCCTCAGTTCTGCCATGCGCTTTAATGTCTCGCGGCGAGACAGTCCGTCATCGACCATAATGAGCCCCTGCGGGCCCTCGATGAGTGCGCAGTTGCCTTTAGAGCCACTGCCGAGGATATGAAGGTGCAGACGAGACATAAGATTCCAAAGGATACAATGGGTGCGGACGAATAGAGGAGGAAGCAAATGCCTACGGTATCTCAGCATTATGGACACCATGCCGTGCCTGGGGCAGTCGATGAGACCCGGACGAGGCAGCAGGCTGCTCCTGTCGTGCTCATGGTATCAGGCGGCGCGGACTCGACGGCACTGCTTCTTATGGCGTGCACATCAAAGCTGGATATCCAAGACGGACGCGGTGTCGCCCCCATTGCTCGCGAGCGCCTGCATGTGCTGCATGTAAACCATCATCTGCGCGGCAAGGCGTCCGATGGCGACGAGGCCTTTGTGCGTGAGCTCTGCGCGCAATATGGTTTACCGCTGTGTGTGGAGCACGCTTATTTTGATGGGGAGTCGGGCAATATTGAGGCCGCGGCCCGCGAGGTGCGCTATGCCGCGGCGCGGAGGTATGTTCGCGAGCTCTGCGCCCAGACGGGGGCACCGCGAACGGCGGCTCGTATCTGCACCGCGCACACGTCTTCGGATCGCGCGGAAACGTTTTTGATGAACGCGATTAAGGGTTCGGGGCCCGCTGGCCTATCGAGCATTCCTCGCCGGAGGAATATCGTGGTGCGTCCCTTGCTCGACCTAACTCATGGCGAGCTCGTGGGCTATCTACAGGTACATGGTCAGCCGTGGCGTGAAGACGAGAGCAATGAGGATATCTCGTATCTGCGAAACTACGTGCGCCATCGAGTGATGCCGGTGGTGGCGCAGCGCAACGCGAGCGTCTGCAAGACGATTGGCGCCGCCTGTGAGATCTTGGGTGATGAAGATGCGTTTCTATCCCAGCTGTCGGCACAGGCGTTTCGAAGCTGTTTGCGCAAAGAGGCAGCGGGCGCGCTGGTGCTCGATGCCAGGCGCCTTGCTGCGGCCGAGGTGGTAATCGCGCGGCGCATCGTGCGACTGGCGATCAAACGCATCGATCCGGATGCTCGCCCCGAGATGCGACATGTGGAGCGAGTCCTTTCCTGCGTTGCCGAGGGTGCCGGCTCGGTCACGCTTCCGGCGGGGATTGACGCACGCATTGAGTTTGGCATGCTGGCGTTTAAGGCGCCGGTGGCTCGCGAGGGCCTGGTCGCGGACTGGGTTACCGTGCCCGATCGTTTGCCGTTGGGCGGGGGACGTATGCTGGTCACAGAACCAATAGCCGTTGAGCCGGGATGCGATATCGTGTGCCGCGCCCGTGAGCTTGCGGCTGCCGAGGAAGTGACAGCTTTGGTAGACGCGGCTGCCCTGGGTTTTGCCGACAGCGATAGTGAGCGGATCCTGGCGGGCTCGCGTGGCGAGATCCCTGCCGAGGCGCGATGGGCGCGTCTGTGGGTGGACGGTCCCGCACCGGGAGATGTGATGTGCCCGTTGGGGATGAACGGCCGAAGCAAGAAAGTGTCAGACCTGCTGAACGAGGCTCGTATTCCCGTTTCTGAGCGCGCAGGCGTTCCTGTGGTGAGAACGGCTCCGGGAGGTGCCGTGGTATGGGTCGTCGGAGTTCGCGCGGACGAGCGTTTTAAGTGCACGGCCGCAACGCGCGTGGCATATCTGCTCCGCGTGGTCGATGCGGAATAGCGTCCCACGCCAGCTATTCTGTGCGACGTTGACGGTATTCCCGCGCTGATGGCGTACGGGCTGGAAAATATACCCCGTGCGCTGCTAGAATGTGAAGTTCGCGTCCATACGGCGGTGTGTGGGCGATAAGCACAAGAAAGGGTTGTCATGGCTTCTCAACATCCGGATATCGAGAAGGTTCTGTTTACGCAGGAGGATATCGACGGTATCGTCTCTCGCCTAGGCGAGCAGATTACGCGCGACTACGCGGGTAAGGATCTGGTGCTGATTGCGGTCCTGCGCGGCGCCGTGGTCTTTATGGGCGACCTGATGCGTAAGATCGAGCTGCCGACCAACATCGATTTCATGGCTGTTTCGAGCTACGGCGACGGTGTGAAGTCCTCGGGTATCGTGCGTATCATTAAGGACCTGGATATCGACATCCGCGGTCGCGACGTGCTGATCGTCGAGGACATTCTGGACTCGGGCCTGACGCTCAAGTATCTGATGAAGAACCTCGAGAGCCGCAAGCCCGCTTCTCTGGAGGTCGCCGCCTTCCTGTGGAAGGACGTTGAGGACCGCGTCTCGGCCATCACGCCCAAGTATGTTGGAACCCATTGCCCCGATGCCTTTGTGGTGGGCTACGGCCTCGACTATGCCGAGCGCTATCGCAACCTTCCGTATCTGGGCATTTTGAAACCGGAGGTTTATTCGTAAGATGCCCGACGACCGTAACGATAACAATTCCCAGACTCCCCGGGACCCAAAGATCCCGGGGATGCCCGGAGGCAAGAAGCCCACGCGTACGGGCTGGCTGTATTTTATTTTGGCTTGCGCGCTTCTGGGCTACGCCTTCTTTAACATGGGCTCCGGCTTTGCCAGCTCCAGCAATACCGTTAAGCTCGCGACGAGCGAGATGGTCAGCGCCATCAAGCAGGATCGCGTAGAAGATCTGACCTATACGGTTCAAGACGGAAGCGTGACGGGTCATTACTGGAAGACGAAGAAGGACAAGGGCGATACGAGCGAGCTCAAGAGCTTCTCTTCGACCTATGTCGGCTCCGATTCGCTTGCCGAGCTCATGGCGGAGCACCCTGATACCAAGTACATCGTCAACACCAACGATCCCGATTTTTGGGGCGACTTGGCGATGAGTGTGCTTCCGACGATCGCCCTTATCGCCATCATGTTCTACTTTATGCGCCAGATGATGGGCGCCAACAACAGGAACATGCAGTTTGGCAAGACCAACGCCAAGACCAACGAGGCCACACGCCCCAAGGTCAAGTTTGAAGACGTTGCCGGCGTGGACGAGGCAGTTGAGGAGCTCGAGGAGATCCGTGACTTTTTGAGCGATCCGGATCGCTATCGCAAGCTGGGCGCCAAGATCCCGCGTGGTGTGTTGCTGGTGGGCCCTCCGGGCACCGGTAAAACGCTGCTGGCCAAGGCCATTGCCGGCGAGGCGGGCGTGCCGTTCTTTAGCATCTCGGGTTCCGACTTTGTCGAGATGTTTGTGGGTGTCGGCGCCAGCCGTGTGCGTGACCTCTTTAAGGAGGCCAAGTCCCAGGCCCCGTCGATCATCTTCATCGATGAGATTGATGCCGTGGGACGTCAGCGCGGAGCTGGCTTGGGCGGCGGCCATGACGAGCGCGAGCAGACGCTCAACCAGCTGCTGGTCGAGATGGACGGCTTTGAGGAAAGCGAGTCGGTCATCCTGATCGCTGCGACCAACCGTCCTGACATCCTGGATCCGGCATTGCTGCGTCCCGGCCGTTTTGACCGTCAGGTTACGGTCGACCGTCCGGATGTGAAGGGCCGCGAGCAGATCTTGCGCGTGCATGCCGAGAACAAGCCGATGGACGAGGACGTTAAGTTTGAGAAGCTCGCCCAGATGACCGTTGGCTTTACCGGTGCCGACCTGGCGAACTTGCTCAATGAGTCTGCACTGTTGGCTGCCCGCCGCCATCGTTCCGTGATCTCGATGGACGAGGTCGAGGAATCGATGGAGCGCGTGATTGCCGGACCGCAGCGCAAGGGTCGCGTGATGACCGAGGCCGAGCGCACCACGATTGCCTACCACGAGAGCGGCCACGCTCTGGTGGGCCACATCCTGGAGCACTCCGATCCGGTTCACAAGATTTCGATCGTCAGCCGCGGTCAGGCGCTGGGCTACACGCTGCAGCTTCCGCAGGAGGACCACTTCCTCAAGACCAAGAACGAGATGCTCGACGAGCTTGCCGTGTTCTTGGGCGGCCGCGTTGCCGAGGAACTCATGTGCGATGACATTACGTCGGGCGCGAGCAACGACCTGGAGCGCGCAACCAAGATGGCGCGCGAGATGGTCACGCGTCTGGGCATGAGCGAGGAGCTGGGCACTCAGGTCTTTGGCGAGGCGCAGCATCAGGTATTCCTGGGCCGCGACTATGCCGATCATCAGGATTACTCCGAGGAGACGGCGCGCCGCATCGATATCGAGGTTCAGCGCATTATGCGTGAGGCCCATCGTCGTGCGGTCGAGATCTTGGATGCCCGTCGCGATCAGCTCGATCTGATGGCGAAGGTGCTGCTCGAGCGCGAGACCGTCGAGGGCGATGCCGTGAATGCCCTGCTCGATAACGAGTGGGACGCCTACCTTGAGCGCGAGGGCGATATCCTGGCGGCCAAGGAGGAGCGCAATGCCAAGGCGGCCGGCATGCCGACCAAGAAGCGTGCGCCTCGTATGAGCGAGGAGGAGCTGGCGGCCGATGCCGCGGCATTTGCGCAGGCGGCCATGCAGGAGGATGCCGAAGCCGCATCCGATGATGCCGGCGATGACTGTGCCGTCAATGCCGGTGCCGACACCGACGCCGACAAATAGCCTTTGTGGCGAAAGCCTCTGCGGGGAAACCTGCGGAGGCTTTTTCTTTTGAGCGATATGGGGCCGTCTGTTGATTGGGGACAGACTTAAATGAGCGTTTTCACGCATTTAAGTCTGTCCCCAATCAACATTGCTGCGGCACTTTGCTCGGCTAAAGCGTACAATAGCGCCTATGCGAAAGGGGAACAGATGATCAACGAAACTATGTATGCTCGCGGTGCGGAAAGCTCCATCATCCGTGAGATTTTTAGCTATGGCCTTGAGCGCAAGGCGCAGATCGGTGCGGAAAACGTATTTGATTTTTCGCTGGGCAATCCGAGCGTTCCGGCACCCGCTGCTGTGGCGGAGTCCATTAAGAAGGCCCTGGAGCTGCCGAGTGACCAGTTGCACGGCTACACCCCCGCTCCGGGCCTGCCGCAATGTCGAGCAGCCGTCGCCGAATCGCTCAACCGCCGCTTTGGAACGAACTATGAGGGTAAGGACGTCTTTATGACGGTGGGTGCCGCGGCTTCGCTCACCTGCACGCTCAACGCCGTTACGAACCCGGGCGACGAGGTTATTGTTATCGCCCCGTACTTTCCGGAGTATCGCGTTTGGATTGAGAAGGCCGGCTGTACGTGTGTTGAGGCGCTCGCCGATGAAGATACGTTCCAGCTGAGCGTGGACAACGTGCTCAAGGCGATTACCGATAAGACGACTGCCGTCATCATCGACTCGCCCAACAACCCGACCGGTGCCGTATATACGCGCGACACGCTGACGCGACTGGCCAATGTTCTGCGCGAGGCCAACGCTCAGCGCGATCCCGAGAATCCGATTATGCTCATCTCGGATGAGCCGTACCGCGAAATCGTGTACGGTGCCGAGGTGCCTTGGGTGCCCTCGATCTACGAGCACACCATCGTGTGCTACTCGTATTCCAAGTCGCTGTCGCTGCCGGGTGAGCGCGTGGGGTGGATCTTGGTTCCCAACACCAATCCGCAGGCTGCCCGTCTGATGCCGGCTGTTGCGGGTGCTGCCCGTACGCTGGGTTTTGTATGCGCACCGGCACTCTTCCAGCGCGTGATCATCGATTGCATCGATGAGCCGAGTGATGTCGGGGCCTATGCCCGCAACCGCACGGCGCTCACCGATGCTTTGACAGACTACGGCTATACCTATGTTGAGCCGGATGGCGCGTTCTACCTATGGGTGAAAGCGTTGGAGCCCGATGCGAATGCGTTTTGCGAGCGCGCAAAGAAGTATGAGTTGCTTGCGGTTCCCTCGGACAGCTTTGGTATGCCGGGTTGGTTCCGCCTGGGCTATTGCGTGAGTTACGAAGCGATTGTCAATTCGCTACCCGCTTGGAAACAGTTGGCGGACGAGTATCGTTAAAAGTAAAGCGCTCTGCCTACAATGTTTTACGTGAAACGGGGTTTGGTGTTAAGCCGGACCCCGTTGCCATGGACGTTGTGTCTTTGGGATGGAGTGGTTTTACGACTATCGGAGGCTATGCGTACAATGAATATAAGCGACGGCCGTGCCAGATAAGGAGACCTGATGCCCTACCTGCTTTCTTGTGACATTCATACCCATACGATGTTCTCTGCGCATGCATATTCGACCATTGAGGAGAATGTGTACTGGGCGGCAGAGCGTGGTCTGCAGGTGCTCGGATCTGCCGACCATTTGAGCTCTATGGTTACGGCTTGCCCCAATGACCTGCGCAGTTACCAGTTCTTTATCAACCAGGATATCTGGCCGCGCATTTGGAGCGGCGTGCTGGTGCTGCGTGGTGCCGAGGCCGATATCGTTTCGCTGGACGGAAGCCTGTTTGGCGAGGACACTCCTGTCACGCTCGATATTGCCGGCGATTCGTACAGCCGTCAGCATTCGCTGTTCGATTTGGTTACGCGTAATTTGGATTATTTGGTTGCAAGCGTGCATAATCCGCAGATTGCTGAGGGCGCGACGCTGGCCCAGACGACCGAGATGTATATTAATGCCCTGGAGCACCCCAAGGTGTTCATGCTGGGTCACACGGGACGTTCGGGTGTGCCGTTCGATATCGACGAGGTGCTGTTGGCAGCTAAGGCCAAGCACAAGATTATCGAGATCAACAACCATAGTCTTGAACACGGTGTCGGCACTGAGCATTGGGCCGTATGCCGCAAGATTGCCGAGCGCTGCGCCGAGCTGGGCGTGGGCATTGGCGTGTCGACCGATGCCCACATTGGCATGGCCATTGGCAAGCTCGATCACGCGCGCAAGATGCTCGACGAGATTCACTTCCCGCTGGATTTGATCGTGACGCGCGACCGCGAGACGCTGCTGCGCGAGATGGCGGCAGCCGGCGTGTGCGATCTGCGCAATGGGATGTAGCGGAGTTTATAAACCAAGCGAAGGGGGCGGCCCAGGCGGGTCGCCCCCTTTCTTGTCCCAAAAATCTACTGAGGTTGGTTAGCGGCGTTCGAGGACCGCTACGGTTTCGGTGTGGTCGGTGTGAGGGAACATGTCGACGGGCGTGATCTTGAGCAGGCGATAGCCTTCGTCGAGGAGCTGATGCAGGTCGCGCTCTTGAGTCACGGGGTTGCAGCTGATATAGGTGATGCGGCGCGGCTTAAGTGCGCAGGCAGCTTCGAGGAACTCGGGCGTGGAGCCGGCGCGCGGCGGGTCGATGGAAAGAACGTCGACGCGTTCGTTGTTGTCGGCGGCATCCAGGATGTAGTCGGTGGCGTCGTCGGCCATAAACCAAGCGCTGCGGGTGAGGCCGTTGAGCTCGGCATTGCGACGTGCGTCGGCAATGCCCGCCGGGTTGCGCTCAACGCCGAGCAGCATAATGCCGATACCCTTGTTCTGGGCATCTTTAGCTGCGCACAGGCCGATAGTTCCGCTACCGCAATAGGCATCCATGAGTACGTCGCCCTGCTGCAGGTCCATGCCGTCAATCGCGAGCTGATAGAGCAGCTCGGTCTGCTGCGGGTTGGTCTGGTAGAACGCGGTGGGGGAGATATCGAACTCGCAGCCGAGCAGCTGGTCGCGCATGCACTCGGCGCCATATACAATGCGGGTTTCCTCGCCGAGGATGGCGTTGCCGGGACGTCCGTTGATGTTTTGGGCGACGGTGACGATGTGCGGATTGAGTGCGGCGACAGCCTCAAAGAACTCCTGCGCATGCGGCAAGTCGCGCTGAGCGGTCACGAGCGTGACCATGACCTGGTCGGTACGCCAGCCGCAGCGGACGACGGCATAGCGAAGCAAACCAAGATGCTTGTCCTCATTAAAGGCGGGAATATGCAGCCGCTCAGCTTCGCGTGCGATGCCGTTGAGAATCTGACGGGCACCCGGTGCCTCGACAGGACACTCGGGTACGGCAACGATCTTGTGCGTGCCGCGCTCAAAGAAACCGCAACGGACAGCACCCTCCTTACCGGGAGCAAAGGGAGTGGCGGCCTTATGGCGAAAACCGCGCGGCGCAGGATATTTGCCCGGGTCGCCCAGGGTGACGCCCATACCGCGAATAGGATCGACAGTAATGCTCCCGCGCTCACAAAGCTCGGCAAACAGCTCCTCCATAGCAGCCTGCTTAGCCGCCAACTGCTTCTTATAAGGACGATTGAGCGCCGTGCACCCACCGCAAGCCCGCATGATGGAACAAGGAGACTTGGGGTCCACAGCCTTACGCGCAGGCGAAACCGGATCTTTATGCGGGCGCTTGGAGTGAGCCTGGGACGCCTTATCCCCGCTCCGACGAGAGCCGGGACGCTTGCCCTTAGCCGACTTGCTTTTTGCAGCTTTAGAAGACTTGGATTTCGTAGAAGATTTCTCCTCCTTCGACCCCTCAGCCGCCTCCACTAAAGCACGACGAGCCCTACGCTCCGCACGAGATTCTGCCATCGATAACCCCACTAATTCATAAATTTAAAGCTACAAGCATTGTACCGTGCCAGGCCAACAGACGATATGCAAGCGGTTTATTGGTGTCAGTGATAAGTCCAACGACGGTTGCCCGCCGCGCGAGGGGTGCGGGGGTTAAGTTTATCGCGAGTTCCGCACGAACAGGAGGCCACTTAATGTGGCCTCCGTCGTGAGCAGGACTGTAGAGCAGGAAAC
>CABUCA010000065.1 GCA_902489965.1 uncultured Collinsella sp.
TCCGCCTCGATCTTCTTGAGCTGGTTGCGCCCGCCGTGGCGATGAGCATCATCGCCATCGCCTGTCGCATCTGCGGCATCTTTATGAGCGCGATGACCGTGCTGTTGTGCTTTAGCGGCCTCACCGCCAAGCTGCAGATCGTAGGCTTTGTCGTTGAGCTTTCGCGCGCGCTGCCGAGCGCCATCGCTGGCTACGGCGTCATCACATCGCCTTTTGGCGGCGTGTTCCGCCTGGATTACGCCATCGTGGCCGTCATCCTGTTTGTGGCCGATTACCTGCTCACGCGCGCCTCGCACCGCGTCCGCTAAGGGAGCGCCATGTCCAGCAGCTACCTCATGAACCTGCTCGCCAGCGCTGTCGCCGTCATCGTGGGCATCGTCATCCACGAGAGCGCACACGCCGCCGCAGCCTGGGCGCTCGGCGACAAGACAGCCCGCTCGCGTGGCCGCGTTTCGCTCAACCCGCTTAACCACATCGACCCGTTTGGCACCATTCTCCTGCCGCTGCTAATGCTCGCCGCTGGCGGCCCGGTGTTCGCCTTCGCCAAGCCCGTGCCCGTCTACCTCAACAACCTTAAGCACCCCAAGCGCGACGAGGTCCTGGTGAGCGCGGCCGGCCCCGCATCGAACATCGCACTCGCGTGCCTTGCGGCCGCTCTCATGCATGCAGCATACGGCAACCTCTACGCCAGCATGTCCTTTGCCGTGGCATCGCAAATCATGAACTTCGGCGCCACGTTCATCGTGGTCAACCTGTCGCTCGCGTTCTTTAACCTCATCCCGGTCCCGCCGCTCGACGGCTCGTCGATCATCGTGCCCTTCCTCAAAGGCAAGGCGCTCGCTAACTACTACCGTCTGCAGCAATACGCCATGCCGATCCTTATCATCGTGCTGTATCTGCTGCCCATGTGGACCGGCATCGACGTGATCGACCGGTATTTCGACGTTACCGTGTATCCGCTGGCTGAGTGGCTGCTCAACTTCGCAATCGCCGGCATCTAGGGTAAACTTACAGGTCGACCGTCCAAAACGGTCGCAACATGCACCCAAACCGCGCCGCGAAGGCGCCGTCAAAGGAGGTCGAAAATGTCGTATCGCGTGTCGACGCAGGTCTACAGCGGACCGTTCGACCTGCTGCTGCAGCTGGTAACCCGCCAAAAAGTTGATATCGGCGCCATCTCCATTAGCGAGGTGGCCGAGCAATACCTTGCTGAGGCCGAGCACATTAAGGCGCTGGACCTGGACGTGGCGAGCGACTTTTTGCTGGTCGCGGCAACCCTTTTGGACATTAAGGCCGCCTCGCTGGTGCCCCAGGAGGCTCCCAGCAAATCCGTTGAAGATGACGAGGACGACGAAGACCTCGAGGAGCTCAGCGCACTCGACGGCGACGCCCTGCGCGAGGTCCTGATCCAGCGCCTGATCGCCTACAAGCAGTTTAAGGGCGCGGCGGCAGCCCTCGGTGCCCGCATGCAGGCCGAAAGCCGCATGCACCCGCGCGTTGCCGGCCCCGACCCCGAGTTTTTGGGCCTTATGCCCGACTACCTGGCCGGCATTACCCTGCGTGGCCTCGCCGTCATCTGCGCCGACCTGGACGGCAAGCGACAGACCTTCCTGCTGGAGGCCGAACACGTGGCGCCGCATCGCGTGCCGCTCGACCTGACCGTGGCCTCAGTCGACCGCTTTACTATGGCGCACCAAACCTGCACCTTCCGCGAGCTCTTGGACGGCGACGCCACCACCGAGCAGCTCGTCGTCACTTTCCTAGCCATGTTGGAGCTCGCCAAGCGCGGCTCGCTCACATTGAGCCAGGACGAGATCTTTGGAACCATTCAGATCAACCGCGTCGAGGGCGCCGAGGCCTATGTGCCCGGCGAGGGCCCCGAGCTCACCGAATAGGAGCGGCAACCATGTCAAGCTTTTCTACGCTAGAGGCAAACAGCCTCAAGGGCGCCCTCGAGGCGCTGCTACTGGTGTCGAGCGACCCCGTGAGCGCACCCGCGCTGGCAGGTGCGCTGGATATCGCACCGGGCGAGTGCGCGTCGCTGTTGGCCGAGCTCAAAGTTGAGTACGAGGAGGCCAACCGCGGCTTTCAACTGCGCGAGGTCGCCGGTGGCTGGCGACTGTTTACACACCCTGCCTACCACGACGTGGTCGAGGCGTACGTGCTGAGCTGGGATACGCAAAAACTGTCGCAGGCGGCGCTCGAGACCCTGGCCGTCATCGCTTACCACCAGCCCGTCACGCGCGAGGTGGTCAAGGGCATCCGCGGCGTCAACTCCGACGGCGTCATCGCGTCGCTCGTTGACAAAGGCCTGGTGCGCGAGCTCGGCCGTGACCCCCAGCGCGGTCAAGCCATCATCTATGGCACGACCAACGCCTTCTTGGAAAAGTTCGGTCTGCGCTCCACTCGCGACCTGCCCGATCTGGAGCAGTTTGCCCCCGACGAGCAGTCGCGCCAGTTTATCCGCGAGCGCCTGAGCGGCCGCAGCATTCAGTCCACGCTCGAGGAGCAGGCCGAGGACCTGGACGAAGAGCGCGAACTGCTCGATACCGATGTTGAGGACGACGCAGATGAAGAGATCCTGGCCAGCGGTGACAGCTCGGAGGATATGCATGACGAGGATTAACGAAGCAGAGGCGACTCGCACTGCACGTGCCGCGGGCGCTACGGTGCCCACAGGTGACGCACAGCCCGTCTACCCGCACACCATGCGCCTGCAGCGCTTTTTGGCGCGCGCGGGCGTGGCGAGCCGTCGCGGCTCGGAGGACCTGATGACCGCCGGCCGCGTGACCGTCAACGGCCAGGTCGCGACCGAACTGGGCACCAAGGTCGACGTCGATTGCGACCATATCGAGGTCGACGGCATGCCCGTCAAGCTCAACCAGGGCGCCGTGTACCTGATGCTCTACAAGCCGACCGGCTACCTTACCACCATGAGCGATCCGCAGGAGCGCCCTTGTGTGGCCGACCTGGTCCCGCGCGACCGCTTTCCGGGGCTCTTCCCGGTGGGCCGTCTGGACCGCGACACCACGGGCCTCTTGCTCTTTACCACCGATGGCGACCTCTCGCAAGACCTGCTGCACCCCAGCAAGCACGTCTACAAGACCTACCAGGCACTCGTGGACGGCCACCTGACCGATCGCGACTTAGAGCCACTCCGTCGCGGCATCGAGCTCGACGACGGCCTGTGCCAACCGGCGATCTGCCGCGTCATTACCGCGCGCGAGGCCGAGGCCGTGGCTCCCCAGGGCGTCAAGCCCGGCACCACCGCCGTGGAGGTCATCATCCGCGAGGGTCGTAAAAACCAGGTCAAGCGCATGCTGAGCAAGATTCACCATCCCGTGATCCGCCTGCACCGCTGCAACTTTGCCGGCCTGGAGCTCGAGGGCGTGGCCAAGGGCTCGTGGCGCGAACTCACCGATCGCGAGGTGCAGATCCTCAAAAGCGGTGGCATCCCGCCCAAGCAGGCGAGCTCCAAGCGCGGCGCCGCGCCGGCGACCAACACCGCCAGCCGCACGCGTCACCACGGCAGCCACGGCTCCGCACCCAAGCGCAACACCTACCGCGAGCGCTACACGGGCTAGGCAACCCGCCGCGCCCCAAAGCCCGCGAACCATACCAGCACGTCAAACATTGAAAGGAAGCATTGCATGATCGTCGCCATCGACGGCCCCGCCGGTTCTGGCAAGTCCACCATCGCCAAGGAGATCGCCCGCCAGCTGGGCTTTAACAAGCTCGATACGGGCGCCATGTATCGCGCCGTCACCTTCGCCGCGCTCGACCGCGGCATCGACCTGGACGACGAGGCGGCCATCGACGCCCTTGCCGAGCAGATCGAGATCCGCTTTACCAACGGCACCGGCGAGGACACGCGCCTGACCATCGACGGCCAGGACGCATCGGCCGCCATCCGCACCCCGCAGGTCGACGCCAACGTGTCCAAGGTCTCGGCCTATCCGGGCGTGCGCGCCGCCATGCTCATCCACCAGCGCCGCGCCGCCGAGGACCGCGATATCGTCGCCGAGGGTCGCGACATCGGAACCGTCGTGTTCCCCAACGCGCAGGTCAAGGTCTTCCTGACCGCCGACCCGCGCGAGCGCGCCCGCCGCCGCGTGCTTCAGCGCCACCAAAACGATGCCCAGCCGCTCACGTCCGAGCAGCTCGAGGCCGAGGTCGACGAGACCCTCGACGCCCTCAAGCAGCGCGACAAGCTCGACAGCAGCCGCGAGGTCGCCCCGCTCGTGCCCGCCGAGGACGCCGTGCACGTCGACTCCACCGCCCACACCATCGACGAGGTCGTCTCGATAATCGAGGACCTCATCAATCAAAGGAGGTAGCCCATGCGCCTGTTTAAGCAGACGCCCGAGGATTATTACAGCGCCCCCTACGCCGAGTTCCCGGCGCTCATCCGCGGCACCGTCTTCGTGGTCATGGCCATCCTTTGGGCCTTCTCCAAGCTCATGTGGCGTTGGAAGGTCGAAGACGCCGATCTGCTGTTTGAGCGCCAGGAAGGCCGCGGCAGCGTGGTCATCTGCAATCACACCTCGATGGCCGAGCTCTTGGCCGTGGAGACGGCGCTGTTCTTTGGCGGTCGCCGCATTCGTCCCATCTTTAAGTCCGAGTTCGCCAAGAGCAAAATTGTACGCTGGGCCTTTAGCCGCGTTGGCGGCATCCCCGTGGAGCGTGGTACTGCAGATATGAAGTGCCTGCGCGCCGCCCAGCATGCGCTACAGCGCGGCGAAGACGTCCTGATCTTCCCCGAGGGCACGCGCATCCGCTCGCGCGAGATCAAACCCGAGGTCCACGGCGGCTTTGCGCTCATCGCTCAGATGGGCAAGGCACCTGTGAACCCGCTCGCCATCTGCGGCTGGTCCGACATCACGCCCGCGGGCAAAAAGCTCATGCGTCCCAAGAAGTGCTGGATCCGCGCCGGCAAGGCCGTCTCGCTTTCTGACGCACCGGCCGGGCTTAAGCGCACGGAGCGCCTGGCTTGGTTTGAGTCCGAGGCAATGAGCCGCGTATACGCCATGCGCGACGACCTGTGCGACGAGCACCCGGGCAGGTTCTAGCCATGGGTGAGAACGTCATGAATACTGCCGCGACCGCCGCTGAGGCGGTCGTCCCCACCATAGAAATCGCTGCCCACGCCGGCACCTGCTACGGCGTGCAGCGTGCGCTCGACATGGCATTGGCGGCCGCCCCGCAGGCGGGGGAGAGCACTCAGGTTCACACGCTGGGCCCGCTCATCCATAACCCCATCGTGGTGCGCGAGCTCGCCGAGGCAGGCGTGGGCCTGGCCGACACCTTGGACGACGCCGCGTCGGGCACCGTAATCATCCGCGCCCACGGCGTGGTGCCGCAGGTCATTGACGCCGCTCGTGAGCGCGGCCTTACCGTGGTCGACGCCACCTGCCCCTACGTGAAGAAGGTCCATGTGGCGGCCGAGCGCCTGGTGCGCGAGGGCTACCGCGTGATCGTCGTGGGCGAACCGGGCCACCCCGAGGTCGAGGGCATTCTGGGCCACGCTGGCGATGACGCGCAGGTCGTGAGTTGCGCCGCCGATGCGGACGCGCTGCCGCTCAAGGGCAAGGTGGGCCTGGTTGTGCAGACCACCCAGACCGCGCAGAACCTGGCCGAGGTTGTGGCCTCCATCACCCCGCGCGTGCAGGAACTGCGCGTGATCAACACCATCTGCGCTGCCACGAGTGAGCGCCAGCAGGCAGCAGCCACACTTGCCAACCGCTGTGACTGCATGGTCGTCGTGGGTGGCAAAAATTCGGGCAACACACGCCGCCTGGCGCAGATTTGTGCCGATGCCTGCGAGCGCACGCATCACATCGAGGAAGCCTCCGAGCTTGAGGCCGCATGGTTTGCCAACGCGCACCACATCGGCATCACCGCCGGAGCCTCCACCCCGCAAGAACACATCGAGCGCGCCGTTGCGCGCATCAAGGAGCTTTGCCGCTAATCATGGACCAGACCGTACCCGCATACGCCGCCGAGGTGGCCGATTACGGGCGCAGCCGCGACCCCGAGCCGGGTGAGGGCGCGCTCGTTAAGAACGTGCGTCCCGAATCGCCCGCATGGGATGTGGGTATCGAGCCGGGCATGCGCGTGCTCACGGTCAACGGCGAGCAACTCACCGACATGATCGTATGGCTTTGGGAAGCAGACGACGACACCGTCGACCTCGAGGTTCTCGACCCGCGCGACAACACCGTCACCCCCGTGGAACTCGACCGCTTCCCGGGCGAGGACTGGGGCCTTGAGTTCGACGGCCCCATCTTTGACGGCATGCGCACCTGCGTCAACGCTTGCGTGTTCTGCTTTATGACCATGCTACCCAAGGGCGGTCGCTCCACGCTCTACATTCGCGACGACGACTACCGCCTAAGCTTTTTGCAGGGCAACTTTGTCACGCTCACAAACCTCACCGACGAGGACGTGCAAAACGTCATCGACCGCAACATGAGCCCCATGAACGTGTCGGTCCACGCCGTGAGCCCCGACGTCCGACGCCGCATGATGGGCCGCAACGCCCAACGCGGCATGGACGTACTCGAGGCCATCATGGCCGCCGGCATCGAAATCCATGCGCAGATCGTTTTGTGCCCCGGCATGAACGACGGCGAGGAGCTGGAAAAGACCCTGCGCTTTTGTGAGGAGCACGAGCAGATCACCAGCCTGGGCATTGTGCCGCTCGGTTTTACCAAGCATCAGAACCGCTTTAGCTGGTCCTACAGTGACAAGCCCGAGCTCGCGCGCGAAACCATTGCCATGATCCGACCGTTCCAGGACCGCGCCTATGAGCGCTTTGGCCGCCACACCTTCCAGATGAGCGACGAGTTCTATCTGGACGCCGGCATCGAGCCTCCCGAGGCCGATTTCTACGACGGCTACCCGCAGTACTACGACGGTATCGGTATGATCCGCTCGTATCTGGACGAGACAGACGATGTCCTTATCGCCGACGCCGAGCGCCTTGCCCGCGTTCGCAAGGCTATGACCGCCCGCGACCAACACCTGATATGTCTTTCGGGCGCCAGCGCTCGCGATACCGTGGCGCGCTTCGTGGAGTCCCCACAGGGCCTTGCCGGCACTGTCACGGCCATCAAGAACCGCTACTTTGGCGGCAATGTGGACGTAACCGGCCTCATCGTCGCTAGCGACATCCTGGAGCAGCTGCCGCAAGACCTGTCGGGGGTTATGCTCTTTGTGCCTAAGCTCATGTTCAACGCTGACGGCATGACGCTTGACGAGTATCATCGTGACGATTTACTCGCAAGCCTTAACCACCGCGGCGCCGAGGTTCATGTGGTGTCGACCATGCCGCATGAGCTGCTCGATACCCTGGAGCACATCCTTGGCATTGTGCCTGCCGACTCTACTAATTCCGCTGACCCTATCCATTAAAGGAGTGCAGATGAAACCTATCGTCGCCGTCGTCGGACGCCCCAACGTGGGCAAGTCCACGCTCGTTAACCGCCTAGCCCAGACCTCGGACGCCATCGTCCACGAGTCCCGCGGCGTCACGCGCGACCGTTCGTATCACACGGCCGACTGGAACGGCCGCGAGTTCACTATCGTCGACACGGGCGGCATCGAGCCGCTCAAGAGCGATGACGTGTTTGCCACGTCCATCCGCGACCAGGCCCTCGCCGCCGCCGAGGAAGCCGCCGTCATCCTGTTTGTGGTCGACGGCCGCACCGGAGTCACCGAAGAGGACGAGTCGGTCGCCCGCATGCTCAAGCGCTGCGACAAGCCGGTCTTTCTGCTGGTGAACAAGCTCGACAACCCCGATCGCGAGAACGACAGCATCTGGGAGTTCTATTCGCTCGGCATCGGTGAGCCCACGCCGCTCTCGGCCCTGCATGGCCACGGCACGGGCGACCTGCTCGATGATATCGTGGCCCTGCTTCCGGAGGAAGAGGACGAGGTCGCCGATGAGTTCCCTGACGCGCTGAACGTCGCCATCATCGGCCGCCCCAACGCCGGTAAGTCGTCGCTGTTCAACCGCATCTTGGGCGCCGACCGCTCTATCGTGTCCAACATTGCCGGCACGACGCGCGACGCCATCGACACCGTCGTGGAGCGCAACGGCAAGCATTACCGCATGGTCGACACTGCGGGCATCCGCAAGAAGAGCACCGTGTACGAGAATATCGAGTACTACTCCATGGTCCGCGGCCTGCGCGCCATCGACCGCGCCGACGTGGCGTTGCTCGTCGTCGACGCTTCCGTAGGCGTCACCGAGCAGGACCAGAAGGTTATGGGCTTGGCCATCGAGCGCGGCTGCGCCATCGTAGTCCTGCTCAACAAGTGGGATCTGCTCGACGACGACCGTAAGCGCGAGGCCTGCATGGAGACCATCGACCGCCGTCTGGGCGTCATGGCTCCTTGGGCCCAGTACCTGCGCATCTCTGCCCTCACTGGCCGCAGCGTCGAGAAGATCTGGGCAATGGTAGACGCTGCCGAGAAGACGCGCTCGCAAAAGATCAGCACCTCGCGCCTCAACACGTTCCTCACCGACCTGCGTGAGTTCGGCCACACCGTGGTGGATGGAAAGCGCCGCCTGCGCATGCACTACGTGACCCAGACGGGCGTCAACCCGCCGACGTTTACGTTCTTCGTCAACCACGGTGACCTGGTCAACGACACCTACCAGCGCTACGTGGAGAACCGCATGCGCTCGACCTTCGACTTTGCCGGCACGCCCATTCGACTCTTCTTTAGGAAGAAGGAGCAAAAGGATGCATAATCCGATTCTGCTGACCGCCATCTGCGCCGTGGTATCGTTCTTTATCGGAGCGATTCCGTTTGGCCTGATCTTGGGCCGCGTGTTCAACCACACCGACATTCGCAAGGCGGGCTCCGGCAACATCGGCACCACCAACGCTCTGCGTGTGGCCGGCCCCAAGGTGGCCGCGCTCACGCTGCTGCTCGACTGCCTTAAGGGCGCCATCTGCGTCCTTATCGCGCGTCCGTTCATTGCGAGCGTGGGCTATGGCTTCCCTGTAAGCATCATGGCTCCGGGTGCCGCCGGCGATTGGATGCTCGGCGTCATTTGCCTGGCTGCCGTGTGGGGACACATCTTCTCGCCCTACCTCAACTTCCACGGCGGCAAGGGTATCGCCGTTGGTCTGGGTGTCATCCTCGCCTGGTACTGGCCTATTGGCCTGTCGCTGCTGGGCATGTTTATCGTGGCCGTCGCCATCACCAAGTTTGTGTCGGTGGGCTCACTCGCCGCTGCCATCGGTCTTCCCATCGCTGCTTGCGCGGTCTTTCCGTACAGCAGCCTGGGGCTCAAGTTCTGTATGGCGATGATCGGCATCACCGTGGTGTGGGCCCATCGCTCGAATGTCCAAAAGCTCATGACCGGTAAGGAGTCCAAGCTCTCGTTTACCAAGCGCGTCACCGAACCCGACGATAAGTAGGAGAGAGTCATGAATGTTGCGCTGATTGGCTCCGGCTCCTGGGGAACCGCCGTCGCCGGCCTTGCTGCCGCGCGTGCCGAGCGCGTGACCATGTGGGCCCATGGCAAGCAGACGGCCGCCGGCATCAACGGCGAGCACCGCAACCCGCGCTATCTGGTGGACTACGTGCTGCCGGAAAACGTTGTCGCTACGACGGACCTGGCCCAGGCGCTTGACGGCGCCGAGGCCATCATCTTTGCCGTGCCCTCCACGCACCTGCGCAGCGTATGTCATCAGGCAGCCCCCTTCATCGCCGCCGACACCCCGGTGCTCTGCCTCACCAAGGGCATTGAGCCCGAGTCCGGCCTGCTCATGAGCGAGGTCATCGCCCGCGAGATTGGCAACGAGACGCGCGTAGCGGCGCTCTCGGGCCCCAACCATGCCGAGGAGATCTGCCGCGGTGGACTTTCTGCCGCCGTCATCGCCAGCAAAGATCCGCAGATAGGGGAGACCTTTAAGGACCTGCTCCTATCCACAGCCTTCCGCATCTATCTGTCGCAAGACATGACCGGTGTCGAGGTTTGCGGCGCTATGAAAAACGTCATCGCCATCGTGTGCGGCATTTCCGCCGGTTCTGGTGCGGGCGACAACACGCTTGCCCTCATCATGACGCGTGGTCTGGCCGAGATCAGCCGTCTGGTACACGCCCGCGGCGGTCAAGCTATGACCTGCATGGGACTTGCCGGCATGGGCGACCTCATTGCCACCTGCACCTCGGAGCATTCGCGCAACCGCACCTTTGGCTACGAGTTTGCCCACGGCGTGTCGCTCGACGAGTACCAGACGCGCACGCATATGGTTGTCGAGGGCGCCGTCGCGGCCCGCAGCGTGAGCGAGCTTGCCCGTTCACTGGGCGTAGACATTCCGCTCACCTTTGCCGTGGAGCAAACGCTCTACAACGGTGTTACTTTGGATAGGGCGCTCGAGATTCTTACCGATCGCGTCCCTTCTCAAGAGTTCTACGGACTCACCGACTAGCGCAGAAAGGCTTCTACCATGGGTTCCATCAAAATCGCTCCGTCTGTCCTTTCGGCCGACATGGCCAACCTCAAGGGCGAACTCGACAAGATCGCCGGTGCCGACTTTGTGCACTTCGACGTCATGGACGGCCACTTTACCGGCAACCTCACCTTTG
>CABUCA010000066.1 GCA_902489965.1 uncultured Collinsella sp.
CCGCCTCGAGCGAGCGGGCGTTAAGTGCGTCGGCGCGGCGCTCGCGGATTGCAGCATGGGCCTCCTGGCGTGCGGCACGATCGGCAGAATCCGCCGCTGCCACGCGCACGCGGTCGCCGATAGCGTCGGCGTTTTCGGGCGCGGCCGTCAGCGACTCCTCAAAGGTAATGCCCTCGTCACCAAAGGTGAGCTCCATCGACTCGCGCGCACCGCGGTCGGGAATGGCAAACACGCAGGCGTAGCGCTTGCCCACGACTTCCTGGATGCGCGTCATAAAACGGTTGTCCGAGCCTGCGATAGCAGGCTGCTCAATCTTGAGCTCGGCCGTCACCGCGCCGCCGGCACGAATCAGACTCACGTAGTTCAGGCGCTGCTGGGCACCAAAATCGAGCTGCTGGGCACGTACATACAGGCCATCCAGTCGGTCAATCCCCGCCTCGCCGGCACGGGCCTCGATATCCTCGTAGGCGCGCAGGCAATCGTCGAACAGCGAGCGTGGCTCGGACAGCACCACGAGCGCCTTGCCACTCACGTGCGACAGTGGGCTCACGGTTTGGCCGTACATCACCGGCAAAAAGCGGTCGAGCTCGGGCGTGACGATGCGCGCATCCACCATCTCGAGCAGCGCCGCTAGCTTACTGTCGTCCTGGCTGGCGCGATAGAGCGCCACATGCATGTTGTGGACGGCTTCGTCGGTGAGCGCCAGCTCACGGCAGGGGAAGATCTCGATGCTGTCCTCGTTGCCGATGGTCTGCCCCGTTGAGCTCACCATGCGGCGGATGCGATCGATCTCGTCGCCGAAGAACTCGATGCGCACGGGCGCTTTTTCCTGCGCGGGAAACACCTCGACGGTGTCGCCGTGCACGCGGAACAGGCCGGGCGCGTCGGCGGCGCCGGCATTGGTGTAGCCCATGCCCACCAGGCGCTGCGGCACCTCGTCAAAAGGAATCTCCTCGCCCACCGCAAAGGTCGTGGACTCCCAGTAGCGGCTCTCGACTGGTGGCACGCAACGCAGCAGCGCGCGGGCCGAGGCGACCATGATGCAATTGTCCCCGCGCACGATGCGTCCCAGGGCCTCGCAGCGCTGGGCAACCACGGCATCGTCGGGCGCCTGCTCGCGCCACGGATAGTCCTTGCGCTCGGGAAAACGGCACACGTGTGCCAGGCCCACGTAAGCGGCAAGGCTACGCGCGGCGCGATCGGCCGCGTCCTCGCCACTTACGATATAGACCGTGGGGCGCGGACGGCGCGCAAACTGGGCGGCGGCCATAAGCGTGCGGCCCGACTGCGACACGGCCAGCGTCACGTCCTCGCCGGCATCGAGTCCGGCCTCGACGGTCTGCAGCGCCTCGGCAGTGTAGAGCTGCGCGGCTATACGGTGAATGAGCATGCTGTTCCTCCGGCATTGCAACGCCAAAAGCCCGCCGGGGCAAGCTCGGCGGGTCGTACGTCAAAAATCATTGCCTGTCATGGTAGCGCATGGAGAGGACTCCTGCTCAAGCGTACGCCCAGCCCCGCAACAAAAACGCCAGATAGAACTGGACTCACCGGCTTCGCCAAAATTTCCCCGTCACGTCGAACGCCGCAACCACGGAAGGTGCCCCAAGAAACGGCTATTCCTCAAAAAAGCTCGCAACGTTTAAGCGGCTCGTCCACTCGCCTATGGTGTTGGCAAAACCGACGCGTGTATACACGCCCGCAAAACGGCCGCGATACAGGTACAGGCCTTCCATATTAGAAGCGGGCGCAAAACCAAGATCATCCACAAGTCCTTTGGGCGCCTCTCCTCGATGCGGCCCATCGACAAGCGTTCCGCGCAAGCAGGGAGTCTGATACTGCTGAGCATACTCCTGTACAATCGCCCCAACGGCCGCAGCGCGAGCTAGCACCTGGGACCATTCCTGTTCCGTGGCATCCAAACCAGCGACAACGCCAACCGCATTGTAGCCGCCGCACGGCTTGACGATCCATCGATCCTTTTCGACAAATCTCGACAACTGGGTGCTTTCGTCCAAAATCTCGGTATAGGGCACATGCTCCCGTACAAACGATTGCTCCTCCGAGCTCAACAAGGACTGACCGGCCCGAGACCACAAAAACGCAAATACGGTCTTAGTCGCGCACGGCCATGTTCTAAATCCACCGACGATGCACGCAAGCCCTTCCTGGGCAGCCTCGATTAAGGCAGAGCGTCCTTCGCACGGCTTATCCCACAGCTCGCCGGTCACCGCGCGCCGCCAAACGCAATCAATGGGACCAGCGGCATCGCACAGGCGCCTAGCACCGCTCTCGTCTTCGGCAATTCGCAGGTCGCGCACATCCGCAAAGCGTGCGACTACACCCCGCCGCCTCATAAGGTCGACAAAATGAGCCGCATCTTCCAAGTCGATGCTTTCCGAATAGTCGACGATTGCCACCGAAGCGGGATATATCTTTGATTGCGGTGCATGGGGTCCCTCGTCAACGCGGACCCCGTCGTCCGATCGTGCACTATCCTCGGTGCGGCGAGGATGGGCCAGCTCCCACTCTGCATAGGTCTCAAACAATGCATCTATCCAGCTACCGCACAAATCGTACTGCCGAAAGCCGGGATGTTTGGACGCAAACTCCTCAAAGGAAGGTGTCATTCGCACGGCTTGGCAGACCACATCGGTCACTACCATTCCAGCGCTGCCATCGGTATTGAGCTCGCAAAACGTATACGACCCGGTGTCCTCGTCAAGAAAGATATCGACGCGCGCAAGGGGAATCTGGCAATCATAGCCGGCATCCATAGCGCACAGGTCAGCAAAAGCCGGATCCATGCGAAACCACGCACGCACGGAGGCATCGGAACAAAACGCCCGCGTCACCTTGTCCATAATGCCGTACATGCGCTCGGCGGCCTCCTTAAGAAGCGCCGTCATATCCTTGTCGAATATCTTTGGCGTCAGAGCCCAGGGCGCAGGATCACCATGGTAGAGCGCATGGGTTTGAGACAAGTATTCGTCGCCTTTGCGACGACCAGGCAGGTCGCCTTCGCGCGTGCGCACGATGCGTTCAAAATAATCTTCGAGCTCTCGCGTCTTCGATATTGCCACGTTACCCTCCATTGCTTGATTTTTTGCTCATGCTACGCCAGCACGCCGCGACTTCGGTGCGCTTGAATAAGCTTCTAAATTAGCAACACATTTTTGCATGGGGCGGCAGGCGGCGACATATACTCCTGCTCAAGCGCATGCACAGCCCCGCAAAAAACGCCAGACGGGCAAGCCGTCTGGCGCTATCAGAGTGAGCTATACGCCGAGTCTAGTCGTAGACGCCCATTTTAAGCAGTGTGAAGGTCGGAGCGCCGTCGCCCTGCGCGACGCGGACCGTGCAAGTCTCGGTACGGCCCATGGATGCGTCCGCTTGAATTGCGGCGATGAACTGGTTCTTTGGCAGGCCGTAAGTGCTCTCGGGGATGTCGGAAGGAAGTAACATGCCGCCAGCACTGTAGACCTCATAGGTGAGCTCGTAGATGTTGTCGCCAAGGTCAGTCGCGCCCGTAACGATGGCACACGGTGGGTTGTAATTTCCCTGGCCATATTCCTGTTTCAGATACAAGTACCCACCATGCGCTTCGGCCGAATCAGGAATCGCCTGCCCCTCCGGCGTTCTGTCATAAGTCATATCGGCATCGGAAAGCGTCAGACCCGTCAAGCGGTTGAGTTCCCTATTGATCACATCAGTCGCCACACGCTGGCTATTACCGTTGTCATAGTCGCCTTTCTCGATTCGATACGGCGCGTTGTCAATAAAATGGCACCAGATAAACTTAACCAGCTTGTATTTCTCGTCATCAGAAAGTCCGTCAGTCGAATCGAAGCCGCCCACCTGATACCAGTCCCGATCGAAGTGTTCCTCCGTAAAGTTCGATAGGAACAGGTTCGCCGCGGCATAGGTTGCCTGGTCATTGAGGTCGACTTTTACACTGCTGCCGGTCTGCTCAGGCTCATCCGCCTCATCCCCGTCGGCGGCAGGCTTCTCCTTGGCGCTTCCCTTGTCCTTGTGCTCGGCTGAACCCTCGTCGGACCCCAGTACCGTAATCTGCGATGAGTTGCCCTGCCCAAGCGGACCCAGCACGCCGGTCAGCGCCAGAGCGGCACCGCCGGCAACGAGCACGCCCGCCACGCACATGCCGACAATCACCGCGCGCTTATGCGATTTCTTTTGTACGGCACCCTGCACGGGAGGCATCCCTGCCGCCGGCATCGGTGCGGGCTCAGCAGGCGCGGCCGCCGGAGAGGCAGCGCCCATGCGCGCCCCGCAGTTCGTGCAAAAATCGGTTCCGTCGGGCATCTCGGAGCCACACTTGGTGCAAAACATATTCGGGCATCCCCTTACAACAAACGGCATCTGTCGCCATCATATTGAGCCCTCGCAGCCCAAATGTGTTGCGCAACATTGATCGCCGTCTTCGAGTGCCGGCAAAACGTGCCGGGCCCTATCCCGTCACACGCACGCTGGGGCAAAGGTCTGCCAGCGGGCACTCGTCGCACTTGGGCCTACGGGCATCGCAAATCTCGCGGCCAAAGGTGATCCACTGGTGATTGACCGACTCCCAATACTCGTGCGGCAAGATCTTGAGCAGATCTTGCTCGGTCTTGAGCGGCTCTTTGGCGTGCGTCTTGGGACTCAGCATCAGGCGGTGCGCGATGCGGTTGACGTGCGTATCCACCGCGATGCCTTCCACGATGCCGTACCCCACGTTGAGCACGATGTTCGCCGTCTTGCGCCCAACGCCCGGCAGCTTGACGAGTTCCTTCATGTCTGCCGGCACCTCGCCGCCGTAATCGGCGACGATCATCTGCGCGGCCTCCACGGCATGCTTGGCCTTACTCTTATAAAAGCCGAGCGACTTAATGGTGTCCGCCACGTCGGTCACACTTGCTCCGGCCATGGCCTCGGGCGTGGGCCACTGGGCAAACAATTGGGGCGTCACCTTGTTGACCTGCGCGTCGGTCGTCTGAGCCGAGAGCAGTACCGCGATGAGCAGCCTAAAGGGATTCTCGTGGTCCAAGAAGCACTCGACCGGGCCATAGCGACGGTTAAGGCGCTCGCATACCTCGATGGCGCGCTCGCGTTTGGCGGCATTGGTCTCGCGTGGCATATCGACTCCTCGGCTCGGCAAAAACATAACTTCACGGAAACGATTGTCCCACGTACGGGGACCTTACGCCTCCAAAAATGCGCCGGTCTGGCGTCCCCACAGGCTTGCGTACTCGCCGCCCGCCTCGACGAGCTGAGCATGCGTGCCGTCCTCGACAATCTCGCCGTCCGCCAGCACCACGATGCGGTCGAGCGCCGCCACGGTGGACAGGCGATGCGCCACCACAATGGAGGTGCGGCCGCGCATCAGGTTCTCGAGCGCCTCCTGCACCAGCGCCTCGGACTCACTGTCGAGGGCAGAGGTCGCCTCGTCGAGCACCAGAATCGGCGCGTCGGTGAGGATGGCACGGGCGATGGCCACGCGCTGGCGCTAGCCGCCCGAGAGCTTAACGCCCCGCTCGCCCACCATGGTATCAAAGCCATGGGGCAAGCGATCGATAAACTCGGTCGCGTTGGCCAGGCGCGCTGCCTCGCGAATCTGCTCGTCAGTGGCGTCGGGGCGGCCGTAGGCGATATTCTCGCGAATGGAGCGGTGGAACAGCAGCGCCTCCTGCGGCACGTAGGCAACCTGGCGGCGCAGGCTCTGCTGAGTGCAGCGCGAGACGTCCTGACCGTCCACGAGCACGCGGCCGCCCTGCACGTCGTCCAGGCGCAGCAACAGCTTGGTGAGCGTCGTCTTGCCCGAGCCCGATTTGCCCACCAGGCCCACGCGCTGGCCCGCCGCCACATGAAGCGTCAGGTCGTTGAACACGCTCTCGCCTGCCGCGGCGTCACGGTATGCAAAGCTCAAGTGCTCAAAATCAATCGCGCCCTCGGTCACTTTGAGCTCGGGGGCATTCGCGTCGTCCGCTACCAGACGCGGCTCGTCCAGCACGCGCGTCATCTCGGCCGCATCGCCCAGCGCACGGTTGATGCGCTGCATCATGGAGCTCACGTAGTTCAGACGCATAGTGAGGTTATACGTATAGGTAAAGATCATGACGAGCGTGCCGGCCGAGATGCCAAACCACGCGTTGCCGCCCGCGACGAACACACTCACCACGGCCATGGTAATGACGATAAGGCCCGAGGTCGTAAAGTTGCGCTGCATCATGGCGTGCATCGAAACCGTCTCGGCGTCGCGCGCGGCGCGGTCGGCGGCATCGAACAGGTCGCGCTCAAAGTCCTCGCGCCCACAGGTCTTGACGGCCAGGATGTTTGTGACCGCGTCGGACAGCACGCCCGACAGCTTGTTCTGCGCGGCGGACGTCGCGGCCGAAAGCGGCATGATGCGCTTATACATAAGCCAGACAAACGCGATGTAGACGACCATGATGCCCACCAGGATTACGGTAAACGTCGGCACCACCGGGGCAAGTGCTACCACCGTGCAGACAACCGAGGTGATGGTGGGAATGAGCGAATACACCGTCACGTCCACCAGACCCGTGTAGCCGCTCATAAAACGGCTCGTCTGGCTCACAAGCGATCCACCGAATCGGCTGGTGTGGAATGTCATGGATTGATTGGAGAGCGTGTCGAAGCACAAGCGCGCCAGGTGATAGTTGCCCGCAATCTCGAGCTTGTAGACGGTGTAGTCCTGCAGCTTGGAGAGGATCTGGCCTACCAGGTTAACGACCACGAGCGCCAAAATGTAAGGACCAAAGACCTCAAACACCTGGTCGCCTGCCACGGGGCCGGCCTGGACGCGGTCGACGATAAGCGCCATCACGTAGGTGTTGGCAAACGTAAGCAAAAAGATATAGCCCGCCGACGAGAATACCGAGAGAAAGACGATCAGCGGCTGCGTGCGCGTGACATCCCAAAAACGCTGCAACGTGCGGCGCACGGTGGAGCGCTTGAGCGGGCTGGTGCTTCTCTGAGACATGGGCTTCCTTTCACGTCTGATAGGGCGAAACGCCATTGTTGCACACTAAAGCGCACTTCAGGCAAGCACGATGCGAAAAGCGCCCGCGCCTCGCGCTTGCGCCGACGCCCCGCCGTCCGTTGCGGCTAGCCCTCGTCTTCCTGGCCCGCGAGTAAGCCTGCGGACTCCAAGCCCAGAATCGCGTCGGCCTCCTCGGCATCCTCCAGCGCATCGATGTCCTTGAGCTTGCGCTCCATAACGTTGGTGCGCGTGGTGATAATGCCCTCGACCGTCTTGCCCGCAGTCTCGATCTGCTGTTGGGCGCGGCGTAGCGCCGCCTGATAGCGCGGCAGCTCAGCCTTGACGGCGGAAAGCACGCGCAGCACGTCATCGGTGCGTTTTTGCAGCCTAAACGTCTGGTAGCTCATCTGCAGGCTGTTGAGGATGGCCGCCATGGTGCTGGGGCCGGCAACGTTGACGTGATAGTCGCGGCCCAGGGTCTCGATAAGCCCGGGGCGGCTGACGACCTCGGCGTACAGCCCCTCAAACGGAACGAACATAATGCCAAAGTTGGTAGTCGCGGGCACGCTCAGATACTTTTCGCAGATGTCCTTTGCCTCGCGCTTCACCATCATATCGAGCGTCTTGCGCGCTGCGGCGACGGCCTCAGCGTCACCCGACTCCTGGGCGTCGAGCAGATGCTCGTACGCATCGCCCGGGAATTTGGAGTCGATCGGCAGCAGCACGGGATCACCCTCGTCCACCGGCAGCTTGACAGCAAACTCAACGCGCTCCGAGGCGCCGGGCTTGGTGGCAACGTTTTCCAGATACTGGTCGGGCGTAAGGATGTCCGCCAGGATTGCGCCCAGCTGCACCTCGCCCAAAATGCCACGCGCCTTCACATTGCCCAGCACGCGCTTAAGGTCGCCCACGCCGGTGGCGATAGATTGCATATCGCCCAGGCCCTTGTACACGGCCTCGAGCTGGTCGCTCACCTGCTTAAACGATGCAGACAGGCGATCGTTGAGCGTACGGGAGAGTTTCTCGTCCACCGTCGCGCGCATCTGATCGAGCTGCACGTTGTTGTCCTTGCGGATGGCGCCCAGCTGGGCATCGACCGTCTCACGCACCTTGTCCAGGCGGTGCTCGATGCCCTCGCGGTTGGCGCCGAGCTGTTGGGCCGTCTCGCGGCGCAGGTCATCCATGCGGTCGCCGGCCTGCGAGAACTCGCGCGCAATGGTCAGGTAGCGTTGCTGCTCCACGGCGGCGTCGGTCGTCTGCTGCTGCGCGATGGCGTTTGCCGTGCGGCGGGTTTCGGCCAACGCGACGTTGAGGGCATCGAGCGTGCTGTTGGCCTGCTCGAGCGCCGCGAGCGTCTCCGCGTCGTTGCCGCCACGCTCTCGCAACTCGGCACGAAGGCCTTTAAGCTGCATGGCGCAAACCACGGCAACTCCCACCGCGACCAAGGCAATCACAACAAGCACGATATCAATAGCAGACATAGACTCCGCCCAACAAACTCAATCGATCATCAATCAAAACCGCGATCAATCTTACCCCGCCACACGCATCGGGCGCCCGGCCCCTTCTTGGGAGCTTCTCTCTTCCGCATATTCCATAATGCGACGCGCCGTCTCCCTGCTCACCTTTGAGTCATCGCCGGCTAAGTATGCGTACACGTTTCCCTTATTCAGATTCAAATCGCGGCAGAGACCGTAGCGCGTTACGCCCGATTCCCCTAGCGCCCCCAATGTTCTTTTTCGCATCAGGGCGTTGATCCTTCTGTCCGCCACTGGCTTTTCCTTCACCGCTCTATACGCACGCCAAACGTTGGCATAACGGTTAGGGAGCTCACTTTTGGCGCATAGAGACGCCATGCCACCCGCTTGATCGTACAAGGACAAAACGCCTCGGTAATCCTCTTCCATCCACGAACCCTCGGATAAACCCAGAACGTATTCGGCTTTTCCTTGCGCCAAAGCGAGCAAAAACAGAGGCTCCGCCACGCGCGGCGCAACCGTCGTCGCCTGCTCAACCAGTTTTCTAAAACTCAGCGACTGCTGCCCGGACAGCTCTCGGCAATAGCCTTTCAAAAATCCCTCAAAGGTCAGATTCAACCGAGCACCTCCTTTTTGTATTGTCTGTATGCACAGACCATCTCTTGATAGCTTCGCTCCGAAGGCGACGACGCCAGCGCTTCTCCCTCGTCGAATATAAGCCGTTCGAGCAGATCCCAATCAAGTCGGTCGATAAACGCTCGGCTATGGAGGTCGACGATGTCGTTCGGACGGTAGGCATAGAGCTTCATTACCGCCAGGTCCTCCAAGGATGGCGTAAAGTACCTGATAAAACGCGCCCCAATATCTACGGGAATCAAACGATCTTCGTAATTGAATGGCATCTGATTACAATATGCCACCGCCATACCATTCACCTCGGGGTATCGAGCTATGATCTCGCGGAGGCACCTATCTGCCTCAAACACATCAATGTCATGTGTAACCGACCGATTCGTCACATCGTTTAGCATGAAGGCGCTTCCTCCCACCAATACAACGCTCGGCCTATCGTCTCGTGGGCCTATTTCCAGCTCCGCCTCTTCATCAATGCCCAAAAGAGTCTGCTCTAAATCCTGCTTATACATAGTAAATCCTATTATTATTCATCTTCAATAATACTATTCAGTCGTACGACAGGACCCACAGGATGCAAGAATTCTACTCGTGGCGATAATCCCTACACCCTAGAAGTCCTAATGTGACAAACGCTAACTCTCCCAGCCGGCACGGACGGTTGCTACGACATCGCCTAGGCGCTGGCCGAGAGCTGCCAAGTGCTGAAGCACCTCATTGGGCGAGGCGCCGTTGAGAATGCAGGTGAGCGCATACGAGACCAGGAAAATCGCCGCAAGTCCTAATGGAATGAGCACAATCATCGCTAACGTGCGCAGGCGCTGGCCCACGCGGCGGTGACGTGTGCGGCGCTTGTCGAACGCAAGCTCCTGCGCATATGAATCTTGTTGTACGGAATAGTTCTCTGGCGCCGATCTGCCCGCAGGCGAAACCGCAGGCGTGGCATTTTGCGCAGGGGGCTGAGCGGCTACCCCTTGCATTTGCATCTCCATAAGCCGTTGCTGTTGGCGCAACATGCGCTCGGCTTGTTGCTGCGGAGTCTCAAGAAACAGGTCCATGTTGGCCTCCAAAGTCGGAGCATTCGACGCTTACGACCAGCATCCCGCACCGCCATGACCGCGACAACGCAATCGCCGGCAATAGCCACAAAGTTTCTTTTGCTCAAAAGCTGTCGAAAAGCTCAACAACTCCCCTACCAGCACTTTCTCTGAGCTTTTTTCGCCAGCAATCTTTTGGCCTTCCACCCTTACGCCAACTGACCAAAATCTAACCAAAAGCTTGACGAAAATTGTGGAGACCGGGACCCCATACAAAAACGTGCCGCCCCAAA
>CABUCA010000067.1 GCA_902489965.1 uncultured Collinsella sp.
AGGTTGGGGTCGCGGGTTCGAGCCCCGTTGTCCGCTCCAAACTCAGTAGCCCGACTACTACGGTAGACGGGCTTTTTCGTACCCATCGCATGGGCTCGAACCCGAGAGGGAGCGAGCGTTAAGCAAACGCGGAGCGTTTGTAGCGAGCTGGCGAGGACGCCGACAGGCGGCCGAAGCCGGTGCGGATCCGCGAAGCGGATACGCGGACGCCCCGTTGTCCGCTCCAACTATCTTACGCGGTTCTAACGAACCGCGTTTTTTGTTGACGCTGCGCGAGCCCCGGGCACCCCATCTTGCCCCTCAATCGTCGGTCGCGTACATAAAGTACGCTCCCCTCTTCTTTCGCGGCAACCTGGGGCACCCGGAGCCCGCTCGCTGTCGTGGCCGGGAGAGTGGGTTTTCCGTTCTTTTCACCAATCGGTCGATTCGTCCCGGGGGTTCGAACCCGAGAGGGAGCGAGCGTTTTGGGTCGCGGCTGTGGCGTTGTTTGCCGCGAATGTCCGCTTTGGGCGTATCATCGTGGGCATCTCGCATAACCTCGTTGCAAGGGAGATACGCCCCATGGCTACAGAAAAGTCTTCTTCGCGCTCATGGATGTCCGATGCCGCGATCTATCAGATCTACCCGCGCTCGTTTAAGGATTCGACTGGTTCGGGTCTGGGCGATATCGCGGGCATTACCCAGCAGATGGACTATCTTGAGCGACTGGGTATCGAGGCCATCTGGCTGAGCCCGTTTTACCCATCGCCTCTTGTCGATGGCGGCTATGATGTGGCGGACTACTGCGATGTCGACCCGCGTCTCGGCTCGCTTGACGACTTCGATGACATGATCGCTGCGGCTCACGCGCGCGGCATCAAGGTCATCGTCGACATCGTGCCCAACCATTCATCCAACCAGCACCCCTGGTTCAAAGCCGCTCTTGCCGCCGGCCCCGGATCGCCCGAGCGCGCCCGTTATATCTTCCGCGATGGTCGCGGCGAGCATGGCGAGCTGCCTCCCACCAATTGGAATGCCAACTTTGGCGGCCCCGCATGGACGCGTGTTGCGGACGGTCAGTGGTATCTGCACATGTTTACGCCCGAGCAACCGGACTTTGACTGGTCATGCCCCGAGGTTCATGCGCTCTTTTGCGACGTCCTGGCGTTTTGGAGCGATCGAGGCGTCGACGGCTTTCGCATTGATGTGGCGCAGGGTCTCGCCAAGGATCTCGACCGCGATGACCTCGACCGGTGGCATCTCGCCGAGGGCGATGACATGGTTGACGACGGCACCCATCCGCTGTGGGACCGCAATGAGGTCCACGAGATCTATCGCGAGTGGCGCCGCGTGTTCGACCGCTATAATCCGCCGCGCAGTGCCGTTGCCGAGGCGTGGGTGCTGCCCGAGCGCCAGTATCTCTATGCGCGTCCCAGCGAGCTTGGCCAGACATTCAACTTTGAGTTTGCCAAGGCCACTTGGACTTATGATGACATGCACACTGCAATCGAGAAGGGCTTGAAGGCAGCCGTCGAATCCGATTCCGCCTCGACCTGGGTACTCTCCAACCACGACGTGCCGCGCGTGGCGACACGCTATGCTCTGCCGCAAATCAAGGCGACGCGCTACCACCAGATTGCGCTCGACTGGCTCTTACGCGACGGGTTGTCTTATGACGAGGACCGTGAACTCGGCGAGCGCCGCGCGCGGGCGGCCCTTTTGCTTGAGCTGGCGCTTCCGGGCTCGGCATACGTGTATCAGGGTGAGGAGCTCGGCCTTTTTGAGGTGGCTGATATCCCGTGGGCTGCACTCGAAGACCCTACTGCGACCAATACGCACGGACCGAAGAGTGAGAAGGGGCGCGACGGCTGTCGTGTGCCCCTGCCGTGGGTGGCGGCGGACGATCCCGCGCATGGCGGATCGTTTGGGTTTTCGCCGGCAGACGCCGATGCGGCGCCCCATCTGCCGCAGCCTGCATGGTTTTCCGATTATGCTGCCGATAGGGAAGAAGCGGACCCGACATCGATGCTTGCGCTCTATCGTGACGCCCTCTGGCTGCGGCGCAAGCTGCGCGGGTGCGCCAACGATCTTGCGTGGCTCGATCTTGACGGGCGCACCGGCCTTGCGGATGGTGCCGAGGGCGCTGAGGGCGGCGTCATCGCCTATCGCCGCGATAACGGCTGGGCGTGTGTGACGAACTTCGGTGCAGCACCCGTGGAGCTGCCGGCGGGCAGGGTCCTGCTCACCTCATCACCGCTTGCAGACGGCAGGCTCGCGCAGGACAGCTCTGCCTGGATCATGCTCGGTGAGATGTAGGGGCATCTCGCTGCGAGCCTGCGTTTGTTCGCGCCTTTCGTGACGACTGATGCCCTCGCGAGAGCGTCGCAAAACTTTTCAAAAAAAGTTCTTGCATAGGATGCGGGCATCACGTAAGATTAATCCTCGTAAGCGGACATGGCTCAGTTGGTAGAGCACAACCTTGCCAAGGTTGGGGTCGCGGGTTCGAGCCCCGTTGTCCGCTCCATTTGGGCGTTTAGCTCAGGGGGAGAGCGCTTCCCTGACACGGAAGAGGTCAGAAGTTCAAATCTTCTAACGCCCACCAAATGTTCGCAGCTCAGAGGCTATGTCCTCTGGGCTGTTTTGTTTTGCTACCAAGCACGCCGTCAAATATGCCACCAAATATTGATCCAAGGTCCCCGTAGAGGTGCCGGCAGGTTGCATACGTCCTGGCCGACCGTGACCGCAACATGTTGGTCAAGCATAATCTTTTGGATTCTTTTGGCGTGAGCGGCTTGGTTTTGGTAGGATTTGTCAGCGGCTTGACTAAGGGGGTTTTATAACTGCCATGCAGGTAGCCGTGTTGGTAACGTTTTACCGACTTCCCAAGAACCCCTCATTTTTAATGCGTCTGCAAAATGACTAATTGCTTTGACCTGCTGAAACACTATATGTTGTGTTTGACCTAAAAAAAGAATACAGGATATAGATGCCTCTTTGTCGTATGATAGATGGCGGACAGAGAACGAGAACCTTATTCGCCCCATTTGGATAGATCTTCGAGCCCCTTGATTGGCTGCGAGGATTGTCCGCATGAGGGCCTATGGTTATCGAGAACACAGATTGCGCGACGGCGCCGCAAGACAGGGGCAAGCCCTGCCGGGTATCGTTTGGCTCTGAAGCGCGATGAGGCTACGATGCGAAAGAGGCAAGAGGATGAAGATCATCAAGCGCAGCGGCACCGAGGTTGTCTTTGACATCGATAAGATCGTCAATGCCATCCGCGCCGCAAACTTGGAGGTCGAGGAGAGCTCTCGTCTTACCGACCGCCAGGTGGTTTACGCGGCGCAAAACGTCGCCGAGGCATGCGAGAACGCGGGCCACACCGTGTCGGTCGAGGAGATCCAGGATTTGGTCGAGGACGAGATCATGCGCCTCGACTGCTACGAGGTTGCCCGCCACTACATCATCTATCGCTATGTTCAGAGCCTGAAGCGCCAGAAGAACACGACCGACGACAAGATTTTGTCGCTGATTGAGTGCAACAACGAAGAGGTTAAGCAGGAGAACTCCAACAAGAACCCGACCGTCAATTCCGTTCAGCGTGACTACATGGCCGGCGAGATTTCCAAGGACCTGACTCAGCGTGTGCTGCTGCCCCAAGAGATCGTGGATGCCCATAATGAGGGCTTGATCCATTTCCACGATTCGGATTACTTTGCCCAGCACATGCACAACTGCGATCTGGTGAACCTGGAGGACATGCTCCAGAACGGCACTGTTATTTCGGGCACGCTGATCGAGAAGCCGCACAGCTTCTCGACTGCCTGCAACATCGCGACGCAGATCATCGCTCAGGTTGCTTCCTCCCAGTACGGTGGCCAGTCGATTTCGTTGACCCATCTTGCCCCGTTCGTCGAGGTGAGCCGTCAAAAGATTCGCGGCGAGGTCGCCCGCGAGCTCGAGGAGCTCGGCGTCTCTGCGTCTGCCGAGAAGGTCCGTGAGGTCGTTGAGGACCGTCTGCGTGACGAGATCCGTCGCGGCGTCCAGACGATTCAGTATCAGGTCGTGACCCTTATGACCACCAATGGCCAGGCGCCGTTCGTGACGGTCTTTATGTATCTTAACGAGGCCCGTACGCCTCAGGAGAAGCACGACCTTGCCATGATCGTGGAGGAGACGCTTCGCCAGCGCTACGAGGGCGTTAAGAACGAGGCCGGCGTATGGATCACCCCGGCATTCCCCAAGCTCATCTATGTACTCGAGGACGATAACGTTCACGAGGATTCCCCGTACTTCTACCTGACCCAGCTGGCTGCCAAGTGCACTGCCAAGCGTATGGTGCCCGATTACATCTCCGAGAAGAAGATGCGCGAGCTCAAGCTGTCTAAGGGCGAGACCGCCGGCAACGGCGATTGCTACACCTGCATGGGTTGCCGCAGTTTCCTGACGCCTGACCGTTCGGGCAACGGCTTTAACAATGTCGCCAACGCGCTGAACTACGACCCGGCCAAGCCTAAGTACTACGGTCGCTTTAACCAGGGCGTTGTGACCATCAACCTGCCCGATGTCGCGCTGAGCTCGCATCAGGACATGGATAAGTTCTGGAAGATCTTCGACGAGCGCCTTGAGCTGTGCCACCGCGCCCTGCTGTGCCGTCATGAGCGTCTGATGGGTACGCTTTCGGATGCCGCACCGATTCTTTGGCAGTACGGTGCCCTCGCCCGCCTGAAGAAGGGCGAGACGATCGACAAGCTGCTCGTGGGCGGTTACTCCACCATTAGTCTGGGTTATGCCGGCCTGTATGAGTGCGTCAAGTACATGACGGGCCACAGCCACACCGAGAAGGAGGGCACGCCCTTTGCCATGGCCGTCATGCAGCGCATGAACGACAAGTGCGCGGAGTGGAAGGCCGAAAGCGATATTGACTTCTCGCTGTACGGTACCCCGCTTGAGTCGACGACCTACAAGTTCGCCAAGTGCCTGCAGCGTCGTTTTGGCATCATCCCGGGCGTGACGGACAAGGGCTACATCACCAACAGCTACCACGTCCACGTGTCCGAGGAGATCGACGCATTCGACAAGCTCAAGTTCGAGGGTATGTTCCAGCAGCTTTCGCCGGGCGGTGCCATCTCCTACGTCGAGGTTCCCAACATGCAGGACAACCTCAAGGCTGTCATTCGCGTGATGCAGTACATCTACGACAACATCATGTACGCCGAGCTCAACACCAAGAGCGATTATTGCCAGGTGTGCGGCTACGACGGTGAGATCAAGATTGTCGAGGATGACGGCAAACTGGTGTGGGAGTGCCCCAACTGCGGCAATCGTGACCAGGAGAAGATGAATGTCGCCCGTCGCACGTGCGGTTACATCGGTACCCAGTTCTGGAACCAGGGCCGAACCGAGGAGATCCGCGACCGCGTGCTGCATCTCTAATAACCATCCCAGGCCGCCCCGTAGCGAGGCCCCGGACCTTTACTCGCTATTTCGGACAGTCCTGGCTCACGACGGAGGCGCCACTGGCGCCTCCTGTTCGTGCGGAACTCATATCGAGCAAAGGTCCGGGGCCTCGCTACGGGGCGGCCAAGTTGACGTAGCTGAGATGCAGCATGAGGCCTGCTCACTCCTCGAAGTTCTTAGCGGAAATAATTTGAGCTGCAGCTGCGATTTACTTGCGATGGCGGTTGAGCTGCAACAAAGTTTTTATTGGACCTCGAACCCTATACTCGATGTTCGCTTCGTTCATTGAGTTACCCTTTGCATGAGGCCGGGACATATCGTCCCGCCCGCAGTTTCGCAGGCCGAAGGCCGAGAATGTTTGAGGACGGGATGATATGTCCCGGCCTCCCGGGAGAGTTACCTATGAACTACGCGAACATTAAGTATTTCGATATTGCTGATGGAGAAGGCGTTCGTACTTCTCTGTTTGTGAGTGGGTGCCGTCGTGGGTGCAAGAACTGCTTTAACTCTGTCGCGTGGGACTTTGCTGCGGGCGAGCCGTTCGATCGCGCCGTCGAGGATAAGATTATCGAGAGTCTCGACCATCCCTTTATCGATGGCCTGACGATTCTGGGTGGCGAGCCCATGGAGCCCGAGAATCAGGCAGGGCTTGTTGACTTTATCGAACGCGTGCGTGCGGCCTATCCTGCGGGGTCGGGCAAGACCATTTGGTGTTTTACCGGCGACGTGCTCGAGGAGCTTATGCCGGGTGGTCGTCACCATACCGAGGCGACGGACCGTATCCTTGCCTGCCTCGATATGTTGGTGGATGGCCCGTTTGTTCAGGATCTGTACGATATCTCATTGCGCTTTAGGGGCTCGAGTAACCAGCGCGTGATCGATATGAACGCCACGCGCGCCCGTGCTGAGCGCGAGGGCGTTGCGCTTTGTGATGCGGTTGAACTTTGGCGTGATGATCCGGTCTATTCGACCCATACTATGTAGCTTGTGGTCGATGCCGAAGAGCGTGGTACCATAGCGCGAACGTGAAATCGGAAAAGTGAGGCCCAGATGGTCGATCAGGAAAAAGTCGAGGCCGCCATTAAGCTGTTGCTTGAGGGCATAGGCGAGGACCCAACTCGTGAGGGCCTGCTGGAGACCCCGGCGCGCGTTGCCCGTATGTATGGTGAGATCGCCGGCGGTATGGACCAGAGTGCCGAGGAGCACCTGTCCAAAACCTTTGCCGTCGCCTCGAACGACTTGGTTATCGAGCGCGACATTACGTTTTACTCGCTGTGCGAGCACCATCTGCTGCCGTTTTATGGCAAGGCTGCGATCGGCTATATCCCTAACGGTCGCGTGGCGGGTCTGTCTAAGCTCGCTCGCACGGTTGAAGTCTATGCCCGTCGTCTGCAGCTGCAGGAGCAGCTGTGTGCGCAGGTTGCCGACGCCCTCATGGATTATCTCGCTCCCCAGGGAGCGATTGTGCTCATGGAAGCTGAGCATATGTGCATGACCATGCGCGGCGTGCAAAAGCCCGGCACCAAGACCGTGACGCTCGCTCGCCGCGGCGTCTTTGAGACCGACCCCGCGCTCGAAGAGCGTTTCTTTAGGATGCTGGGCCGCTAACCATGAGGGTTGTCAACGACTTTACATCGAATACTGACGAGGGAACGCCGCGTCGCGGTTTTATGGCTTCGGGCCTGGCGCCTTTTGGCGTCATGCCTCGTATCGATTACATCTGTGCCAACGGCCTGTTCCGGCGCCACCTGGGCAACATTGCTCAGCTGGAATCGGGGCGCATCTTCTGCCGCCACGGTATCGACCATCTGCTCGATGTCGCTCGCATTATGTGGATTAAGAATCTCGAGGAAGATCTCGAGTTTGACCGCGAGGTCATCTACGCCACGGCACTTCTTCACGATATCGGCAAAGATGAACAGTATGAATCGGGTATATCCCATGATGTTGCAAGCGAACGCGTCGCTGGTGCAATTCTCGGCGGCATGCCTGATGACGTGGCGTTTGAGCCGGCCGATGCCGCAGCCATTAAGACGGCCATTCTGGGCCATCGAAAGCTGCGCGTGAACAGCCAACCGCTTGAGCGTTTGCTCTATGCAGCCGACAAAGCGTCGCGCGCCTGCTTTGCATGCCCCGCGCGCAATGCTTGCAACTGGAGCGATGATAAAAAGAACCTGTCGATTCGCGTGTAGTTAGTTTGCGCGGTCGGGGTTCTAAACGAAGGAGACGATCGCGATGAGCAACAAGAAACTGCCCGAGAATGCAACCAAGACTGAAGGCGCCGAGCTCGCCCGCCGTGGAAGGGGCGAAATATCCACCGCAACGGCGGTTCCCCACGTGAGCTATGACGATCTGCGCCATGCCGACCGTATTACTATCGACGGTCTCGAGGTCTTTGCCAACCACGGCGTGTATCCCGAAGAGAACGCGCTGGGCCAGAAGTTCATCGTGTCCTTGGTGCTCTATGCCGACCTGCGTGCAGCGGGGGAGCACGATAACCTGGACGCTTCGATTGACTACGGCTCGGTGTGCCACGATGTCGATGGCTATCTGCGCGAGCATACGTTTAAGCTCATCGAGGCGGCAGCCGAGGGTGTGGCCCAGATGCTGCTGCGTCGTTACCCCTTGCTGCTTGGCGTGCGTGTTAAGCTCGATAAGCCTTGGGCGCCCGTCGGTCTTCCCCTGGCAAGCTGCGGCGTCGAGATCGAGCGCGTGCGCTAACCGGTTCTAATACGTCTCTATGGGTGGCTGCTTGAGCCGCTGCGACAGCGCTCTATTGTTGGGGCAGTACCTGTCGAGCAGGGCGTGAAACCGCTGATTGTGGCTTGGCTCGAGCAAGTGGACGAGCTCGTGGGCGACAACCATGTCGAGACACTCGATGGGATAAGCGGCAAGTTCGCGTGCGATGCGAATGGCTCCGGTCTTGGGCGTGCATGATCCCCAGCGCGTTTTCATGCTGCGCACGGAGACGCGGGAAACGGCGACACTCATTGTGATTTCGTATGCGTGCACGATGTCGCGTAGCGCTGCGGTGACCTCGGTCGTATAAAGCTGGCTGATGTGGGCTTGGAGCTCGTCGGACGTTAGGCCGTCGAGGATTACGCGCCGCTTGGCCTGTGGGCCTTCGTCCGATTCGTCGGTACCCATAAAGCTTGCGAAGGTGGCCTGCTTGGGCCGCGGCGCGGGTGATGCAAAGTTGTGATCGAGTGCATCCTGTACCGTGATGGGCTTGCCCCAAAGTGCAATGACGGACGAGGTGCTGAGCGGCTCTCGCGCCGTCGCCTGATGTTGCTCGCGCTTGGCAAGTCGGCTGACAATCCAGGTGCTGTTGCGCTTCACAAATGCCTCGATGCGCTCGCGGCTGGCGCCGAGCGGTGCGCTGGCGTGGACCTCACCGCTTGATGTGACGCGTAGGTTGAAGTTTTTGACGCGCTTTTTGGTAACGACGACGGAGATGGGCGTCCCATCCGGTCGGGATATGGAAATCGTAAATTGCTGCGTCAAAAGCGGTCCTTCAGATTGGGGACGGGCCGGCATGTCGACCGTTCGGCATGCCGGCCCGCTCAAGGGATGTGAAATTAATAACGCTCAAAGAAGGCAAGCGCGTTGTCGCTACAGAGCTTCTGCATCACGGTCTTGCCAAAATGCTTGGAAAGCATGTTCTGGAACTCGGGCATCATGCTGGCATCGGAGAGGAAAGCGGGCACCGTGGCACCGTCCCAGTCGCCGCCGAGCGCGATGACGTCCTCGCCGCCCAGGTCGAGCCAGTGCTCGATATGTGCCGCCAGCTGGTCGAAGGTGACGTCTGCGGCGGTCTTGTCGGTTGCGTCGTTGGATAGGAACTCGCTGCAGTAGTTGAGGCCGACGATGCCGCCCATGTCGCGAATGGTGCGGAACTGGTCGTCGGTGAGGTTGCGCTTGACGCCGCAAACCGCACGGGAGTTGGAGTGGCTGGCGACGAAGGGGCGCGTGGCGTGGGCGACAACCTCGTCAAAGCACTCATCGTTGAGGTGGGAGACGTCGAGTACCATTCCGGCGTGCTCCATCTGCGTAAGTGCCTCGATGCCGGCGGCGGTGAGGCCGGCGTGGGTATCGTGTCCGCTCGCGAGCGGTCCCTGCGCATTCCAGCTGAGCGATGACATGAGTACGCCCAAGCTCTTGAGCACCTCGATCAGCGCGGGGTCCTCGGCAAAGAACGTGGCGTTTTCGATGGTGTGGATGCAGGCGACCTTGCCGTCTTTGAGCGCGGGGCGAATGTCTGCCGCGCTGCGTACGTTGACCATGCGGTCGTGGTTGAGCATTGCCTGGCCGCTCATATGCGCCATGATCTGCGCCTGGAAGCGCGCGGCGTGGGCGGTGGGAATCTCATCGGGGACAAACGTGGCGAAGCACTGTGCCCATGGCGTGTTGCCGATCTTTGCGAGCGAGATGGCGCAGGCGTTGCCCTCGATGAGGTCGAAATCTTGCGGATGCGTTTCGTCGCCGGGGAAATAACCGTCGGTGCCGGCGGTAAAGCGCAGGTCGAGATCGAGCGTGGCCCAGCCGATGCGGTCGGCGGTGTCGCAGTGTAGGTCAAATACGGGATATGCCATGGTTCCTCCGGTTGCAGCGTTTCTTTGCAAACTGTCATTGAATTGTATGACTAGGGTATAGTTAGCGCCATATGTTCACGGCGGCCCGCGTTGTGCGCCGCCCTTATCACGGAGGTTACCATGTCCAACCAGGGCAAGAAGGTCAAGACTCATTATCGCGGCACGCTCGACGACGGCACGCAGTTCGATAGCTCCTACGATCGCGGCGAGCCGCTGGAGTTCACCTGCGGCGCCGGTCAGATGATCAAGGGGAGATTTCCCAAGCATGTCGTCGAAACCAAGCG
>CABUCA010000068.1 GCA_902489965.1 uncultured Collinsella sp.
CAGATCGATACCGAGGTGCCGCATGCGCCCGCGTCGGCAGCCGCGGTTCTTTCGGACGCCGCCGACCCCAACGAGACCTGCGTGCTGCCGGCTTTCGATAAGGATTTCGGTATCCCCAAGGTCGATATTCCCACGCCCGTTTCTCTGCATGACGATGCTCAAAAACCCAAGCGCAAGGTGCATCCCGACGAGGACGCCTATCACAAGCACAAGCGTCATATCCCCAAGCCGCTCATTATCATCGCGGTCCTTGCCTTTGTGTGCGGTGGTGCCTATTGGTTCGTGACGACCGATCCCATGGGTGTTATGCCCGGCTTCTATGACCAGTTTGGCCAAGCCGCGCAGACGACCTTCCCTACGCGCCAAAAGGGTGAGGCGACTGAGGACGATACCAAGCAGGACGATTCTGCCGAGGTGGTCCAGGAAGAAACCGTGCTCACCGATGATCAGCTCTATACCAGGCTCGACGGTCTGTATCAGAACATCGTGTCCTACGGTGACGAAGATCAGATCGGCGAGGTCATCGATTCTTTTAACAACGGCTATCTCCGAACGCCGCTGTCCACCCGTCAGGAGCTGTCGCAGAGTGCTTACGCCCTGCGCGACCAGATCAAAAAGACGCAAGATGAGCTCAACAACCTTAAGTACCGGGACGATACGGTCTATGCGGACGACATTGCCCACTTAAAGCAGCTTGCCGAGTGGATGTATGAGCGCGTCGACGTGATCTGCCAGAGTTGGGACATCTCGCTGGCCATTCCCGATGGCGAGTCGATGAGTTCTCACCAAAGCGAGATCCTGGCGCCCATCGCGCAGAGTGGCAACAGCGCGCTTAATCAGTACGACGCCAACGTGGGCTCCTGGAAGCCGCAGCAGCGTTCCTAAAATTAGTTCGCCATAGTCGGCATAACCTACGTGCGCAATTGATGTAAGCGCATGCTTATTGCTACAATTCGTACAAATATGCTTTAAACGCACGAGGAAGGAACCACATGTTTGGTTTTAAGAAAGAGCTCTACACGCCCGAGTATCAGCTTGCCGGCGACGAGTGCGCCGTTATCGAGACGTCGAAGGGTACCATCAAGGTCAAGTTTGACGGCGAGGGCGCTCCCATTCATGTCGCGAACTTCTGCGAGCTTTCCACGACGGGTTTCTATGATGGCCTTAAGTTCCATCGCTATGTGCCCGGCTTCGTCATTCAGGGCGGCGACCCCAATACCCGCGATATGTCCGGCGCCGACGTCGCTGCCGGTCTTGAGGGCCCCGACGGCATGCCCGGTACCGGTGGCCCCGGCTACTGCATCAAGGGCGAGTTTGCCACCAATCCGCGCAATAGCCATGTCGATGGCGCCCTTGCCATGGCACGCTCCATGGACCCCGATTCCGCGGGTTCGCAGTTCTACTTCTGCCTGGGTGCCCAGCATAACCTCGATTCCGGTTACACCGTCTTTGGTACCACGGTTGAGGGTCTCGATGTGATTTCGCAGCTGCGTGCCGGCGACGAGATCGTCCATGTCGAGATCGTTCACGAGTAAAGGGGACTTCCTTGAATAGCCAGCTGATCCAACAGGGCCGCGCCGCTTACCGCGCGGGTGATTTTTCCGCTGCAGCCCAGATGCTTGGGGCGGCAAAGACTCCCGATGAGATTATGGGCGAGGCCGATCACCTTCGTGGCAACGCCTTGATGCACCTGGGCATGTATGCCGAGGCCGCCGAGGCCTATGCCGCTGCCCTCAACGACGGCACCTACGGCAAGCGCGGTGCGCTGCTCACCAACCGCGGCAAGGCGCTCGCCGCCGTGGGCGACTACACGACGGCCGCTCAGGCGTTCTCTGCCGCTACGCAGGACGCTTCCTATGCCACGCCGTTCAAGGCCTATCTGGGCTTGGGTAACGCGCTGTTCCAGTCGGGCGACTATGCCAACGCGGGTACTGCTTTCCGTCAGGCTGCCATCGACGGCGCCAATCCGGCTCCTGCCGCCGCACTCGGCGAGCTCGGTCGTTGCTTCATTAAGCTCGGCCGTCCGGCGGATGCCGTGGAGACCTACCGTACGGCTATCGACTTTGCCGGCCCCCGCGACGACACGCGTGCGCTCAACGCCGGCATGGGTCAGGCGCTTTCTGCCGCCGGCCGTCCCTCCGACGCACTCGACGCCTTTAACGCCGCTACTGCCGATGGTATCTACCAGCTCACCTCTGAGCAGGCCGATGAGCTTGCCCGCGTGCACGATTCGCTTGCCGCGCTGTCTGCCCAGACGGCTATGGCCACGGCTCCGGCGCCCGCGATGGACGCTCCTGCCGTCGATCCGCTCGATCCTACGGGCGCGACCGGTCAGTTTATGCCCGATCCCTCGGACACCGGCTTCTTTACACTGTCAGAGTCCGAGATGGTCCAGCAGGACCGTCAGGATCGTAAGCAGGCCAAGGTCCGTCGTCGCCATCGCCACACGGGCCTCAAAGTCTTCATCGTGCTGCTTCTGCTCATTTTGATCGCCGCGGGCGGTCTGGGCTTTGCTTACACGCGCGGCTTTGGCTTCCCGTCTCAGGAGTCTGTCGTTACCGATCTGTTCCAGGCTGCCGGCGACGGTGATACGGCAAAGGCCGAGTCTTGCCTGGCCTCGAGCCTGTCCGAGGACGCTAAGTCGATGATCATCTCCTCGATTCCGCAGGGTGCCACCGTGTCCGTCGAGGGCATGGATCAGTCCATGACCGAGACGACCGCTAAGGTGAAGGCATCGCTGTCCAAGGGCGGCGAGCAGGAGTACACCGTCAAATTCGTGCGCTCCGACAACCATATCGGCTGGGCCGTTTCCTCGCTCGATATGGATTTCTCGGCTGCTGACAACCAGTAGTGACCTTATGGGATTTAGCTTTGCCCGGTGCTTCACCGCAAGTGAGGTGCCGGGCTTGCGCTAGTATCATGAGCTAGTAGTTTTCCAGCAATCATCCAACACATCAGGAGTTGCGTTGTTTTCTTTGATGGATATGTTCTTCGGTAGCTATGCGGGCGATCTTGCCATCGACCTCGGCACCGCAAATACGCTTGTCTCCGTGCGCGGCAAGGGCATCGTCATTCGCGAGCCCTCTGTTGTCGCCATCGACAAGAACGACGAGCGCATCCTGGCGGTCGGTATCGAGGCAAAGCGCATGCTCGGCCGTACGCCCGGCAACATCGTGGCTGTTCGTCCCCTGAAGGACGGCGTCATCGCCGACTTCGATGTTACCGAGGCCATGCTTCGCTACTTTATCGACAAGGCGTCCGAGAAGCGCTATCCGTGGACCCCGCGTCCGCGCGTTGTCGTCTGCGTTCCTTCCGGCGTCACGTCGGTCGAGAAGCGTGCCGTCTTTGAGGCCACGATCCAAGCCGGCGCTCGCCAGGCCTACCTGATCGAGGAGCCCATGGCCGCCGCTATCGGCGCCGACCTGCCCGTCGAGGAGCCCACCGGCTCCATGGTCATCGACATCGGCGGCGGTACCACCGAGGTTGCCGTTATCGCTATGGGCGGCATCGTCGTTTCGCAGTCCATCCGTATTGCCGGCGACGAGTTCGACCAGGCTATCCTTACGCACGTTCGCGATGCCTACAACCTGGCCATCGGCGAGCGCACGGCAGAGGACATCAAGATCAAGGTCGGCTCCGCCGTGCCGCTCAAGGATGAGCTCGACGTCGAGGTCAACGGCCGCGACGTGATCACCGGTCTGCCTAAGACCGTGCGCATCGAGAGCGAGGAGATTCGTCGCGCGCTCAACAAGCCGCTCGACGAGATGGCCAAGGCCGTCAAGGACGCGCTCGACGCTACGCCTCCCGATCTTGCCTCGGACCTTATGTACTATGGCATATTGCTGACCGGTGGCGGCGCGCTGCTGCGCGGTCTCGACGTGCGCCTGCGTGATGAGACCGGCGTTTCGGTCAACGTCAGCCCCACGGCACTCGATAACGTCGTTAACGGCTGTGCCCGCGTGCTCGAGGCCAATGCGTTTGATGGCGGCTTCGTCCAGACCAATGCTTAATTTCCAAAAGGTGGATTCCATTTGGCACGATCTTCGGGTTTCTCCACAAATCTGAATACCAAGCGACAATCAACGGGTATGCGCCCGTTGATTGTTTTCAGCCTGATTTCGGTGTTGCTGCTCACGTTTTATATTCGTGAGGGTGAGGCCGGGCCGATTCATGCCGTGCGTTCGGGCGTAACGACGATTACCTCGCCGGTGCGCTTTGTGGGTTCGGCCGTGGCGGCTCCCTTCAATGCGATCGGCAACGTGTTCTCTAACCTTACGGCGTCGCAGGACACGCTTGACGAGCTTAAGAAGCAAAACGAGGAACTGACCTCTAAGGTTGCTGAGCTCTCCGAGGCTCAAAAGACCGCCGAGCGTCTGGAGGGGCTGGTCGGCCTGCAGTCGACCTACAACCTCAAATCGACCGCAGCTCGTATCGTTGGTGCCTCCGGCGATGCCTGGACCTCGACCGTTACCATCGACAAGGGCTCTGCCGACGGCCTTACCATCAACATGCCCGTGACGAGTTCCGCCGGTGTTATCGGTCAGATCATCGAGGTTTCGGCCAAAACGTCGACCGTGCGCCTGATTGGCGACGAGAACTCCGGCGTGTCCGCTATGGTGCAGGACACACGCGCTCAGGGCATGCTGCAGGGTCAGGCTGACGGCACGCTGCGTCTTGAGTACGTGAGCGTCGACTCCGACGTTAAGGTTGGCGACATCATCGTAACCTCGGGCATTGGCGGTGTGTTCCCCAAGGGTCTACCGCTCGGCACCGTCTCGTCGGTTGAGAAATCTGCAAACGACGTGTACTACACCATTGTGGTGCGCGCTCAGACCACGGCCGAGAACAACGAGGAAGTGCTGGTCATCACCTCGCTGACCGATGAACAGTCGGCCTCGGATGAGGACGTGAGCACGGCCAACAGCACGCCGCAGGGAATGTCGCGCGATGCTGCGACCAAGACGAAGGACGAGAGCTCGGATGACAGTTCCGACACGTCCGAGACGACCGATTCCAGCTCGAGCGAATAGGGGGCATGTCCATGGATCTACACGAGCAGGGGATGAGCTCCCGCACGTTTGTAATCGCCGCCATTGTGTGCGTGCTGCTGCAGGCAGGCCTGGCACCGCAGATCTCCATTGCGGGCGGTCGCGTCAACTTCATGATTATCCTGGTGTGCCTAAGCGTGTTCTCGGGCGACCCGACCCGTGCCGTCGTGTGCGGTTTTTGCAGCGGCTTGTTCTATGACCTGTCCGCTGCCGTGCCGGTGGGCGTTATGTCGCTCCTGCTGACCGTGGGTTCTTTTGCCCTGGTGCACAGCGCCGTCGGTCAGACGGGCGGTACCTCGAGTGCACGTGGCATCACTGTGGGCGCCTTTGCGCTCGTCATTAATGTGATCTACAGCATCATCTTGCTGTTTATGGGTTTGGAGACGAGCTTTGTCGTGGCGATCTTCGGCCATGCGCTGCCGTCCTCGATCCTGACGGGTCTGGTTGCCATTCCGTTTTTGATGTCCGGCGTCGTGCCGCAGTCCGGCTATGGATTCTCCGCACGTGGCGGACGCCAGACGGGTATGCGCTTTAAGCCCAAGACCCGCAAGCTCAAATAGGGGAGGCCCGTAGATGTCTTCCCAGATGACGGTTATTATCGCCGGTATCGTGCTGGTTGTGGCCATCGTGGTCGCGCTGGTCGTCATGCGTCGTGGCGATTCCCGTTTTACCTACGATACGCAGCATGGAACGGCCCCGCGCGCCACCGAGGGCGAGGGCAATACCGCGTCGACCGCCTTTAAGGGCCGCTTTTCCATCCTCACCACGGGTGTGGGCGCGATGTTTGCGGCGCTTGCCGTCAAGCTGTGGGGCATGCAGATGGTCTCGTCGGACTATTACGAGAAGCAGGCTAATAGCAATCAGACTCGCACCGTTACCACTCCCGCTGTGCGCGGCCGCATCCTCGACCGCAATGGCGTGGCGCTTGTCCAGAACCGTCCCTCACTTGCTGTCGTGGCCTACCGCGACCTTGCCGAGGATGAGGTTCTGGTTCGCCATCTTGCCAACGTTCTTGGAATGCCTTACGTGGCGGTCCTTCGCAATATTCAGGACAATACAGAGGGCGCTCAGAGCCTGCATACCATCGCGACGGACGTCCGTCGCTCCACGGTTGCCTATATTCAGGAGCATGCCGGCGAGTTCCCGGGCGTCAAGATTGCCGAGCGTACCGAGCGCCAGTATCCATATGGCGAGACGGCATGCCATATCTTGGGCTATACCGGCACCATTACCTCCGAGCAGCTCGAGGCCCAGAATAAGAAAACCTCTGGCGATGATGATGCTTCTGCTGGCAAGATCACGTACCAGTCGGGCGATATCGTGGGCCAGGCGGGCGTTGAGAGCTACTACGAAAACTTGCTGCAGGGTATTCGTGGCGAGCAGACCGTCAAGGTCGATGCCTCGGGCAATGTGACCGGTCAGGCCGGCGCCGTGCCCGCGAAGGCCGGCTCCGACATTAAGCTCACGCTCGACCTTAAGATCCAACAGGCCTGTGAGACGGCGCTGGCGAGCGCTATCGAGCTTGCCAAGACCACCGGCTACAGCAATGCCGGCAACGGCGCAGTGGTGTGTCTCGATCCCAACAATGGCGAGATCTTGGGCATGGCGAGCGAGCCCAAGTTCGATCCGTCCGTCTTTATCGGTGGCGTCTCAAACGACGTGTGGACCGAGCTCAATGATGACAAGGGTTCGCACCCGCTGCTCAACCGCGCCATTAGCGGACAGTACATGTCGGCTTCGACCATCAAGCCGCTCTCGGCACTGGCCGGTCTTGAGTTTGGAACCTACACGTCGGGGCAGACGACCAACTGCACGGGTTATTGGACGGGTCTGGGCAAGTCGTGGGGCAAGTACTGCTGGCTGCATTCCGGCCACGGCACCATGACGCTGCAGTCGGGAATCGCCAACTCGTGCGACCCTGTCTTCTACGACATGGGCAAGGCGTTCTTTTATGACGAGCAACATCCCGAGGGTCTGCAGGAGGTCTTTCGTCGCTGGGGTCTAGGCAAGACCTGCGGTATCGATCTGCCGAGTGAGGGCGCGGGCCGTATTCCCGATGCCGAGTGGAAAGAGTCGTACTTCACCGACGCATCTGCCGAGGACCGCAAGTGGAATGCCGGCGATATGACCAACATTGCCATCGGCCAGGGCGACATCCTGGTGACGCCCCTACAGATGGCGTGTGCCTATATGGGTCTTGCCAACGGCGGCAAACAGTACGTGCCTCACGTGTTTTTGTCTGCCGTGTCGCGCGATGGCGACGGCGATGCCTACAAGTACAACGGCAAGGGCAAGAAGAAGCGCCTGGAGGCCAAGATCAACAGCGATTCGGATTTGGCTCTTGTTCGCAACGGCATGCACGACGTGATTTACACGGCATCGACGTCCCTGGCGGCGCACTTTGGAACCCTGACGCCGCAGGTATACGGCAAGTCGGGCACGGGCGAGAAAAGCGGCGAGGACGAATACGCGTGGTTCTGCGCCTATGCACCGGCCGATGACCCCAAGTATGTCATCGCTACTGTCCTGGAGCAGGGCGGCGGCGGCTCAGATACCGCGATGCATGTCGTGCGCGACGTGCTCGGCGTGATTTATGGCGAGCCCGATACCTCTTCGGCCTCGGGCGATTCTTCGGTTCGATAGGAGGTTGCGATGGATTTTTCTCCGGCGGATCTGTTCCGTTCAACCAAGACCGGCTCTCGCAACAGCCTGGACCGCGTCAACAAGCAACTTTCGGCCTCGCGCGGCACGTTTCGCCAAAAGGTGCATATCGGTGTGCTCGTGGCTACTGTGGCGCTCGTCGCCTACGGTGCCATCATTATCTGGTCGGCTTCGCAGTTTAAGGCCGATGCTTCGTTCTCACGCCATCTGCTGGGAATTGGCATCGGAGCAGTGCTGGCGGTGCTGGTCTGGCGCTCCGACCTGCGCGGTATTTCCAATTTCTCGACGGCGTTGCTCGTCATCGACCTGATCGTGATCTTCTCGCCCAAGATTCCGGGTCTGTCCTATACGGGCGGTCTGGGCATGACGGGCTGGATCAAGATTCCCGGTATCGGCTTGACATTCCAGCCGGTTGAGCTTGCCAAGCTCATCACCATCTTCTTTATTGCTACGCTTGGCTCGCAGTATAACGGTCGCATCGATACCGTTCGCGACTACGTCAAGCTCTGCGGCATGCTGTCCATTCCGTTTTTGGCCGTCGTCGCCATGGGCGACCTGGGCTCGGGCCTGGTCGTGCTGGTTTCGGGCGCCATCGTCATTTGCATGAGCGGTGCACGCCGCGAATGGGTGCTGTCGACCCTGGCCCTGCTCGTGGGCCTGGTGGCCCTCGTCCTGGCGCTCGATTCGGTCTTTGATTCGCTGCTCGGCCACGATGTGCTCATCAAGCAGTATCAGATGAACCGTCTGACGGTCTTTATCGACCCCGATAATGCCGATTCGGACGATGCCTACAACCTGCAGCAGTCGTTGATCGCCGTTGGCTCGGGCGGCTTCTTTGGTAAGGGTTTGGGCCATGCGACGCAGTCTGCCGGCGGCTTTCTGCCCGAGTTCCATACCGATTTCGTCTTCGCCTTTTTGTCCGAGACCTTTGGCTTCTGCGGCTCCTTTTTGCTGCTGTGCTTGTACGTGCTGCTGATCATTTCGACGATTCGCGTCGCCTTTAAGTGTGAGTCGCTGTTTTTACGTCTTTCGTGTGTGGGCATCGTTGGCATGTGGGCGTTCCAGACCTTCGAAAACATCGGCATGTGCATCGGCATGATGCCGATTACCGGTATTCCGCTACCGTTTATTAGCTTTGGCTCGTCTTCGATGATGATTCAGCTGCTGACGGTGGGTATCGTACAATCCATATGGCGGCATCGTTCGGGCGCCGCGTAACCGCTGGAGGGGTTTGCTATGAAAATTCCCGTAGATAAGCTGACCCGCGCTTTTAAGATGGGCGCGTCCGTTAAGAAGGATTCCGATACGCCGGTGCGCGTTTCGGTCTATCTGGATTCGTCCGCCTCGCGCTTTCTGGCCGAGACGGTGCGTGACGCCTTTGTGCCGCAGACGACCTCGGGCATTGTGCGCGTCGAGCGTCTGGGGGAGGAGCGAATTGCTCCAAAGACCGATACCGATGTGGTGCTGGTGCTCTCGTGTGGTTCCGATCGCTTGGAGAGTGCCGTGCAGGAGCTCGTGATCGCCGGCGCACCCGTGTGCGTGCTTGCCGAGTCTGCTGTGGAGGTGCCGTTTATCGAGGAGTCTACGCCCATGCTCGGCGTGGTGGCGGCAACCGATAAGACGTATCTGCTCGAGACGCTTGCCCGCTGGATTCTCGACCGCACCGACAAGGAAACGGCTTTTGCGGCGAACTTTGCCTTCATGCGCATCGCGGCGGCCAATCGTATCATCACCTCGTGCGCGCTCACCAATATGGCGACCGGTGCACTGGTGTTTTTGCCGGGCGCCGATTATCCCGTTATGGCGCTGGCGCAGGTGGGCATGCTCTTTGAGCTCGCTGCCGTCTTTGGACGCGGCATTAAGCCTGAGCGCGGCTACGAGGTCGCGGGCGTGCTTGCCGGCGGTCTTGTGATCCGCGCGGTCACCCGCGCGCTCGTCAAACAGACGCCGCATATTGGGTTTGCCGTCAAGGCGCTCACTGCTGCCGCGGGCACCTACGGCATGGGCCGTGCGCTTGTTTCGCTCTACGAGCGCGATGTCGACTACAGCCGTGCCAACGAGGTGGTCACTGCCACGTTCTCCCGCGTTCGCGATCTGGTGACCACGGTCGCGGGCGCTACCCGTCCTATGGCGTCCTATCAGGACGCATCAGATCTCGCTGCTTAGGGGTTTTCCGTTGCGCGTTGCATACCAAGACTGTTTTCATTTAATTGAGCCGTTGCTCGCCAAGGTCGAGAAGCCGAGCCGCTATATCGATCACGAGTGGGGCACGCTTTCTAAGGCCGATGCCGACTACCGTTGCTGCCTGATCTACCCGGATGTGTACGAGGTTGGTCTGCCCAACCAGGGCATCGCCATCCTCTACAACATTCTTAACCAGGCCGAGGGCATCTCTTGCGAGCGTGGCTATGTGCCGTGGCCCGATATGGGCGACGCCATGCGCGAGGCGGGCACCGATGAGGATGG
>CABUCA010000069.1 GCA_902489965.1 uncultured Collinsella sp.
GGTTGCGGCGGTATCGGTCATCTAGAGCACCTCCGTGTAGCTGCCAAAGTAGGTGAAGCTCTCACACACGTCGTCGATCGAATTGAGCAGGTCGTCGAGGGCCTTGCTGCCAAAGGGGCAGTCCAGGTCAAAGTAGAACATAAACTCAAAGTCGCGACCGGGGATGGGACGGCTCTCGAGCTTGATGAGGTTGATGTTGAGCGCGTAGAAACGTTCGAGTACGCGATAGAGCGCGCCCGGCTCATTGGCCGTGGTGATCATGAGCGAGGTGCGATTAGCGCCGGGGTAGACGCGCGGCTCGCGGCTGATGACGACAAAGCGCGTGTAGTTGTTGTCTGAGTCTTGGATATTGGGCTCCAGCACCTCCAGGCCATAGAGTGCCGCGCAGCTGCGCGATGCGATGGCAGCAACATCGGTGCGCTCGGAGCTGGCGACCATTTCGGCCGACATGGCCGTGTTGGGGTACTTGGTGGCGTGCAGGCCGTGCGCCTCGATAAAGCTAGCGCACTGCGCGATGGCCTGACCGTGGCTGTAGACCTCGCGTATGTCCGCGAGCTTGGTGCCGGGCTTGACGAGCAAGTTGTGGTCGATCTTGAGGCGAAGCGAGCGCACGATGTGAAAGTCGAACTGGGCGAGCAGGTCGTAGACGGCGTTGACCGAGCCGGCGGTGGAGTTCTCGATGGGCAGCACGCCAAACTCGCAGAAGCCGTCGCGCACAGCGCGCATAACGCCTTCGAAGGTCTCGAAAAACGCGATGTCGGGCACGTCGAAGAGCTTGCACGCGGCGATTTGACTGTAAGCGCCCTCAACGCCCTGACAAGCGACGGTGGCCGTCTGGGGGAAGGGTGTGTCAAAGGCCACGGCCGTGGCGTGGGCCTTTTGCGAGACAGTGATGCCCTTGAGTTCGTTGATGTAGCGCTGCTGCTCGGCCTTGCTCATGCTCATGAGGAGACGGAACAGGGTGATAGTCTGCGCCTCGTAGCGCTCGGGCGCGCGGCTGGCGAGATTGTTGAGCTTGGAGCGCTCACGGGCGGGGTCGAAGACGGCTTTGCCCATCTCGATTTTTGACTTGGCGACCTCGGTGGCAATGTCCATACGCTCGACAAAGCTGTTGAGGAGCGTGGTGTCGATGCCATCGATGGCCTGGCGGATGTCAGCAAGGTCCATGGAGGCCCCTTTCGTGAATGGTTGCCTGGGGTAGTTAATTTGGGACGGGGCTTTTTTAGCTACCCTTTGATTGTCGACGAATCGATGAGAGCCAGGGCAAATATCAACTGGCATATGGGGGTAGCTAAAATAGCCCCGTCCCAAATTAACTACCCTTGGGGTGGGTGGACTAAAGCTGGGCGGCGTCCTCGAGGAGGGCGTCCCAGATGGCCAGCGCTGCGGCTGCTTCGGCTACGGGGACAGCTCGGGGGACGATGCAGGGATCGTGACGACCGTGGACCGAGAGTTCGACATTTTCCATGGCGTCCATGTCCACGGTCTGCTGCTCGCGGCCAATGGAGGGCGTCGGCTTTACGGCCATACGCCACATGACGGGCGCGCCGGTCGAAATACCGCCCAGGATGCCGCCGGCGTTGTTGGATTCGACCTCGATCTTTCCGGTCTCGGCGTCGATGCGATACGGATCGTTGTTCTCGCTGCCGCGCATGGCGGCCACGGCAAAGCCCATGCCAAACTCCACGCCCTTTACGGCGGGAATTCCAAAGGCGATTTGCGCGATGCGGTTCTCGATTCCGTCGAACATGGGGTCGCCGATGCCCGCGGGAAGCCCGTAAATGCCGCACTCCACGATGCCGCCGATGCTGTCAAGCTCGTCGCGAGCGGCTAGGATTTCCTCGCGCATGCGGCCGGCTGCGGCGGCGTCAATGCACGGCAGGTCGTTCGTAAGAATCGCCTTGCGGTCGGCCTCGCGATAGGCCATATCGTCCATGGGTAGGTCGGAGATACCGCCGATCTGCGCGACGTGCGCCATGACCTGAATACCGCGGGCCTCGAGTGCCTGCAGCGCAATGCCGCCGGCGATGCATAAGGGGGCCGTTAGGCGGCCGGAAAAATGCCCGCCACCAGCGACATCGTGCATGTTGTGATACTTCACGCGCGCAGGGAAGTCCGCATGTCCGGGACGGGGCTTGCGGCGCAGCTCGGAGTAATCCTTGGAGCGCGTGTTGGTGTTCTCGATAATCGCGGCGATGGGCGCGCCGGTGGTATGTCCATCGACCACACCGGCGATGATATGCGCGGCGTCGGCCTCGCAGCGTTTGGTCGCGGTCTCGTCGCGGCCGGGGGCGCGACGGTCGAGGAAGGCCTGCAGCTTCTCCTGGTCCACGGCGATGCCCGCCGGGATGCCATCGAGCGAGCAGCCGATGGCGGGGGAGTGCGACTGTCCGAAGATGCTTAAGTGCAAGACGTTGCCAAAGGTCGAGGACATGCTATTCCTCCTCGAGTGTGACCTTACCGCCCAGCAGGCGGTAGTGGTCGAAGAAATCGGGATAGGACTTGTTGACGGCCTCGGCGCCGTGGATCACGACCTCGCCGGTGGCACGGCTCGCAGCGATGGCGGCCATCATGGCGATGCGGTGGTCGTTGTGCGAATCGACCTCGCCGCCGGTGAAGGCATCGACACCCTTGATGATGAGGTCGTCACCGGCGATGCGCACCTGTGCGCCCAGCGCGGTGAGCTCGCGGGTGGTGGTGACCAGACGGTCAGATTCCTTGATGCGCAGGCGCGCACAGTCACGGATGAACGTGCGGCCCTGAGCCAGCGAGGCCACGGCCGAGATAACGGGTACCAGGTCGGGAATGTCGTGGGCGCTCATCTCAAAGCCGGCGAGCTTGTCGGACTGCACGGTGGCGGCGTTGGTGGAGCGCACGATGCGGGCGCCAAAGCGCGAAAGCGCGGCAAGCACGTTGCGGTCGCCCTGCGCGGAGCTCAGCGACACGCCCTCCACGGTGATGGGGTCGGTGCCGATGGCGCCAGCGCACAACCAAAAGGCGGCGTTGGACCAGTCGCCCTCGACGGCCACGCTGCCGGGCGTGCGGTACGAGCCACTGCTCACGCGGAAGTTCGTGACCTCGGGCTGACCGTCTTTGGCGGGAATGCGCTCGACGTTGACCTCAACGCCAAAGGCCTTCATGGCCTGGATCGTTAGGTTGATGTAGGGGCGGCTCTCAATGAGGCCGGTCACCTGCACACAGGAGGGCTGGGCGAGCAACGGGGCCGCCAGCAGCAGGCCCGAGATATACTGCGAGCTCACGTTGCCCGGCAGCACAAAGGTGCCCGGGCGCATGCGGCCGCTTGTCTTGAGCGGAAAACCGCCCAGACCCTGCAGGTCGCAGCCGGCGGCGATGATCTCGTCCGAGAGCGGGGACAGCGGGCGGGCGCCCAAGCGTCCCTGACCCACAAAAGTTGCTTCTGCGCCCAGCGCGCAGGCGACGGGCAACATAAAGCGGAGCGTGGAGCCGCTTTCGCCGCAGTCAAGCGTTCCGCCGGCAAGTGCCTTGAGCAGGCCAAACTCAATGCTCTTCATAGTGGGGTGGACCTGGAAGCCGTCCTCGACGGTCTCGATGCGAGCACCCAGGGCCGTAAGGCAGCGCACCGTGGCCTCGATGTCGGCGCAGGTGGTGTTGCAGGTAACGTGCGTCTCGCCGTTGGCAAGCGCAGCGCAGATGATGAGGCGATGCGCCATCGACTTGGACGCGATCGCGGGAACGGTGCCCTTGAGCGGGGAGGGGGTGATGCGGGCTAGCATGCGGATGCGTCTCCCTTCTGGCCGAGGCCCTCGGCAATGAGTTCGTGGAAAGTGGAAAGCGGCGTGCGGTCGATGTAGCAGCGGCCAATGCCGTGCGGAATCACCAGGTCGATGGTGTCGCCCGCGCGCTTCTTGTCGTGGAGCGCCTCGGCAAAGACGGCATCGGCATCTAGGTCGCAGCGGGTCTTGAGGCCATGGCGGGCGCAGAGCTCCTCAATACGACCGGGCAGTGCAGCATCGCAAACGCCGTGCAGGGCCGCGGCGCGCGTGATAATGCCCATGCCGATCGACACGCAGTTGCCGTGTCCGAGCTCAAAGTGCTCGCAAGCCTCGACGGCGTGTCCGGCGCTGTGTCCAAAGTTGAGGAGCTTGCGCTGGTTGGTTTCGCGCTCGTCGGCGACGACCACGGCGCGCTTGATGTCGATATTGCGGGCGATGATGAGCGCTACGCGGGCCACATCGCGGTTGAGTAGCTCAAGCGTAAGCGGGGTCTTCTCCAGTTCGGCGAAAAGCTCCGGGTCGGCGATCACGGCATGCTTGATGACCTCGCCGCAGCCGTCGGCGAACTGCTCGGGCGTGAGGGTGGCCAGGCACCCCACGTCGGCGATAACCACGCTCGGCTGCCAAAAGGCGCCGGCCAAGTTCTTGCCGGCAGCCAGGTCGATGGCGGTCTTGCCGCCCACCGACGAATCCACCATGGCGAGCAGACTCGTCGGGATCTGCACAAACTTGCAGCCGCGCATGTAGGTGGCGGCCACAAAGCCCGCCACGTCGCCCACGACGCCGCCGCCGAGTGCCACGATCACGTCGGAGCGCGAAAGCTCGTGCTCGGCCACAAACTCTAAAATGGCAACGTAGGTCTCGGCGCGCTTATGGGCCTCGCCAGCCTCGAAGGTGCAGATGCTCACCTCGTAGCCTGCGGATTCGAGGCTCTGCTTAACAGGCATCTGGTAGAGGGGGCCTACGTTGGTGTCCGTCACGATGACAGCGCGCGAGCCGCCGGCGGTGGCTCGAACGAGCGGTCCCGCCTGCTCCAGCAAAAACGTGCCAACATGCACCTGGTAGGGGCGTGCAGTGTCGATATCGATGGTAATCGCCATAAGCTATGGTCCTTTCGACCTGGCGTGATAGGTGGTCTAGTGGGAGGCCTCGTCGTCGAGTGCGCGCTTAATGCGGTCGCCCTCGGCAAGGAGATTCTCCAGATAGCGCTGGTCGCGGTCCTTGAGCGCACGGCTGTAGGCGCCGAGCGACTCGATCAGATGGTCGATCTCGAAGGCGAGCGCGTCGGCGTCGTCGATCATGAGCTCGGACCACATTTGCGGGTTGAGGTGCGCCACGCGGGTGAGATCGCGGTAGCTACCGGCCGAAAAGCCGTGGTGAACCTGGGCGGTGGGGCTTTTGACGTAGGCGTTGGATACCACGTGCGCAAGCTGGCTCGTGAAGGCGATGACGCGGTCGTGCTCGGCGGCGCTGGTCACGCTGAACTTGCCAAAGCCCAAGGGGCGCACCATCTCGCGCACCTGGCCCAAAAGCTCCAGCTTGAGCGCATCGTCTACCGCGGGCGGTACGAGCACCAGCGGGGCGCCCTGGAACAGGTCGGCACGAGAGTTAGCGTAGCCCGAGAACTGGGTGCCCGCCATGGGGTGCGCACCCACAAAGTAAAAGCCGTGCTCGCGGGCAAGCTCAAAGGCGCGCTCGCACACGATGCCCTTGACGCCCACCGTGTCGATCACCACGGGGCCCATGATGGCCTCGGTGTCGGTGGCATCGGCGAGTGCCTGTGCATGCGCCTCGAGCCACTCGATGCAGGCCTCGGGGTAGCAGGCCAGGACGATGATGTCGCATTCGCCGAGTGTCTTGTCGTTGAGCTCTCCGGCGACAGTGCCCATGCTAGCGGCCGTCATGACATCGTCATCGGGGTCCCAGGCCAGCACGCGGACGCCCGCCTGCGCATAGCCGCGGGCAAAGCTGCCGCCGATGAGGCCCAGGCCCACGATGCCCGCGCATTTGGGGCCGCCCTGGTTAACGCGTGCGTTTCTCACCGTACCCATGGGCTAATCCATGGTCTCTTGGCAGACAACCTCGCGGATGGCTCGGATGCGGCGCATGGTGTCGTCGAACTGATCGGGGGTGAGGGCCTGGGCGCCGTCGGACCAGGCGCGGCTCGGTTCGTCGTGGACCTCGATCTCCAGACCGTTGGCGCCGCAGGCGGTCGCGGCGAGCGCCATGGGCTCAACGTAGCGGGTGTAGCCGGTGGCGTGGCTGGGGTCGGCGACGACGGGCAGGTGCGACAGGTGGTGCAGCACCGGCACGGCGTTGAGGTCGAAGGTATTGCGGGTACGGGTCTCGAAGGTGCGGATGCCGCGCTCGCACAGGATGACGTTGTCGTTGCCCTCGCTCATGATGTACTCGGCGGCCATGAGCAGCTCATCGATCGTGCCGGACATACCGCGCTTGAGCAGGACCGGAGTCTTGGTCTTGCCGACCTCCTTGAGCAGGGGGAAGTTCTGGGCGTTGCGGGCGCCGATCTGCATGACGTCGATCTTCTTGTCAAGGAAGACCTGCACGTCGCGTGGGTCCATGATCTCGGTGACGATCGGCATGTCGAGCTCGGCAGACGCCTCGCACAGCAGGTCGAGGCCGGCGGGGCCCATGCCCTGGTAGGCGTAGGGGGAGGTGCGGGGCTTGTAGGCACCGCCGCGCAGCATCGTGGCACCGGCGGCCTTCACGCGGCGGGCGATGCGGACGAGGTTCTCGCCCTCGACGGAGCACGGGCCGGCGATGACCTGGAACTGATCGCCGCCGATCTTGACGCCGTGGCCGCAGTCGATGACGGAGTCCTCGGGGTGGAACTTACGGTTGGCGCGCTTGAACGGCTCGGAGACGCGCTGCACGCGCTCGACGACATCCATGGACTCGAGCAGGAACGGGTCGATCTTGGTCGTATCGCCCACCAGGCCGATAATCGTCTCATTCTCGCCGCGCGAGACATCGGTCTTCAGGCCCTTTTTCTCAATCCAGCTGACGATATGGCCGACGGCCTCGTCGCTGGCGCTCTGCTTTAAAATTGCAATCATGGTGTGCCTCTCACCTCGATGGATAACTTTTGCAAAAACGGCCCGCATCGCGAGCCGTGTATATATGGCGCATGAGAGTTTATACTATCTGACTCGCTTTTGCCTTCTAAAGTGGGCCGTTGCGCCGCGTCTTCCTCGGAATTGCAAAGCTTTTTCTTTTATTTTGATAGCCCGTGGTGCACTTGGGTATAATGCCAAACGTTGGCCCTATTAGCTCAGGGGATTAGAGCGTCTGCCTCCGGAGCAGAAGGCCGTTGGTTCGAATCCAACATGGGGCACCATCGAACGTAAGACCGTCCGAACCTCGCATGGTCCGGGCGGTTTTTTTTATACCGACGCGACGTGATGGGACGTGGTATGGCAGCAACGGATATCGAGCGCGGACTCTCGACCGCCGAGGTCGAGGAGCGCATCGCCGCCGGTAAGATCAACCGCAACATGGAGCTCAAGACCAAGTCGGTCAAAGAGCTCATCATCGAGAACCTCTGCACGCTGTTCAATTTGATCAACGTGATCTTGGCGTTCCTGGTCATTTTGACCGGTTCGTTTAAGAACCTGACGTTCCTGTTTGTGGTGTTCCTTAATACCGCTATTGGCGTCATTCAATCCATGCGGTCCAAGAAGATGGTCGATAAGCTCACGCTGCTGACCTCTAAGAAGGCCATCGCGGTGCGCGACGGTGACGAGGTGGAGCTCGACTTGGACCAGATCGTGCTCGACGACATCATCCGCCTGGGGCGCGGCGACCAGATTCCCGCTGACGCCGTGGTGGTTTCGGGCGAGGCGCTCGTGAACGAGAGCCTGCTGACGGGCGAGAGCGACCTTATCAAGAAACAGCCCGGTTCCGAGCTCATGAGCGGCAGCTTTATCGACTCGGGCCTGCTGCGCGCTCGCGTGATCCATGTCGGCGCCGACAACTACGTGGCTAAGATCAATAACGAGGCCAAATACGTCAAAAAGGTCAATTCCGAGATCATGAACGCGCTTAACGCCATCGTGCGCTTTGCGAGCATCATCATGATCCCGCTCGGTTTGGCGTTGTTTGCCTCGAGTGTGAGCGAGCTGTGGGATGCCGCGGGAACCCCGGGCGATAGCGCGCTTTCGTGGTGCTTCTCCGAGCTGTTGGCTGGTCATGTGCCTTCGTCGGCGCTGCTGTCCACGGTGGGTGCCCTGCTGGGCATGATCCCGCAAGGCCTGGTGCTGCTGACCTCGTCGGTGCTCGCCATCGCCACGGTGCGCCTGGCCCGCCGCAAGGTGCTGGCACAGCAGCTCTACTGCATCGAGACGCTCGCTCGCGTCGACGTGCTGTGCCTGGACAAGACGGGCACCATCACGTCGGGCCGTATGGAGGTCGAGGGCACGTATCCGCTGCCGGTTGAGGGCGTGAGCCTAGACGCCGGCTCGGACGAGGCGGCCGTTCCCGTCGATACCACGGTGCTCGATTTTGCGCTGGCTAACGTCGCGCGTGCGACTTCGGCCGATGCCAACGAGACCTGCCAGGCGCTGCTCAACTATTACGCCGATCGCCCGGTCGAGGTGTCTGAGCCGCTGTCGGTCATTCCGTTCTCGTCCTCCAAAAAGTGGAGCGGCGCGTCGTTTGCGCAGGGCTCCTATGTGATGGGTGCGGCGCAGTTTGTGCTCTCCGATCGTGTGTTTTCGCAGGTCGAGAACCGTGTCGCCGAGCTTGCCGATACCTGCCGCGTGCTCGTGGTGGCGCGCGTGGACGGCTTTACGCCCGATGGCGATATGGTGGGCGAGGCCGAGCCCGTGGGCTTTGTGACCATCCGCGATGAGATTCGTACCTCGGCGGCCGAGACTATCGGCTACTTTAACGAGCAAGGCGTGACCCTCAACGTGATCAGTGGCGACGACCCGCGTACGGTGTCGTCGATCGCGCGCGTGGTGGGCGTGCCGGGGGCGGACGCTTATGTGGACGCCACGACGCTCGATACGCCGGCCAAGCTCGATGCCGCAGTGGACCGCTACCATGTCTTTGGTCGTGTGACCCCGCAGCAGAAGCGCGAGCTCGTGCAGGCGCTCAAACGCCGCGAGCACACCGTGGCCATGACGGGCGACGGCGTCAACGACGTGCTGGCGCTCAAGGAGGCCGACTGCTCCGTGGCCATGGCGGCCGGCTCTGATGCCGCGCGCAACGTGGCCGAGATCGTACTCGTCGACAACGACTTTGCCTCGATGCCCGCCGTGGTGGCCGAGGGCCGTCGCTCCATCAACAACCTGCAGCGTTCGGCCTCACTGTTCCTGACCAAGACGCTGTTCTCGATGGGCCTGGCGGCGCTGTGCATCGCGCTGCCGCCGTACCCCTTCGAGCCCATCCAGATGACACTCATCAACTTCTTCTGCATCGGCGCGCCGGGCTTTGTGTTGGGCCTGGAGCCCAACAACGCCCGCGTGAAGGGGTCATTTTTGACCAACGTGCTCAAGCGTGCACTGCCGGCGTCGATTGCGGTCATTTTGGCTGCGGCGCTCGATATCTTTGTGGCGCGCGTGTTTGGTTTTAGCCAGCTCACGCTGTCTACGATGTGCCTGCTTACGTCGTGTGCGGCGAGCGTCAGCCTGATCTGGCGCATCTCGCAGCCTCTCACGCCCTTACGTGTGGTGCTCTTTGTGTTTGTAGTCGCCGGCATCCTGACGGGGGTTATCGGATTCCCGAAGCTGCTGTCTATTGCCAACCTGACGATGGGTCAGATGGTTATCTTGGCTGTCATCGTGGTCTTTACCTGCTCGGTGTTCTTTAAGCTCGCCACGATGATGGATTCGCTCAAGCCGCGTCGTCGTCATGCCGCAACTGGTTTTGGCCGCGGTGTGCGCGTCCGCCTGGGTCGCGGTGGCGGCAAGGTGAGCTCGACGGGTTCGACGGCCGAGCGTTTTGCCAAGCGCGTCGCCGCCGATATGGCGCAGCGACGCGAAGACCGCACCGCTCGCGAGGCCGAGGCCCGCGCACTCGAGGGCGTGGCCCAGGCCCAGCCCAAGAAAAAGAAGTCCACGGGAGCCAAGCGCTCCCGCGTAACCAAGTCCGCCCAAGGCATCAAAGTCTCGATGCCCAAGAATAAGAAGAAGTAGTTTGCGGCCGGTATCCCGGGGTAGTCAATTTGGGACGTGTCTCTATAGTTTTGTCAACCGCGTGCTTCGCGCCATTTCGGCATGAC
>CABUCA010000070.1 GCA_902489965.1 uncultured Collinsella sp.
GCCAAGATGATCGGCGTCGAGCCACTCGTCGACAATCATCTTGGCGAGCTCGGAGCCCACGACGCGGGCGCCAAAGGCGAGCACGTTGGTGTTGTTGTGCATGCGGGAGAGCTTGGCGCTGAAGGGCTCGGAGCACACGACGGCGCGTACGCCCTCGACCTTGTTGGCAGCCAGGCTAATCCCGACGCCGGTGCCGCAGATCAGGATGCCCAGGTCGACTTCGCCGTTGGCAACGGCCTTACCAACCTTGTAGCCGGCGATGGGGTAGTCAAAGCTCTCGGAGGTGTCGGTGCCAAAGTTCACGACCTCGCAGCCGCGCTCCTTCAGGTGCTCGGAGATGATGTTCTTGAGCTCGACGGCGGCGTGGTCGTTACCGATACCGATCTTCATGGATGGTTCCTCTCTGGTCTGTGCGGCGCAAATGCTAAAGGTGTTTACCGCGTTCGACTGCATGATAGCGCGACTTTTGCGTAAACGCTCGGGCGTTTTTTGGTCAAACGCTTTAGCAGGCAACAAGACTGACTTCTTGTGAATGAATGTCGTCAGTTTGCGCTTGAGCGCCGTCTGCCGGAACCATGGTTGCGGTTTTTGATGCATTGTTATCAAATAAAGGAGCTAACTATTATGAGAGCCCAGCCCGTTATGCAAGCAGGAGATACCTATGCCTACCGATTCCATCCGTGATGCCGCGTTTTGCGATGTTTTGAACCGCGAACTTGTCTGCGCGCTCGGCTGTACCGAGCCCATTGCCGTTGCCTATGCAGCGGCACTGGCGAGCCAGACGCTCGGTTGCGAGCCCGATCATATGGATGTTGCCTGCTCGGGCAACATCATCAAGAACGTCAAGAGCGTGACCGTGCCCAACTCGGGCGGTATGCACGGTATTGAGGCCGCGGCCGTGCTGGGTGCCGTGGGCGGCGACGCTAAGAGCGCGCTCGAGGTGCTCGAGAGCGTTAACGATGAAGACCGCGCTCGCGTGGCCGAGCTCCTCGCCGACGCCGGCTACTGCGATGTGTCGCTTGTCGAGGGTGTGCCCAACCTCTACATCAAGGTGACTGCGACGGCCGGGGGCCATACCGCGGTCGTCGAGATTACCGATCACCACACTAATGTCACGTGCCATACGCTCGATGGTATTCCGGTATGCGGCAAGTCAGCGGGGGAGTGTGCCGCCTGCGCCGAGCGCGTGGTGGCCGAGCGTGCGGCAGATAACGCCGATACCCCTATGAGCGTTGAGTCCATCATCGACTTTATCGAGGACGGTGACATTGAGGACGCCCGCGCTGCCGTTGAGCGTCAGATTGAGCTGAATGGCGCGATCAGTGCCGAGGGCCTTGCGCACGCTTGGGGCGCCGAGGTGGGTCGTACACTGTTGGGCGCTCGTGCCGATGACGTCGCTTGCCGTGCCCGTGCCCGTGCGGCCGCCGGGTCCGACGCCCGCATGAACGGTTGCGCGCTGCCGGTCGCCATTGTGTGCGGCTCGGGCAATCAGGGCATTACCTGCGCATTGCCCGTCATGGAGTATGCCGAGTACCTGCGTTGCGACCACGAGCGCCTGGTGCGCGCCGTGATGCTGTCCGATCTTATCGCCGTGCATATCAAGAGCTATATTGGTGCGCTCTCGGCGTTTTGCGGTGCTATTTGCGCTGCGTGCGGCGCCGGCGCTGCGATTACCTGGCTGTGCGGTGGCACGCGCGAACAGATTGGCGCGACGGTCTCGAATACGCTTGGCAACGTGGGCGGCATCGTGTGCGACGGCGCCAAGGCGAGCTGTGCCGCCAAGATCTCGGCTGCCGTCGATGCGGCGATTCTGGGCCACGATATGGCCATGCAAGGCCGCGGCTTCCGCGCCGGCGAGGGCCTGATCCAAGATACCGTTGAGCAGACGATCGCCAGTATGGGCTACGTAGGCCGCGTGGGCATGAAGGACACCGACGTCGAGATCCTCAACATCATGATCGGCAAAACCCAGGTGTGCTAGTTACGCGGTTTTACCAAACCGCGTAACCAGTTGACGCTGCAAACGTCCCTAAGCGGCAATCTGCCTTTCAATCGGCGGGCATGGCCAGAAGGCCTATGCCCTCCTCTTTCAAGGCACATTGCTCGCTTAGGGACGTTTTCGCTGACTTATGCTCAACCTGCGGCGCTATTTTGTTTGGAGCGAGAGGTCCTAGGACAGTTCGTCGGCTATTTGGTGCTCGTAGAAGGCTTCTACTACGGCGTTGAATTCGCGGGCGAAGTCTTCCATGGTTCCGCGCCAGGTGGCTCGGCTGGGCTTGCCTTGGCCCACAAAGGCGGTTTGGATGCCGCAATCGGGGGACGGGAAGTCGCGCTTGGGATCGTTGCCCACCATAAGGACCTCGTGCGGCTCGAGCCCCATCACCTGAAGCTGCTCTAGATAGTAGGTGGCATCGGGCTTGCAGCGGGTGGTGTTTCCCATGTGCGTGACGAGCTCAAAGGGAGCGTCGGCCAGGTCGCCCCAACCCATGCGGCACTCGATGGCCCCCTGGGGAAAGCTGGGGTTGGTAAAGAGCGCACAACGCAGCCCTGCGTCCTGTACGGCCTGGAGCGCGGCGTGTGCGCCCGGCATGGCGTGGGCGTTAATGACATCGTCGTTCTTGTACGGAAGAACTTCGCGGTCATAGTAGGTAAACGCCTCGTAGATGAGGGGATCGGAGAGGCGGATCCCGCATCGGCGCTCGACCTCTTCTTGGTAAAACTCAAGATTGGTGCGGTTGTCCGTGCCGCTGCGGCGATTGGCGTTGAGGTCGACCAGGATGGTGCCGAGGCGTGCCATCGTGCCACCGCGGCTGCGGCGCCCGATATCCGCGAGCATCGAAGAGACATCCTTAAAATAGCGAAGGATGAACGCGTTGAGGTTGATGCTAAGAAGCGTTTCGTCCATATCGAAAACGACTGCTTTGAGCACGCGGGCACCTTTCTCGTAAATTTGATCTAGAGTCGTTGGCTCCGGATACTTTACCCCAAAGCCAAATGCCTTGCTGGTTATCGTCAAGTTGCGGATACGTGTGTTCATAAGATTACGAAAAAGTCTCCACACGAGTAAAAAATCGCAGTTCACGCTTGAAATCGAACTCATTTCCCCGTAACCTATACGAACGTGATTGCATAAGCGTCACATTAGTATCTGTCGGCTCCCGAGTGTTCCTAAACGTTGTGTGCTTGTCGCACCCTTCTGTAGGTCCTAGCAATCGGGGCCCCGTAGTTCGAAAGGGGTCCACCTTTGAGTGAGATTCAGAACTCGTCCATTTTCTCTCTTGACGATGTCAACGAGGAGGAGATGAACAACCTCATCGACGGTACGATTACCGACTTTGATGAGGGCGATCTCGTTAACGGCACTGTCGTTAAGATCGAGCATGACGAGGTGCTCGTTGACATCGGATTCAAGTCCGAGGGCGTTATCCCGGTCCGCGAGCTGTCCATCCGCAAGGACGCTAACCCTGCAGACATCGTTGCACTCGGTGATCCCATCGAGGCTCTGGTTCTCCAGAAGGAGGACAAGGACGGTCGTCTGGTCCTGTCCAAGAAGCGTGCCGAGTACGAGCGTGCTTGGAACCGCATCGAGGAGAAGTTCAACTCCGGCGAGAACGTCGAGGGCGAGGTTATCGAGGTTGTCAAGGGCGGCCTGATCCTCGACATCGGCCTGCGTGGCTTCCTGCCCGCTTCCCTCGTCGACCTCCGTCGTGTCAAGGACCTCACCTCCTACATGGGCACCCGCATCGAGGCTCGCGTCATCGAGATGGACCGCAACCGCAACAACGTCGTCCTCTCCCGTCGCGTCGTGCTCGAGGAGTCCCGTAAGGCCGAGCGCTCCGAGATTCTGTCCAAGCTCAAGTCTGGCATGCGTCTCCAGGGCACCGTTTCCTCCATCGTCGACTTCGGCGCCTTCGTCGACCTCGGCGGTATCGACGGCCTCATCCACATCTCCGAGCTCTCCTGGAACCACGTCAACCATCCTTCCGAGGTTGTCAAGGTCGGCCAGGAGGTCGAGGTCGAGGTTCTCGACGTCGATCTCAACCGCGAGCGCATCTCCCTGGGTCTCAAGCAGACCACCGAGGATCCGTGGCGTGCACTGGTCAAGAAGTACCCCGTCGGCGCTATCGTCGAGGGCACTGTGACCAAGCTTGTCCCGTTCGGCGCTTTCGTCGACCTGGGCGAGGGCATCGAGGGCCTGGTGCACATTTCCGAGATGGCCAACAAGCACGTCGATCAGCCTTCTCAGGTCACCCACGTGGGCGACAAGGTTCAGGTCAAGGTCATGGAGATCGACCTCGACCGTCGTCGTATCTCCCTGTCCATGAAGTCCGCTGCTGAGACTCTGGGCGTCGAGATCGAGGTTACCCCGCTTCCTTCCGAGAAGAAGGACGAGGAGACCGACGCCGAGTAAATCGGTTTGACGATCACTTGTTTTAAGGGATCCGTCCGTAATGGACGGGTCCCTTTTTGCTTTTGCTGCCGAGATGTGCGATGCTGCCCGTGCGTAATGCTGCCCGGGCTGTCCATAGGCTATTGGGTTGTCGGTGCGTGAAAAATGCCGACATCCCGCCTCGGGGAGGAGGCGGGAACACACCGAGTAGACGGAGGGGTGCGGAGCGCGGTCGCGTCTCGACTGACGACGTTGCCCATCGACAGGACCATTGTAACGCATGGCGGTTCTTGGTTTATCGTGTCGAGCGTTTGCGTTGTGCCATTGCCTGCGGCAACGGTGTGTTACACTCTTGCACTGCTGAGTGGGCCAGACGGTCGCGCGATGTGCTGCTTGCAGTACGCGTGAGGAAAGTCCGGGCTCCAGAGGGCGGGATGCCGGCTAACGGCCGGGCGGAGTGATCCGACGGAAAGCGCCGCAGAAAAGAAGACTCCCACCTGCGCCGCAAGGCGTAAAGGGAAAAGCTGAAACGGTGGTGTAAGAGACCACCAGCGTCGTGGCAACACGGCGGCTTGGCAAGCCCCATCCGGAGCAAGCGCGAATAGGAACGCTATGGGCCGGCCCGGTCCGCGTTCGGGTAGCGTGCGTGGAACTGCACGGTAACGTGCAGACAAGATAAATGACCGTTCACGACAGAACCCGGCTTACAGGCCCACTTGGCATTTTTGTTACCCTGACAATCGATATGGTGTTTGCCGTATTATTGAGGCTGTTTGTTGCCGCGCTTAGTTTTGTTGAGGGGCTTTGTTGGACAGCTATTTTACTCTGCAATCGAATATTGAGGCTTCGGGCGAGTTTGTGGACCGCAAGAGCCGGTTTATTGCCCAGCTGGTCCATATTGAGTCCGAGGACGAGGCGAATGCCTTTATCGAGATGGTTCGCAAGCGTCATTACGACGCTCGGCACAATGTTCCCGCGTGGATTTTAGTCGATGGACGCGAGCGCCAGAGCGATGATGGTGAGCCGAGCCGCACGAGCGGTATGCCGACGCTCGAGGTGCTGCGCGGCGCGGGGCTCAAAAATGTTTGCTGCGTGGTGACGCGCTATTTTGGTGGCACGCTGTTAGGGCCCGGTGGCTTGGTGCGCGCCTATACCGCGGCGACGCAGACGGCGGTGGCCGCGGCTCAGGAGGCCGGGCAGATCGTCGAGATGACGAGTGTCGTGCCTGTTGACGTGCATGTGGCCTATCCGCAGTATGAGCAAGTGCTTCATTTGGCGCAGGATTCGGGTGCCAAGGTTTCGGATACCGATTTCGCGGATACCGTGACGATTCATTTGGTGTTCAAAGCGGGGGAGCAGGAGCCGTTTTGCGCTAAGATGCGCGAGCTTATGGCGGGGCGCGAGGAGATTGAGGTCGGCGCTCCCGAATTTGCCGAGTTTTAACGGCGACGGCTCGACCCCCAGACCGCCTTTACCCTCACCGAGGGCTTTGGCGGCCGGCGTGCTTTTGGATGGATCCCAAGCGCGCCGGCCGTCGTTTTTCTGTTGCTGCCGCTTACTCGGCGAGCTGCTTTAGCACATCGCAGGCGATTTCGACGGCATCGTCGATGCAACCGGGACAGCTGCGGAGCGGACCCTTGTCCGATCCGATGCCCTTGAGCGTGCCGCAGACGGTCGTCGTGTTCTTCTCGCCAAAACGCTTGGCGATTTCGCGCGACAGCTTGTAGGTCTGGCCCTTGGTCTTGGGGTTTTCCATGCCGTCGCTCATCACAAAGCCCATGATGGCCACGGCGCCCGAGATGGCACCGCAGGTTTCGGTCATGCCGCCCATGCCGGCGCCAAAGCCCTCGGTGAGGGTAAAGGCGGTCTGGGGGTCGAGCCCGACGGCAGGTGCGAGCGTGCAGGCGACGGCCTGTGCGCAGTTGAAGCCTTGGGCGTGGTATTCGGCAGCCTGAGCTTGGCAGGCGGCGGTGTCGAGCTGAGCAGTATCGATTTGCTTCATCGTTGTCTCCTTGGTCACGGTGTACTCGCCTATGGTACCCGTGACGGGGCATGTAATCATCGAGAGCTTCATGTATGCCTCGTTTTTATCTATCGAGCAAATGCCCAAGGCTTGAGATAAATACCCCTGATCAATTAGTCCCATAACCTACCTTGGGGATGGGTTGAGAGGGGTGCAGGGTAGCGGTATCGTGAACCGAATGAAACGTAACCCAGGCAAGGGAGCTAGATATGAGCGAGCAGACCATCGGTACTACATGTGTTCAGGGCGGCTATCACCCTGGAGATGCCGAGCCGCGCCAGGTGCCCATCTACCAGTCCACCACGTGGAAGTACGACACGTCCGAGCATATGGGCAAGCTGTTTGACCTGGAGGAGTCGGGCTACTTCTACAGCCGCCTGCAGAACCCCACGTGCGATTTGGTTGCTGCCAAGATCTGCGAGATGGAGGGCGGTACCGCTGCGATGCTCACGAGCTCGGGCATGGCCGCGAACTTCCTCGCGATCTTTAACGTGGCCGGTGCCGGCGACCATGTGGTCGCAAGCTCTGCCATCTATGGCGGTACCTACAACCTGCTCGCCCATACTATGGAGCGCATGGGTCTGACCTGCACGTTCGTTGCCCCCGACTGCACCGATGAGGAGCTCGAGGCAGCCTTTGAGCCCAATACCAAGCTCGTCTTTGGCGAGACGATTGCCAACCCCGCCCTTGCCGTGCTCGATATTGAGCGCTTTGCCAAGGCCGCACATGACCACGGCGTGCCGCTGATGGTCGACAACACCTTCCCGACGCCCGTGATGTGCCGTCCCTTTGAGTGGGGTGCCGACATCGTTACGCACTCCACCACCAAGTACATGGATGGACATGCTGCCTACCTGGGCGGCGTAATCGTTGACCACGGTCAGTTTGACTGGATGGCTCATGCGGACAAGTTCCCGGGTCTTACCACGCCCGATGAGAGCTACCACGGCGTGACCTATGCCGAGAAGTTTGGTCGCGAGGGTGCCTTCATTACCAAGGCAACCGCTCAGCTCATGCGCGATCTTGGTCCTATGCAGAATCCGCAGGCGGCTTTCTTCCTGAACAGCTCGCTCGAGAGCCTGCATGTGCGCATGCCGCGTCATTGCGAGAACGGCCTGGCCGTTGCCAAGTTCCTGCAGAGCCATCCCAAGGTGCGCTTCGTGAGCTATCCGGGCCTGGAGGGCGATAAGTACTATGACCTCGCTCAGAAGTACATGCCCAACGGCACCTGCGGCGTTGTGAGCTTTGGCTTTAACGGTGGTCGCGCGGCGGCCGAGACCTTTATGAAGAGCCTCAAGCTCGCTCAGATCGCCACGCACGTGGCCGACGCCCGCACTTGCTGCCTGCATCCTGCTAATGCCACGCATCGCCAGATGAACGACGAAGAGCTCATCGCCTGCGGTATCTCCGCCGACATGGTGCGCCTGTCGTGCGGCCTCGAGGACACGGCCGATCTGATTGCCGACCTTGAGCAGGCGCTCGAGCAGTGCTAGGCTAGCATTCGCACAAGGCGCCGATGCTGGCAGAAAACTTCGGCGACCTTTAGTTCCGATTCCGTAGGCGGGACCCCAATCGCGACTGTTTGCAGGCGATTGGGGCCCCGTTTTTGCGTTGGGCCACTCGAAAGGATGGATATGGAGAAAACCGCAGAGCAGCTGCGCCGCGAGCACATTGCCCTAGAGGGCGACACCCATGGCAAGAACAAGTGGGCGATTCTGTTTACCGTGCTCATCATGACGTTTATGGTGTGTCTGGATTCGACCGTCGTGACCGTGGCGCTGCCCGTGATGCAAAAGGAGCTGGGCGTGGGCCTCGATCGCATTCAGCTGGTAAGCTCGGTGTATCTGCTTGCGACTTGCGTGGCTATGTTGCCGTTTGGCCGTCTGGGCGACGTACGCGGCAAGGTGAATGTGTTCCAGCTGGGCGTTATCGTCTTTTCGGTCGGTTCGCTGCTGTGCGGCCTTTCGGCCTCGCTCGAAGTTCTTATTCTGGCACGCATCGTTCAGGGTGTTGGTTGCGCGGCGGCCATGGCCAACAACATGGGTATCATCACTGAGTCGTTTCCGGCGCGCGAGCGCGGTCGTGCCATGGGCATTCTTGCGACCTTCGTGGCCCTCGGCATGATGTGTGGCCCCGTGCTCGGCGGCGTGCTGGTGGCAAGCTTTCCCTGGGAGAGCATCTTCCTCATCAACCTGCCCATTGGCGTCATCTCGTTTATCGTGGGGCTCTACACGCTGCCGCATGTTAAGCCGGAGGCCGGCGAGCGCCCCATGTCCTTGATTGAGGCTGCTCGTCGCTGCTTTGCAAATTCGGCCTTCACCATCAACCTTGCCTGCATGCTCATCGTGTTTGTTGGCATTGGCGCATCCGAGTTTATCCTGCCGTTCTATTTTCAGGACGCCCACGGCTTTGGTTCCGACATTTCCGGATTGCTCTTTTTGGCGCTGCCAATGGTGAATGCCTTTATCGGCCCGCTTTCGGGTACGGTTTCGGACCGTGTTGGCTGCGAGGGCCCCACGGCAGTCGGCCTGGGCGTGTACGTATGCGGTCTTTTTGCGGTAAGCACACTCGACGAGCATTCTTCCATCCCTGTGATCGTGTGCTGTGTCGCGTTTATGTCGTGTGGTACTTCGATTTTCCAGAGCCCCAATAACTCGCTGTATATGGGCTCGGCTCCGCGCGAAGCGCTCGGCTTTGCAGGTAGCTTGGGCAGCTTGGCGCGCTATGCGGGCATGGCGCTGGGTATTACGGCAGGTTCGCATATCCTCTATGGGCAGATGAGCGTGGCGATGGGCGAGGCCGTGACCAGTTTTGTTGCAGGCCGTCCGGATGTATTCCTATTCGGCTTTCGCTCGGTGTTCTATGTGCTTATGGCTGTGGCCGCTGTGGGCTTTGCGCTCGCCATGGTGCGTTTGGTGAAGATGCGCGCCCGCCATTAGCGTGTTGGGAGGCTGTCTGCCACGATTCGCGCCGTCCCAAAA
>CABUCA010000071.1 GCA_902489965.1 uncultured Collinsella sp.
CGCACGAGCCGGAGGCCACTTAATGTGGCCTCCGTGCGAGCCAGGACTGTAGAGCGGGCGACCAAATACCAAAGTCCTCGGAACGACGGGATAGAGAAGGAGCACCCATGGCAGGCAAGCCGCAAACACTAGCTACGACCTCGGCATTCGAGATCTTGGGGCCCGTCATGGTCGGCCCCAGCTCATCGCACACCGCCGGCGCCCTGCGCTGCGCCCAAGTTGCCGCCAGCCTGCTGGAAGGCCGCATCACCAAAGTCACCTTTGGCCTGTGGAACTCCTTCGCCCACACCTACCGCGGCCACGGCACCGACCGTGCGCTCGTCGCGGGCATCCTGGGCCTCGACACCGATGACGAGAACATCAAGCAGGCCTTCGACCTCGCACGCGAGCAGGGCCTCGAATATCACTTTGACATCAAGGGCGACGACGCCTCCATCCACCCCAACACCGTCGACATCGACATGGTCGACGACACGGGCGCCACGGCACAGGTCCGCGGTGAGAGCCTGGGCGGCGGCAAGATGCGCATCAGCCGCATTAACGGCGTCGGCGTCGACATCTCGGGCATGTACTCCACACTCTTCGTGGCGCACTACGACGTCCCCGGCGTGCTCGCCGCGCTCACCAACCTGCTCGCCTACGCACACGTGAACATCGCCTTCTGCCGCACCTACCGCACCGAAGTGGGCGGCCAGGCCTACTCCGTCTTTGAGACCGACGGCGCGCCCGACGACACCGTTATCCCCATGCTACGCAAACTCGACAATGTCGATTACGCGACCTTTATCGAGCTCCCCGGTTCTGCCTCGTCGCTCTCCCCCGGTGTCTCGGCAAAGGAGATCTTCGACGACGGCGAGCAGCTGCTCGATGCGTGCGCCGAGCTCGGCCTGAATATCGGCGCCGTTATGGCCGTGCGCGAGGCGCGTCTGACCGGCGAGACCCACGCCGTCGCCGCCATGCGCCGCGTGCTCGACGTCATGCGCGAGGAGACCACGACCCCCATCGCCAATCCGCAGCGATCGCTCGGCGGGCTTATCGGCGGCGAGGCTAAACTCGTCGATGCCACCGGCCGCAACGATTTGAGCACGAGCCTGATGGGCACTGTTCAAACCGACGCCGTGGCCCGCGCGATGGCCGTGCTCGAGCGCTCCGCCACGATGGGAGTGATCGTCGCCGCCCCCACGGCAGGCTCCGCGGGTGTTGTGCCTGGCTGCGTGCTGGCGCTCGCCGATCACCTTCAGCTCGACGACGAGCAGGTCATGGACGCGCTCTACTGCGCAGCCGCCATCGGCCTCAACCTCACCACAAGCGCCTGCGTTGCCGGCGCCGAGGGCGGCTGCCAAGCCGAGGTCGGAAGCGCCGCCGCCATGGCGGCCGCCGCTCTGGTGCAGATGCTCGGCGGCACGCCCGAGCAGGCGCTCGACGCCAGTTCCATCGCGCTGAGTAACCTGCTGGGCCTCGTTTGTGACCCCGTCGGTGGCCTCGTGGAGGTGCCCTGCCAAAACCGCAACGCCATAGGCGTGGCCGCGGCCTTTAGCTCGGCGCAACTCGCCCTCGCAGGAATTAAGAGCCTGGTGCCGTTTGACCAGATGGCACACGTCATGCTCTCGGTGGGCCACGCCCTGCCTGCCACGTTGCGCGAGACGGCCAAGGGCGGCATCGCGCAGGCTCCGGCCGCACTTTCGGCCTGTGCAAAATGCGGCGTGTGCGGATAACGGCAAAGTATGACTCAAAGGTGGGACAAATGTCCCACCTCTTTTGAATGCCACCGTTTCCGTACCACAAACAGCAGGGCAATCGCTATAATGCAAGCCCAGTAAAAACACGATGAGCCATAAGGCGAAATTCGAAGGATATGCATACGATGTCGCAAAACGATCGAACTCAACTGATTCCCGATCCGCAGCAGCCGAGCAGGCACACCGGCGGCGTTCAGTCACCGCGTCCTATCGCGCCGAGCCACGGTCAGCAGCGTGGTGCGGCAAACGCTTCCCAACGCCCGAACCAACAGCGACAGCAGCGTCAACAACGTCAGCAGCGCCAGGCAAACGGCAATGCGCCCAAGCAGCCCCCCACGCACGCTCGAGGCGATCGCGGCCCCGCGCGCAAACCCGCCGGCAACAATAAGTCGGGCAAAAAAACGACGCTCTTTGTCGTCCTGGGTCTTATCGTCATTGTCTATATCGTTGGCATCGTAGCGTTTTCGCAGCTAGCCTACCCCAACACCACCATTGCCGGCGTCGACGTCTCGTTCTCCAACGCATCGTCTGCCGCCACTAAGGTCAACTCGGCATGGAAGCACTATAAGCTCACCGTGACAGGCGATGACTTTAGCTGGACCTATCAGCCCGAGTCCGATGAACCCATCGTCGACGGTGAAGCTGCTGCAAAAGAAATCATCAACCACAACGAAGCCTTTATTTGGCCGGTCCGCCTTGTGGAATCCATAAGCGGCAAGACCAAAACAACCGCTACCTCCAACGAAGTCGATCTTGATCAAGACGTCGACCTGTCCATGCTCTCCGACGCCTTTGACCAAAAGAAGTTTGAGAAGGATCTGGGCGCCGCCATCGACGAGTTTAACGAGGGGCGTTCGGGCACGTTCGAGGCCAATAGCTCCTATGACGAGCAAGCCGGCAAGTTTACCGTCGAGAAGGCGCGCTCCAACGAAAAACTCAACCGCGAGCATGTCATTAAGTATGCCGAACTCGAGCTTGCCTCGCTGGCCGAGACCGTAGATCTTTCCAAGCTCGGCAACGATGCCTATGAGCCGCTCAATGGAACGCTGACCGATAATCAGATTCAGGCCGCATGCGATGCCGCCAACAACTTCCTGGGCGTCAACGTGACCCTCAAGCTTAACGGCGAGGATGCCGGCAAGGTTGATGGCAGCTCCGTGTTGCAGTGGATCAGCTTCGCCGATCCGGCCAACCCCACGCTCGATACGTCGCAGATCAGCAGCTGGGCAGCCGAGCTCGCCAACGGCTTTAATACCGTTGGCTCCACTCGCTGGTGGACGCGCGCCGATGGCAAGCAGTGCGCCGTCGAAGGCGGTGACTTTGGTTGGTCCATCGACAGCAGCTCGCTCGCCAAGCAGGTCGAGGACGCCATTAACAACAAGCAGACCGGCGAAATCGAGATCAAGTACTCCCAGAAGGCCGACACCTTTACCGCAAAGGGAGAGCCCGACTGGAAGGCGTATATCGACGTCGACCTGTCCGAGCAGCACGCGCGCTACTATGACGAGAACGGTAATATCGTTTGGGAGGCCAACTTTATTTCCGGCAAATCGGGCGAAGACGCAACCCCCGAGGGCGTGTGGCAGATCAACAGCAACGACGGCGGCAGCACCCTGATCGGAGCCAAGGACCCCGAGACCGGTAAGCCCAAATACGAAAGCCCGGTGAGCTACTGGATGCCGTTTGAGGGCAATATGATCGGCTTCCACGATGCCACCTGGCAAAACGACAAGAGCTTCGATAATGCCGAGTCGTACAAGTGGTGCGGCAGCCACGGTTGCATCAACCTGCGCCTGGCAGACGCCAAGGCACTGCACGACTGCATCAAAGTCGGCCTGTGCGTGGTTGTCCACTCTTAGTGCAACGCGCGCATTCCTACAACGTGGAACCGCTGCGACCAATCTAACAGTTCCGAAAGAAACCGTTCTATGCGCCCACCCCAACCGGTGGGCGCATATACTTATCAAGGTTCTTTCTATAAAGGAGACGCTATGCCGAATGTCCCCACCATCACCCCGGGCCCGGATGATACCGAGCACACGCCCGAAGGTGCCACCGAAACGATTCCTCTGATTACAAACGCACACACCGACAAGCAGAGCGGACGCGCGAACGATACGGCCGAGATTTCCGATGAAGAGGCATATGCCAAGCTCAAGGCAAAACGCGCCGAACGTCGACGCAAAAAGCTGATTCGACGCGGTATTGCCGCCGGCGTCGTGGGTGCCATCGCGCTCATTGCCATTGTCGCAACCCTGGTTATCAATGCGCAGCCACAAGGCGCTAGCGGGCCTGTGACCGACATGGTGACCGAGGGCACGTTTAGCTCAACGGTCGAGGCGAAAGGCCAACTCAAACCCATTTCGTCCTCAGTGGTCTCCCCTTCTGTCGACGGCACGGTCGATTCGATCAACGTGCAGGCAGGCCAATCCGTCAACGAGGGCGACGTGCTTATGACCATTAAAAACGACGAGCTCGATCGCAACGTTGCCGAGGCGCAGCGTGCAGTTGCAGCCGCTCAGGAAGACCTCGCCAACGCACAGAAAGCCGCAGCCGCCGCGCAGGCCACCCCAACGACGGACGTCGATGGAGCTTCCGCAGCGGCTGACGTCTCCGCCGCATCAGCGGACACGAACGCCGTATCGGCCGCGCAGCGCAGCCTCGCATCGGCCCAGGCAAACCTCGACCAGGCGAACGCCAAGGCCGCCAGTCGCACGGTCACGGCCCCGAGCTCGGGTAGCATCGTGGAGCTCAACGCCAAGGTGGGCGCCACGGTAACAGGCGGCATGATCATGGGCGAAAGCGATACGAGCGGCGGCAAGCAATGCATGCAGATCGCCGACCTATCCAAGATGAAGGTGACCGTGCAGGTGGGCGAAAAGGACATCGCCAAGATCGCCGTTGGGCAGAGAGCCAACGTCACGTATCCCGCGTTTCCCGATATCGTGAGCCAGGGAACCGTCACGGCCATCGCGTCGGTGGCAAACTCCGACGCCGCAAACAGTGGCGGCGGCAACGTAACCTTTAACGTCGACATCCTCATCGAGGCGCCTGACGCGCGCCTGAAGCCGGGCATGACGGCCGAGGTATCGGTGGTGACCGAGCAGCTCGACGACGTGGTGATGGTGCCGACGATGGCGCTCATGACCGAAGACGGCGAACACTATTACGTCAACGTGGCAACCGATGACGAGGGCAAGCAAACCCATCGCGTGAAGGTGGCCGTCGTGACACAAAACGACAACGAAGCCGTAGTCGGCAAGACACAGGTCAAGCGCGACGACCAGGGCAACGAGATCAACCCTGACGTGCCGGTTACCAAGCTGCGCGATGGCGACACCCTCGTCATGGACACCGGAGCGGACGCAACGGCTGACGGCGGCTACAGCGCGGATTCGGGCAGTATGACTGCCGATGAGGACATGTAATGCGCCCCGTCATCGACATCCGCAACGTGCACCGCATCTTTGAGAGCGAGGCCGGTTGCGCCCACATCCTCCACAACGTGAGCCTGGCGGTAAATCCCGGCGAATTCGTCGCCATCACCGGACCCTCGGGCTCGGGCAAGTCGACGCTCATGAACATCCTGGGCTGTCTGGACAAGCCGACGGCGGGCGACTATTACCTGCAGGGGCTCAACGTAGCCGAGCTTGACGACGATGAGCTCACCGAAGTCCGCGCCCTGAGCATCGGGTTTGTGTTCCAGAGCTTTAACCTGTTGCCGCGCCTTTCGGTCATCGAAAACGTGATGCTGCCGCTGTCGTACACCAATGTGCCGCGCAGTCAGCGCGAGATGCGCGCCGTGCACGCGCTGCAAGCTGTAACGTTGCCCGTCGACCACTGGGATCACCGTATCTCCGAGCTTTCAGGCGGTCAGATGCAGAGGGTCGCCATCGCACGCGCCCTCGTCAACGATCCGCCCATCATTCTGGCCGATGAGCCGACGGGCAACCTGGACTCTGCCACCGGAGCGCTCGTGATGGAGACCTTCCACAAGCTCCAGCAACGCGGTAAGACCATCGTGCTCATCACGCATGATCCCGGCATCGCCGCCGAGGCCGACCGCGCTGTGACTATCCGCGACGGCCGGATCCACGAGGGTGCATATATCGCACATGCGCCGCAGACCCTGCGCGGAGCCGTCGAGAGCCTGCCCACAATTTCCGGATCCGCCAACCCCACGAAAGGAGTGAAGGCATGAGCACACGCGACCTCATCCAAGAAGCCCTTCACTCGCTTGAATCCAACAAGGGACGCAGTCTGCTCACTATCCTGGGCATTGTCATCGGTATCGCCTCCGTCATCGCCATGACCTCGCTCATCGGCGGCATCCAAAACAGCCTGGTTAACAGCCTGGGCCTCAATGCGGCGCGTATGGTGCAGATTTATTCGTCGCAGGAACTCACCGAGTCGGACGTCGAAAAGCTCCGCAAGATGGTGCCGCAGATTGAGCAGATCGGCATCGTGGACAGCGCATATACCGAATACAAAGCCGGCGACAAATGCTATACCGTTATGGCGCAGGGCGTGGATAGCAATATGCTCGACGCCGTGGGCGCCAGCAAGCTCGTCGCGGGGCGCACCTATACCGACGCCGAAACAAAGTCCGGCGCGCGCGTGGCGCTCATCAGCCGCGGCGGCGCCGACCAGCTGTACGGCAACGAGCAAGACGTACTCGGCAAGACCATCAAAGTTTCGAGCGACGAGGTGCAGATCGTTGGCGTAATTGACGGCGGCAGCGACTCCATGGGTTCACTCACGCTGTATATGCCCCGCGAGACGATCTCGGGACTCTTTGGCGATGAGAATCCCTCGTTTCCCAGCGTAACGGCGCTCGCCGTCGAGGGCACGGACATGGATGAGCTCTGCAAGACCATCGAGTCCAAGGTGCGCGCGATGAAGGGCATCGAGGAGGAGGATGAGTACGACAGTGTATCGGCGACATCCATGAAAAGCGCCATCGATGCACTCAACTCCTTTATGGGTGCGTTCTCGCTCATCATGGGTGCTGTCGCCAGCATCTCGCTGCTTGTCGGCGGTATCGGCATTATGAATATGATGCTCACCAACGTGACTGAGCGCATCCGCGAGATCGGTATTCGCCGCGCTCTGGGCGCCAGTCGTCGCGATATCACCGCGCAGTTTTTGGCCGAGTCCTCGGCACTGTGCGTCACCGGTGGCCTGCTGGGTGTCCTGATTGGCTATCTGCTGGCCTGGGGCCTCGCGATGTTTGCTGCAGGATCAGGGGTTCTCAGCGAACTCGGTGCCAGCGGGCAAATCACGCCGAGCTTTTCAATCGCCACGGTACTGCTGGCCTTCGGTGTCTCCGTCGGCATCGGCGTAATCTTTGGCTTCTACCCCGCTCGCCGCGCGGCAAAGCTCGACCCCGTCGAGTGTCTACGCTACCAGTAAGCCACCACCAATAAGTTGCGGTGAATTAGGGACTGAATATGCTATCTAACAGCAAAAACAGACACTATTTCACCGCAACTTATTGAAGGACTGCTTGCGCCAGTTCCGGGCGTCGTCCTCGAGCTATTGGCGGATGACAGGCTTGTACGGGTCGAGCTTGCTCGGGGCGCTCCTCCTCGCGGGCGGGAGGCCGCGCAGGCGCGGCGAGCGCCTAGCGCGCGAACTCCCGTAAGAGCGCGTCTTCCACTTCCCGAAGCGAAAGGGCCCCGCCTCCCTCGGCGGGACGGGTGATCACGATGCAGCGCGCTCCCACGTCGCGCGCGGCGGCAAGCTTCTCGGCCGTGCCGCCTACGGTTCCCGAGTCCTTGGTCACAAGCCACTGGGCGCCCACCTGCCGAAGCATCGCCTCGTTGAGCTCGCGGGTGAAGGGCCCCTGCATGCCGATGACGTGCGACGGCGAAAACCCCGCGTCGATGCACTTCGTTATAGCACCGGGCAGCGGGAGCACACGCACGAAGAAGCGCTCCGCGAAATCGGCGACGCGCGTGTAGGGAGCAAGCTCCTTGCTCCCCGTCGTGAGAAGCGCGCGACCCGGGTTCTCGGAGAGAAAGCGCGCCGCGCAGGCGATCGACGCGACCGGCACGACGCCTTTGGGCAGCGCCTCAACCGGGCGCGCAAGGCGCAGACATCGTGCACCCACGGCGAGCGAAGCGGCCCGGATGTTGCCGCTTGCGAGCGTAGCGAAGGGGTGCGTGGCGTCGACGACGACGCGCGCGCCGGAAAGCTCGCGCTCCATGTCGGCATCGTCGAGCCTGCCCGCATGCACCTCGATGCCCGGAAGCTCGCCCAAAAGCTCTCCTCCGTACTCGGTTGCCGCGTAGGCACGGGCGGGGATGCCCGCCCCGCTCGCCCATTCGCACAGAAGGCGGCCCTCGGTGGTGCCGGCGAAGATGCGCAGCGCCGGCACGGATGCGGGGGCCGTCACTTCGCGCCACCCGTGCGCGTGATCTGGTAGAGCAGCGCGTTCATAATGGCGGCCGCCACGGTCGAGCCGCCCTTGCGACCCCTCGCGACGATGGCCGGCACGCGTCGCGCGAGTAGCTCCTCTTTCGCCTCGACCACGTTCACAAACCCGACCGGCACCCCAACGACGAGCGCGGGCGCGATCTTCCCCGCGTCCATGAGCTCGGCGAGGCGCAGAAGTGCTGTGGGAGCGTTGCCGACGGCCACGATAAGCGGACCCTCGATGCGGCAAGCTTTGTCCATGCTCGCAACGGCGCGAGTCGTGCCCGCGGCGCGCGCCGTTGCGGCGACATCAGGGTCGGCCATGTAGCACACGGCCTTGCAGCCGAGCTTCGCGAGCGCGGGCTTGCTTATGCCTGCGAGCGCCATGTTCGTGTCGGTGAGCACCGTGGCCCCTGCGCGCAGTGCGTCGAGCGCACAGCGCGCGGCGTCATGGGTGAACACGAGGGAATCGGCGTACGAGAAGTCGGCAGTGGTGTGGATGACGCGCTTCACGACGGGCTCTTCGAGCGGCGGGAAC
>CABUCA010000072.1 GCA_902489965.1 uncultured Collinsella sp.
CCTCTGCGGGGCAGGGGCTGACGGCCGTCCGGGGCGGTCGGCCAGCGACCACCGGTACGGCTCAATCGTATAACCATGCAACGGAAAAGAGCCGCCCTTTCGGACGACTCAAACTGTAATGGGTGTGGGGGTGAGGAATACTCCGAAACTGATTGAAGAGGAGAGCTCTAAAAGACTTGAGAAGATAGCGAGGAACCAAGAAGCAATTGATGACGATTGGTTCGTGAAGGGGAAATGGCTCTGGGTTACCGGCAAGGATCAAGATGAAGCTGCAGTTGAAGCGACGTTGAAGGCGATTGCAACGGGATCTGAGTTCGAGTTCGCTTCGGCGAAACAAATGGTGTCAGCCTGGAATAGCGCTGATTTGTACGGCTCGAACAACAAAGACAGGACTTTGGATAAGTATCGCTCGGTTCAGAACCTGCTAGTGTCGTATCTGGGTTATTCGAGGGACAAGACAGAAGTCAGCATGCTGTACGAGCTTCTCGACGAGCGTCGTCTAAATAAACTTGCGACCATTCTGTCGTCGATTTATTCAGGAAAGGAGCTGCGTAGCTACTATCTGCGTCTCGGCGCTAAAGCGGAAGAAGTCGACAAGCTGTTTGACTGTTTAAAGAAAACGGTTTGCACGACTGCGTAATGATCATCATCGACATTCGAATATAGTTGAGCCCGGCTATGCCGGGCTTTTTGATGAGAGGTTGCTAATACTGTATTTCTCTTCGCCGATTCGCCTTCAAATGAGCATTAACCGATAAATGACTTTATCTAAAATGATGACATCTGAGCTGTAACGAAGGAGTCGCTATATGAAGACCGTCTACGATGCCCTTGACCCAATCGTCAACGGGTCGGCAACGACCAAGGAGAAGGGTGACAAGTACGAGGCGGCCTGCGTCTACTATCTCAAGAACGACCCTTTCTACGCGCTGTTCTTCTCCCGTGTCGGGACGATAGCCCAGGCTCTCGAATGGGATGATTGTCCCGTCCACGACACCCAAGACAACGGAATCGACCTCATGGCCCAGACCGCCGAGGCGGGGGAATGGTGGGCGATCCAATGCAAGTGCTATGACGGCGAGAAGGACCTTCCCAAGGGCATCTGCGACTCGTTCTTCGCCCATGCGGCATTTATCGACGGCGTCGACTCCCTGATGGTCATGACGACGGCGAAGGGTCCGGGAAAGAACCTCCAGAAGCAAATCGACGCCAGCGGGTCCATGTACATCGATACCGCCAAGATGGCGGCCTCCAATATCGACTGGGCCCCGTTTATCGAAGGTGTTCCCGCCGGCGAGCGGGTGACCTACGACCTCCGCCCTCATCAGGAGCGCGCGGTCGCGGCAATCGAGGAGAAGTGGGCGGCGTCCGACCGCTGCAAGGCGATCATGGCGTGCGGCACGGGAAAGACCCTCATGTCCCTCCGCCTCGTCGAGGACTGGATCGGCCCCGCCGCCGGCACAATCCTCTTCTGCGCGCCGTCGATCTCCCTTGTCGGACAGTCCATGCGTGAGTGGATGGGCCAGAGCCGCGTGCCCATGTCCTCGCTCGTCGTCTGCTCGGACTCGAAGGCGTCGCGCAAGGACGACGTCATCCCGATGACGCTCGATTCATTCGAGTATCCCGCGACGACGAATCCTGAGAGCCTGTACCGCTCGTTCAGGCGTTGCAGGCACTCGAACCCCGACGGCCTGGTCGTCATCTTCTCGACCTACCAATCTATCGGCGTCATCCATGACGCGCAGGCGCTCGGCATGCCCGAGTTCGATGTCGTCGTGTGCGACGAGGCCCACCGCACGACCGGCAACGCCCTCCCCGGCGTCTCCAAGACGGAGGCTTCGGCCTTCATGAAGATCCACTTCAACGAGAACGTTGCCGCCAAGAAGCGCCTGTACATGACGGCGACCCCGCGCATCTACGGCGAGACCGCCAAGCGAAAGGGCGCCGAGGAGGACTACACCATCGCCTCCATGGACGACGAGTCCATCTACGGCCCCACCGCCTACCAGATCAAGTTCGGCGAGGCCGTGGAGCAGAAGCTGCTTACCGACTACAAGGTCGTTGTCCTCACCGTCCAGGAGGATGCCATCGGGGACCGCCTGCCCTCCCTGGAGAGCGACCAGGGCGTCAACGCAATGAGCCTCGAGCCCTCGGACATCGGCAAGATTATCGGCTGCTGGAAGGGCCTCGTCGATCACGGCGAGGGCGCGCCCGACGACGCGACCGGCCTCGGTGGCATGCTCGTCGTCGATGACGTCGAGACCATGGTGACCGGCTGCAAGCCGCTACACCGCGCCGTCGGCTTCTGCTCGACCATCAATGCATCGAAGACCATCACGGAGGCCTTCTCGCAAATCGTCGAGAAGTTTGCCGAAGACGAGCACGAGGAGCTCCCGCTCAAGTGCGAGCTGCGCCATGTCGACGGCAACATGCCGTCCGACCAGCGTACGAGAAACATCACCTGGCTCGGAGGGGACGTCGCCGAGGACGAGTGCCGCATCCTCACCAATGCACGCTGCCTCGCCGAGGGCATCGACGTGCCCAACCTCGACGCCGTCATCTTCTTCAATGCCAAGAACTCGACCGTGGACGTCGTCCAGGCCGTCGGCCGCGTCATGAGGCGCGCCGAGGGTAAGGACTTTGGCTACATCATCCTGCCCATTTTCGTTCCCGCCGGCATGACGCCGGAGGAGGCGCTCGACGACAGCAAGGTGTTCGCGAACGTCTGGAGCATCCTCCAGGCCCTCCGCTCGCACGACGAGCGAATCGAGGCAAAGGTCAACGCGCTCGCCCTCCAGCAGGAGGCCGAGAAGAACAAGGTTGTCGGATCTGCCAACCAGAAGGGGTGGGATGCCGGCGACCTCAAGCTCAAGCAGGAGGAGGAGAGCCAGAAGGCGGCGGAGATCACGCAGGGCGTGCAGATGAGGCTCACGTTCTTCCCGGTCGAGCGCTGGGAGAAGGCCGTCAAGACCACGCTGGTCAAGAAGTGCGGCACGCGCATCTACTGGGACGAGTGGGCCGAGGACGTGGCGAAGATCGCCCAGCGCCACATCGAACGCATCGGCAAACTCGTTCGCGAGAACGACGAGGTGTCCGGCAGCTTCAAGGCGTTCCTGCACGGCCTTCAGGACTCGCTGAACCCCAGCATCACCGAGCAGGATGCGGTCGAGATGATTGCCCAGCACATCATCACCGTTCCGGTTTTCGATGCCCTGTTCGGGGACTTCGAGTTCGCGAAATCGAACCCGGTGTCCGTCGCCATCGAACGTTTCCTGGGCGTACTCGAAGAGCATAAGATCGAGGAGGCATCGGATTCCGAGGTCCTCGACGACGTGTATGCGAGCGTGCGCCGCCGCGCTGCCGCCATCCAGTCGGATGCGGCGCGCCAGCAGCTCATCCGCGACCTCTACGAGAAGTTCTTCAAGGTTGCGTTCAAGGCGACCTCGGACAAGATGGGCGTCGTCTACACTCCGACCGAGATCATCGACTATATCCTTCGCGAGACCGACCGCGTCCTCAAGCGCGAGTTCGGCCAGTCGCTTGCCGACGACCGCGTGCATATCCTGGACCCCTTCGCGGGCACGGGCTCGTTCATGGCGCACCTCATCGAGAGCGACCTCATCCCCGACGAGAAACTTAAGCGCAAGTACACCCGCGAGATTCACTCCAACGAGATCCTGTTGCTCGCGTACTACATCATGACGGTGAATATCGAGTACGCCTACCATGCCCGCATAGGCGGCGACTATCAGCCGTTCGAGGGTGCGGTGCTCACCGATACGTTCCAGATGACCGAGGAATCGAACACCCTCGATGACGAGGTGTTCTATGACAACACGGATCGCGTGCGCATCCAGAACGCGCTCCCGATTCGGGTGATTGTGGGCAACCCGCCCTACTCGGTAGGCCAGACGAGCGCCAACGACAATAACCAGAATGAGAAGTATCCGACGCTCGACAGCCGCATCGCGCAGACGTATGTCGCGAAAACGACTGCGACAAATAAGAACTCGCTTTACGATTCGTACTTCCGCGCCTTCAGGTGGGCGAGCGACCGAATCGAAGAGAGGGGCATTGTCTGCTTCGTAAGCAACGGCGGGTGGGTTGACGGATCTTCCTCCAACGGGTTCCGCCGATCGCTCGTGGAAGAATTCAACAGCATCTACGTCTTCAACCTTAAGGGGAATCAGAACACCTCCGACTGGAAGCGTGAGGGCGGTAAGGTGTTTGATGCCGGCGCTAAGATCGGCGTCGCTATAACTATGTTGGTTAAGAACCCGGACTCAAAAGAGCATGGGGTTGTTCACTATCACGATATCGGCGACTATCTGAGTCGTGAGGACAAGCTTTGGCTGATCCGAGATTTTGCAATCAATGGTGATATTGATTGGCAAACGATTGAACCCGATAAATATGGCGACTGGCTGAACCAGCGCGACGATTCGTTCTATGAATTTGCGCCGCTGGGAATAACGAAGAGAAAGCCTCCCTACGGCATGTTTACCATCTGGTCTGCGGGCCTTAAAACGCAGCGTGACCCTTGGGCGTGGGGATTCTCGCGTTCGAGAGTGCAGGGGCAAATGGAGCGTCTGCTAACGAACATGGACGCTGAGATTCAAGCTGCAAAGAGCGAGGGGCGTGCAATTGAATATGATCCGATCCGCTTCAGCTGGACACGGCGCATGGAGGATGCTGCCAGGAAGGGAGAGCGGCTAGTCTATAACCGTGACGAGGTCGTAATGGGGTCGTATAGGCCGTTCTGCAAGCAATGGGTTTACTACGACCGTGTGATGAACGAAAGGACCTACCAGCAGCCCCGCCTTTTCCCTCTCGCGGCAAGCGGGAGGGAAAAGGCCGAAAGGACCTACCAGCAGCCCAATATCCTTTCAAAGATAACGGGAAAAGGCGGGGCCGAAATGACCTACCAGCAGGGCTCTCTCCGTTGCCTTGAGAACATCGTCATTATCAACTCGGAGCGTGGGCCATTTATCGCTAATATCCTACCTGACCTCGAGCTAGTTCATCACGGTCAATGCTTCCCCCTCTACTGGTACGAAGAGGAGCAAGTTGGCGCGTCTCTCTTTGACGGAAATGATTATGTAGCTCCCGGCGGACAGGCGTCACTATTCGGCAACGGTGCGACCCATACCGAGAAGACCTATTCTCGCCACGACGCTATTACGGATGAGACCCTTAAGGTCTTCCTTGAGGTCTATCCGCATGCGTTTCCGAAGCGCTATAAGAAGGATGGCGGTATCGAGCTCAACAAGACCGATATTTTCTACTACGTCTACGGTATCCTGCATTCTTCCGAGTACCGCAAGCGCTTCGAGTCGAATCTCAAGAAAGAGTTGCCGCGCATCCCGCTCGCCGCGGACTTTGCCAGGTTCTCGGAGGCGGGTCGAAAACTCGCCCATTTTCATCTCGATTACGAGACGATTGACCCATGGGCATCGATCGTCGAGGACGGCGACTCGGCGAACCCTGGGCGAACGGTCAAAATGAAATTCGGCCCGCATAAGAAGGACGAGGAGCATCCCAAGGGCCAGGACATGACCGTCCTCAAGGTCGCCGAGAGCATGACGCTGCGCGGTATCCCGCTTGAGGCATACGAGTACGTCGTCAATGGGCGCTCGGCCATCGGTTGGCTCATGGATCGCTATCAGGTCCGCAAGGACAAGGCCTCGGGCATCGTCAACGATCCCAACGACTACAGCGACGATCCGCGCTATATCGTCGACCTGGTCGAGCGCGTCGTGACTGTGTCGATGGAGACGATCGCTATCGTTAACGAGCTGCCCGCCTTGAACGAGAAGGCCCAGCCTGCCGACTGGCCCGCCGCATGGAAGGTGAAGTAACAGCTGAAGGGGATTCATGATTCGCGGATAGCGACGTTGCATATTGGGGTTGATGAACATCGCCCGATAGCGTGTCGCCGCGGGACGGATGGTTATCACAACTGCCCGGTTCTCGAAGGAGGCACGACGCTATGCAGAAGGTCTACTCGGCCAGACGGTCGTGCTCGTCGACGGCCCAGCGCTCGCTGGTCTCATGATCGACTACGGTGTCGGCGTGAGCACAAGGCAGGTTTACGAAATCAAGGCCGTGGACACGGACTTCTTCGAAGAATAGCGAGCAAGCGGCTACCTCGCGCCCTTCCGCCCGTTGCACTTCGAGCAGAGCACCTGCAGATTAGACGGCACGGTCTTACCGCCCCTAGCGACCGGCACGATATGGTCGATGTGCAATCCAACACCATCGGGCATGTACTTCCCGCACATCTGGCAGGTGTAGTTGTCCCTTCGCGCTATCTGCTCGCGCAGCTGTTTAGTCATCAGCTTCCGCTGGTTGCGAGCATGGTAATCCCTGAGCGTCGCTTCGTCGTTAATGGCGGCGAGGCGGTTTCGCCTGTTCACAACCCAGTCCCAGCTCACGGCCATCACGCTATCGTCCACGGACACCTTGTAGGACGTCTTCACGTAGTTCCTCTGCCTGTAGCGTGTCTGCTCACGGCACGTGACAAACTGGAACGCGTGCGCGTCGTCGAGTGTCTCGGCGTATTGCCGCTCCCGGCGCTTCCGCAGGCTGCAGGTCTTCAGGTATTCCTCCTGCTGTGCCTTCCACTCCTGGATGTAGGATCGCTCCGCGACTATCTTTTCCCAGTTGGCGGGCTCGAGCATAAAGCGATCTATCAGGTCGTCGATCTTCACGTTGCGTCTGCCGGAGACATCGAACCGCTCGACGAAGTATGGGTAGTGAAAGGGATTCGCCAGGACTCTTCGCACCAGAGAGACGACGCAGCAGATGAGAACAATCGAGACAACGGCCGCAACGATGTAGGGAAGCAGATCGACGGCGACGAGATTTCCCCATTTATCGACATGATAGTAAGTAAACAAGATGGCTCCCATTCGCTCGTATTGGCATCAGATGATAGACCAACGCGAGCACTCGCCCTTTTACCACCCCGCCCAGACACAACCACGCAACCCCCACACCATGTTCGCTTTACAAAACCAAACGCCCGTTCGATACTGGTAGAAGCAAAACGCGAACACGTGTACGGTAGGTAAGGCATATGATCATGAAGAAGCACTCCCTCGCGGGCACCTGCGGCATCCCCACGGAGGACCGCCGCATCTACATCCCGGTGGACGTCAACGGGACCGACGACCCCGACTGCGGCCCGTCCGACCCGGTCACCATCCACTGGCCCGACGGCCGCTCCTGGCAGGTCGAGTCCATCTACTTCCGCTCCGAGTTCGGCCGCGCCCTCTTCGGCAATCTCTGCGTGCGCTACGACGTCTGCATCGCAAAGCAGCGCAAGACGGTCTGGTGGGAGCACGGCGACTGGTTCGTCGAGCGTGGCAGCGGCATGGCGGTGACGCCCGCGTGACAGATCACACCAAGGACTTCGGCGGCGGCATCACGGTGCGCGCCCGCGGCGACAGGCCAGGCCGGCGCGTCCACAAGCAGTACGTCGACGTCTACGCCCGCGCAAACGCCGACGGGACCATGGTCCCCATCCGCGTCTGCTGGCCGGACGGGCGCTGCTTCACCATCGATCAGATCCTCGAGATCGAGCCCTTCGGGGCCATCGTGCAGAACGCCCGGACGGCCACCTACACCGTTCGCTTCGGCCAGTGGCGCACCCAGCTCATGCTCGAGCACTACCACGAGGAGGACGACATCCACGGGGCCGAGGACCACCTGCGCTGGTGGGTCTGGGCGTTCGACAACACCCTCACCAAGAACGACGTGGGGGTGTAGGCCCGTCGCCGGAACGTAAACGTCGTACGTCAAAAGGCCTCTGTCCTCCGAATGTCCCGTTCAAAAAAGTGATGAGCGCTCGTCAGGGTCAAAATGCTGCATATCAAAATCGCTCAAGCAATCGGCTACAATGCGAAGTGGCGGGCAACGCATACGCGGTGCCCTTTCGCTTTAAGACCTCTTTGCGTGCTTTCCGGGCTACTTGGGGGTCTTTTATCATGTCACGGAGCAACCGCCAAACGTCAAAAACGTCCGCTAGGCGTAAGGCCATCAAGGCGCTCGTCGGAGTCGAAAGGTTTTCCTGTAATGCACGACACGAGATCGTCGGCAAAGCGCTCGACTTGGGCTGCGACGTACTCGACGATCCTCTCCGGATCCTGGAGGTCGCCGCGAGACGCCGCAAGGAGCGTTGCCGCGAGACCCCGCATCTCGTAGCTGATATCGAAGATCTGGTTCTGCTCGGCTTCTGTCATGGATGCCCCTTTCCGGAAACGATGCGTAATCCATATTCTCCCCTTCGGGCCCGCCGCCGGCGGGCC
>CABUCA010000073.1 GCA_902489965.1 uncultured Collinsella sp.
CGTAACGAAAACACACGACAGGAATATTGCTTCGCTGGCGGCGTCTTCGGGCTTTGGTCTGTTGCTGGAATATGCCGCCGATGTGCGCGATAACGGGGCTTCACTCGACGAGACGGCTGCCTGGATCGAGGAGCGCAAGCTCAACCTGCACCACTGGTTCTTCTCGACCGATCTGTCGAGCTACCTACGAGGCGGTCGCATTTCGGCTGCGAGCGCGATCATTGGCACGGCGCTTAAGATTTGCCCGCTTATGACGGTCGATTGCGAAGGTAAGCTGTCGCCGCGTGAGAAAATTCGCACTAAGAAGCGAGCGATTTCCGAGATGGCTAAGACCATGATGGCACACGTGCAGGACGGTGTGGATTATTCGGGTAAGTGCATCATGTCGCACTCGGCGTGCCGCGAGGATGCCGAGGCGGTTGCGGCGCTGATTGAGGAACAGGTTCCGCAGCTTAAAGGCAAGATTGAGATCAATGACATTGGTACTCTGATTGGCTCGCATACCGGACCTGGTACGGTGGCGCTCTTCTTTATGGGCGACAAGCGCGTGGATTAATTTGCCCCATCACGTCGCTGCATGATTGCTCAAACGATAACGGCCCGCCTCACGTTTGTGGGGCGGGCCTTGCTGTTACGATTAGCGTTTCTTTCCGCGGAAGAAGAAGCCGTGCAGTGACGGCTTGAGGCCGCGGTTGGCGCGATGCTCCTCGACGCGCTCGTGGATCGAAGCGACGCGCTCGATGACTTCGTCGGGAATCGGCACATCGGGATTCATGTTCTCGACCTGGCTGACCTCGGCGGCGGCGACCTGGTCGATAATGGGCACATCGTCGCGCGAGATGACAGGTGTGGCTTCTTCCTTCATCTTGCGATAACGCTGCATCATGTCGGTCTGTAGCTGCTGTGCCGAAGGCGGCGTCCAGATGATGGCGTTGGCGCCGGCGGCGATGGTCTCACGGATGCTCTCGGGCGTCTTGCCGCCCGGCGCGATGAGCGGCAGGTTGGGATAGTGCTCGCGCAGTTCACGCAGGACCTGGGGCGTGTTTTTGCCGGCGGCGATGTTGAGAATCTTGGCTCCGGCGCGCACTTTGGCATGCGCATCGTCGTCGCAACGTACGACCGTGGCGATGACGGGGATGTCGGCGATGTTGGTGATGTGCTCGACCATCTCGGCAGTAGCGGGGGAGTTGACCACGCAGCCCGCCGCGCCCTGCATCTCGGAGACGGCTGCCATCTGCACGGAGCGCTTACCGGTCGTAGTTCCGCCGCCCACGCCTACAAAGACCGGGCACTCGGCGACGGTCAGCAGCGCTTGCGTAATGGCGGGCTGCGGCGTGAAAGGGTAGACCGCAAAAACGGCATCGGCGTTGGAGTTGCGGATAACCGCGACATCGGTAGTGTAAATGAGCGACTTGATGCGGCGGCCGAAGAGCGTGAAGCCGCTGGCCTCCTCGATCTCGTCGGGCATGCGAAGAGCAGCCTTGCGCAGACGTCCGTCGATGGGCAGGGGCTCCATGGGGAGCAGTCCGTTGGGGGTCACGGCTACCTGGGGCTCGGTGAACTCGTCTGCGAGCTCGACCTCGGAGAAATCGACCGAGGCGACGATGTCCTCGTGAACCTCGGCGGGTACATCGATGGGAGCTTGGTCGTTTGCCGCGGCAGGCGTGTCGAAGGAGCTGGTGCCGACAAAGGCGTCGACGCGTTCGTTTAGGTCGTTGAGGGTATCCATGGAGGCTCGATTCTATGCGATGGTGGCCGGCGCGATGCAGCCGGAATTGCGAATGCTAAATCGTTTGACGAGTTGATTTTTCCCCGCCGCACCATCCGTTAGACCGAAGGGCGGGAGAACGTGAAGGAGCTGTGGTGGCGAGGATCGAGGTGCTATCTTGAAAGTCCCGTTTAAAAGAGAGGTGACGCGGTATGGAATTGACAGCAATGTTTGGCTCGATTGGCCTGTGCGTGGGCGCAATCGTTGCCGCCGCGGTCATCTACTTTGTGGTCACGGCCATTAAGGGCAAAAGGGCCGAACGCAAGGAGCGCGCGATGCTTAAACAGCATCGCGACCAGCAGGGCAAACGCGCACAGAGATAGCTTGTTGAGTTTTTGATCCGTGCGCTAGCTGCGTTTTCGGATCAGGGCAATGTAGAAGCCCTCAAAATCGCGGCTAGGCGGAATGGTCAGCGTGCCGGGCATACCGTTGGCGATGGCCGAGACATGGCCGGCGGCGATGGCCTCGGTGAGGGCGTTGCACTCGATATGCGGCTCCTCGCCGGCATCCTGGGCGCGACGCGCTTCACTTTCGCTCGGTGTGCCGTCGAGGGGGATAAGCTCGCAATCCATGTGCTTGTCGAGGGCCTCTTGCAGGGCGTCCTCGTTTTCCTGCGGCATGATCGAACAGGTGGAATAGACGAGCGTGCCGCCCGGTTTGAGGGCTCCCATGGCGCGGTCCAGAAGCGCGCGCTGCGAGCGGGCGCACTTGACGAGCAGCTGCTCGGTGAGGCCGCGCAGGCTTTTCTCGTTGCCACTGATGACGGTGCCCGTGCCGGTGCAGGGAGCGTCGAGCAGGATGCGGTCAAAGCGGAAGAACTCGTCGAGCTCGCGTGCGTCGATGCGCATGACGGGCACGTTTTTGGCACCTTGGCGGTGGAGGTTGGACTCAAGCTTTTCGGCGCGGGGAATGCTCATCTCGCAGGCCGTGAGGTGTGCCTGGCCCTGGGTGAGGGCGGCGATCTGCGTCGTCTTGCCGCCAGGGGCTGCGCACATGTCCAGGATGTCCTCGCCTGCCTGGGCGCCCAACACCAAAGGCGGCATCATGGACGACAGGCTCTGTAGGTAGATCTTGCCGTCGCGGTAGATGTCGAGGTCCCATAGGTCGGAAACCTGGGCCTCGGGCAGGATAAAGGCGTCCGGATACCAAGCGACGGGGTTGTGGGCGATGCCGGCGGCACCGAGCGCCGCAGCGATGTCCTCGGCGGTCGCCTTGAGCGTGTTGGCGCGCAGCGTGACCGGGCGTGTGGCCGCGGCGCCGAAGCCCTCGATCATGAGCTCGGCATCGGCGGGCGCATAGGCGCCGGCGACCGTGTCGACCATAAAGCGCGGCAGGTCGGCGGCGCAGGGAAGGGCGGCAAGCTGGTCGGAAAGCTCGGTAGCGGCAAACTGCCTGAGCTTGAGCTCGGGCTTAACCTGCTTTTTCTGCTTACGACGACGCGGCTTGGACATCCGTCTTTCCTTCCACCTAAATGATTATTCTGGGACGGGGATTAAATAATCATTCCATGACTCCCGTCACAAAAAGACTGTACTGTGGCGCCCGGGAATGATTTTTTAATCCCCGTCCCAGAATAATCATTCCCGGGCGCGTTGCTACTAGCGTGCTTTAGTACTGGCTCTCGTGCTTGCTGAAGAAGTCGAAGCGCGGGGGCAGCGGCTTCACGCGGTGGTCGCCGGGCTTCTCGCCCAGGCTCTCTACGAACTCGTCCGTGGAGGCAAAGATGTTATCCCAGCTAAAGAAGGCGACCGGATCGACGTCGAAGTACTCGCAGATGAGTTCGCAGCCGGCCGGGACGATACCGTGCATCAGGACGGTCGCCACGCGCAGCTCGGTAAAGGCATCAACCAGGGCCTGCGTCATCGCTGCGTTTGCTTCGTCGCCCTCGAGCTTGTTGGCGGCCTTGGAGGCGTCGCTCCAGCGCTTGTTGGCGGCGCGCAGGTAGTCGTCGCACACGGCAAGCGCGCGGTGCGTCTCGAACTTGTACATGGCCTGCTCAAAGGCAAGAGCTGCCTGCTCGGCAGCCTCGACCACGGCGGCAGAGGCGGCACCGGCGGGGATGCAGCCGTTGCGATAGGGGCTCTCGTCGCCTTCCTTGACGGCGACGCCGTAGAAGCAGCTGCGGGCCAGACGGTTGAATACGCCGGTCAAAAGGGCGCTCTCCTTAAGGGCCGGATCGATAACGCGCTTGTCGTCGCAGGCGCGCACCTCGTTGCCGTCCTTGTCCTTGCCGGTCACACGCGTGTCGTATGCCTTGGGGCTAAAGCTCACCGGCTTTTCGGACAGGCCGAGCGACAGCCAGTGCGCGCGCATCTGCTCGCAGGTGTAGTGGTTGAGTAGGTCGTCTGCCGGCGGGGGAGGCGTCTGCGAGGACGAGCTGGCCTTTTTGCCCATGTAGAGCAGGTGGTAGCAGGCGCTGACGGTGCTCTGCGTGAGGTCCCAGCCCAGGGCCTCCCACATGGCGGTCTGCGCGATGCAGTAGAAGTAGATGTTGTCCTGACCGATAAACTGGTAGATCTGTGCGTCGTCCGAGCACCACCAGTCGCGCCAGTCGAGCGAGCTGTGCTGGTAGGTGGGCGCGGGCACCTGTGTGGAGTCGGCAGCGGGCTCGCCCATGAGGGCGGCATCCTGGGCGGCGACGCCCTCGGTCACGCCGGCGGCCTTGGCATCGCGCGCGAGCACGGTACGCGTATAGCTGATGGGCGCCCACAGGCTCTCTGGCCAGCACCAGCAGGTGACGTCGGAAACGCCGTCGACCTGGGGCACCGGAACGCCCCAGTCGATGTTGCCGGTGATGCGGAAAGGCACGAGCGCTTTGCCGCTGCGGAAGCGCACGCCGCCGTTGGCGAGCACCGCATGGGCGTCGTCGCGCTCCTTCCAGCTGGGGAAGGTGACGGTAAAGCTGCTCTTGTTTCCCTCGGGCTCCAGCACGGTGTGCTCGGGCAGCTGGTCCTCGACGGCATCGAAGGCCTCGCGGAACTTGTTTTGGATATAGAGCTGGGCCGGCAGCAGCCACTCCTCCATGGTCTTGGAGACCACGGAACGAACCTGCGGGTTCTGGGCGAGCTTGGCGGTGTAGGTCTTCATAAAGTCGAGGTAGGCCGGCAGGTCGAAGTAGAGGTTGTCGACCGGGCGCAGCTCGGGCACCTCGCCGGTGAGCTGGCTCTTGGGTGCGATGAGCTCCTCGGGCTCAAACTGGTGACCCAGGTCGCACTCGTCGGCATAAGCCTTCTCGGACTTGCAGCCCTGGATGGGGCAGCGGCCGATCACTTGGCGGCCGTTGAGGAACGTGCCGGCCTTGGCGTCGTAGAACTGCAGCGTGGAGCGCTTGGAGATGGTGCCCTGCTCATGCAGGCGCTCGATAATCTCGGCGGTCACTTCGTTGTGAATCTGCGCAGCCGGCTCAAGGCCCGAGCCGCCGTAGATATCGCAGCTGATGTTGTAGTTGTTGAGGGTCGCGGCCTGGCGGGAGTGATTGGACTCGACGTACTCGTTAATGGACTTGTCGTAGCCCTCGTTCTCCTTGAGCTTGCGGTAGCTCTCCATGATGGGCGAGCCGTAGCAGTCGGTGCCCGAGGTGAAGATGACGTTCTCGCGGCCCAGACGGTCGCGCAGGAAGCGGGCGAAGAAGTCGGCAGGGACAAAGACGCCGCCGACGTGGCCAAAGTGAAGGCCCTTGTTGCCGTAGGGCTCGCCGGCGGTAACGATGGCGCGGCGAGGCCAGCTGGGACGGTCGTTCATGGAGTATTTGGATGCCATGGGACTCCTTCGCATATGGTGAGAGCGCGGCCGGGCGCAAGGCCTGGCGACGCGGTGGTCAATTCGTGCATATCGTTCGACATTATCGCACATGCGGACGGGTACGTGGCAGGGGCGCTATCCTAAGATGCTATGAATGAGATTTCCAACATACATGCGTTTGAAGACGAGGATTTTCTGCACGCTTGCTTTGTGTGGGGGATGGTCGTAGTCGGCGTGTTTGCCGTGTGCTTGGTGCCGGTGTTTATGTTGCTGGGTGGGCCTGCAGACTTGGATGCGGCTGACGCGGGCGGCTGGATGGCTGTCGTGGGCTGGATAGTCGGCTTGGCTGCGATCTCAATGGCGTCGTTCGCCGTGCACGAGCTGGTGCACGGTGTGTTTTTTAAGCTGCTGGCGCCTGCGGGCGCGAAGGTGACCTTTGGGGCGAATCGCGAGACGGCGATGATCTATGCCTGCGCCGAGGGCGTTGTGTATTCGCGCCGGCGGTACATGGCGGTTTGCCTGGCGCCGACGGTTGTTGTGACGGCGGCGCTTGCCCTGGGGTTTGCGTTTTCGGGCTATCCGCTGCTGTGCTACCTGGCGGCCGGCTTGCATTTGTCGGGCTGTGTGGGCGACTGGTATTACGTGCGGACCATTTTGCGCGACCGCCGCATTGTCGCCTGCGAGGATACGTCCTTTGGCGTGCGCTTTTTCGGGTGAGGAGATGTCGATGAAGCCGTTGTTGCTGCATGCGTGCTGTGCGCCGTGCTCTCTTGAGCCGGTCCGCCTGCTGCGCGAGGAAGGGTTTGAGCCCACAATCTGCTGGACAAACCCCAATATTCAGCCGCACGATGAATGGCAGCGGCGTTTGGACGAGCTGCGCCGGTGGTGTGCCGATGGCGACATCGAGCTTATCGAGGCGGGGGAGGACCGGGAGCGCTGGGAGGCCGGCGTGGCCCCGCTGGGCGCCGATCGAGCCCGTCGCTGTCGCTCATGCTATGCCCTGCGTCTGGCCGAGGCGTGCCGTGTGGCCCAGGAGCGCGGGTTTGAGTTTGTGGGCACGACGCTCGCCGTCTCGCCGTACCAGTTGTTCGAAACCTGCAATGATGTGTTGGAGCGTCTGGCTGCTGCCCGCGGTCTCACTCCGGTGATTCGCGATTTTCGCACGTATTACCCCGAGGCGACACGTCGTTCGCGCGAGCTGGGCATGTATCGGCAGAACTACTGCGGCTGCCGTTTCTCGGCCGTCGAGGCGGCCATGGACCGCGCCCGCATCCGCGACGAGCGCAAAGCCGCCAAAAAGTAGTTCACTTGGGACGTCAGCCTGCTAGGATGTAGAGCGGACTTTAGCTATATAAGGAGAATCCGACGTGTCTATGCGTACCGATGATTTTGACTATAACCTGCCCGAAGAGCTCATCGCCCAGGCGCCTGCCGAGCCGCGCGACTCCTGCCGCCTGCTGGTGGTTGATCGCAAAGGCTCCGAGACAGGAACGCCGTTAGGGCATGGCGGCACCGTCGAGCACCGCATCTTCCGTGACATCATCGACTATATCGAGCCGGGCGACGTGCTCGTCATCAACCAGACGCGCGTGATGCCGGCCCGTCTTATCGGTCGCAAGACGGGCTCGGGCGGCGTGGTCGAGACGTTGCTGCTCAAGCGCCGCGAGGATGTTGACCCGCTGGGCCATGTTTGGGAGTGCTTGGTCAAGCCGGGTAAGCGCCTGAAGCCCGGTGCTCAGATTGAGTATCGCGCCGGTGGCGCTCATGCGCCCGAGGGGGCTCCCGTGGTGCTGACGGCCGAGGTCGTCGACTTTGTCACCGATAGTCGCGGCGGCCGCCTGGTGCGTTTTGAGCCGGCCGGTTGCAATGCCGCCGGCGAGTCGCGCACGCTTGACGAGGCCATCCATGCTGCCGGTCACGTGCCGCTGCCGCCCTACATTACCGATTACGAGGGCGATCCCGAGAAATATCAGACCGTGTACGCCATGAAGGAGGAGCACTCGGCTGCCGCTCCCACGGCGGGCCTGCATTTTACTCCTGAGCTCATGGCCGCTATCGAGGCCAAGGGTGCCAAGTTTGCCGCCGTCGAGCTCGAGGTGGGCATCGATACCTTCCGCTTGGTGGAGGAGGACGACCCCACGCAGCACGTCATGCACACCGAGCGCTACCACGTGTCGCAGGAGGTTGTCGACGCCGTGCATAAGGCCAAGGCCGAGGGTCATCGTGTGATCGCCGTCGGCACTACCGCGGTGCGCTCGCTCGAGAGCGCGTTTGACACGGACGCGCCGGTGTCCGATCCGGCCGTGACGGCGCGCTATTTTGAAGGCCGCGAGGACGGGGCCGATACGCTTGGCCGCGGTGACATCGTGGTGCGCGAGAACGCCACGACGCAGCTTTACCTCATGCCCGGCTCGACCTATCACGTGGTCGACGCGCTGATCACGAACTTCCATGTGCCGCGCTCCACGCTCATGATGCTCGTGAGCGCGCTTGCCACCCGCGACCAGATCATGGATGCCTACGCCGCTGCCATCGAGGAGCGCTACCGCTTCTTCAGCTTTGGCGACGCGATGCTCATTTGTTAGTTACGCGGTTCTACGAACCGCGTAACTGCTCGACGCTGCGCGGGCCGCATTTGGACAATCTGACGTTCAACTTCAAGGGCGCGACCAGAAGGTCAGCGCCCTTTCGTTTCACGTCACCTTG
>CABUCA010000074.1 GCA_902489965.1 uncultured Collinsella sp.
GAAACGGCGGTCGACGAAACTGGAGAGGAGGTATTACGAGCTCCTGTGCGAATTGAAGGGAGCGCTCCCGCAAACTGCCTATTGACAACTTATAGGAGCGTCGGTTTTAGTTCAACATGTTTCGGAGTGGTCGCGGTTGAGCGATTCGTCGTAGTAAACCGCCATAGTTTTGGCGGAGGCAGTCTGATTTGTGGGTGGTAAACCAAAGAGTGTCCCTTTTGACTAGTCGTTTATGAACGTCCCCGATGACTAAGTTGCAGGTGGCGGCGGTTGTGTTACACTTACGCTGCGTAGTTGACGCAATCATCTCGATACAGATCAATGATGTCCGTCGTTTTGAACGGAACTAGACTGTTTAGCCGCCCTGAAGGTTTATGCAGGGAGCATGTGATCACAGGGCTTGAAAAGAAAGTTGAGCAAACACTGTGTCTGATCAACAGCAAGAAAATGAAATAACGACGACGCAGGCCGCTCCCGCTGCACCGGTTGCGTCGGACCAGGTCGCGACGCCCGCGCAAGCCTCGGCTCCTGAGACGCCTAAGGCTGCTTCGACGCCTGCGCCTGCAACTGTTGAGGAGGCTGCTCCGGCAAAGCCCAAGCGCACGCGCCGTACGGCCAAGCCTGCCGCTGACGGCGAGGAGGTCGCCAAGCCCAAGCGCCGTACCACGCGCACGACGCGCGCCAAGCGCACCGTTGCGGCTGACTCCTCGGCGCCGATTTCCGATGAGGTCGCGCAGGCACGTGCTTTGGCGCAGATTAGCGAGGCCCAGGTGGTGCGCGCCCGCCGCCGTGCTGCCGAGCGCGAGGCCGCGGCTCTGACCGAGCTTGCAGCTCCGTCTGTGCCCGAGACGCCTGCCGCCATCGAGACCCCTGCCGCCGACCTGCCGACCGAGAAGCCGGCACCGCGCACACGCCGCCGCATGGCTGCTAAGGCCGAGCAGGTTGCGGAACAGGTAGCCCCCGAGCTCACCGAGGCTTCGGTCCGTTCCTCGGCTGGGGAGGGCACATCGCCTGTTGAGCCCGCTGCGCCTGTCGAGGCCAGCGAAGTTCCCGTCGTCGATCCGGCTTTGCGCCCGCACCGTCGCGGTCGCAAGCCCAAGGCCTTTGTCGAGGCCGAGAAGGCCGCAGCCGCAGCCGCCGCCGCTCGGGATGCTGCGGCGACCGCCAAGTCCTCAACTGCTGCCGATGCACCCGTCCAGGATGCTACGACTTCCGAGGCCGTTTCTGCCGATGCCGAGCCCGCCGACGTCCGTCCCGGTCGCAGCCGTCGCACTGCTGCTAAGCGCACGCCTAAGGCTAAGGCCGCCAAGAAGGGTGCGTCCGAGGATTCCGCCGAGACGACCGCCGATGCATCGACTGATGCCGTCGAGCCTCAGGACGCCGAACAGCCTGCGTCCGAGAAGCCCAAGCGTGGCCGCAAGAAGTCCGTTAAGGCCAAGGCCGCCGAGCAGCAGGCTGATATCGAAGCGCAGGTTGATTCTGGCGCCGAGGCCAATGACGCCGCTGCGGCCAATATTGACACCGCCGCAACCGATGGTGCCGCCCCCGCCGAGGGCGAAGACGGCGCTCGCCCCAACCGTCGCCAGCACAAGCGCAACGAGGAACGCAACGAGCGCAACAACGACCGTCGCAATCGCCAGCGCGATCGCAAACAGCGCAACAAGGAGCGTAACGCCGCCCCCACCGAGCCCACGCTTTCGCGTGAGGAGCTCGCTGCCATGAAGGTCGCCGAACTGCGCGAGAAGGCCAAGGAGTTCGAGATCGAGACGACCGGCAAGAAGAAAGCCGAGCTCGTCGAGGAGATCTACGTCACCGCCGCGAAGGCAGAGGGCTTCCGCGACATCAAGGGCATTCTGCAGATTCGCCCGGACAGCTCCGGCATCATCCACGCCCATGGCTACATGAAGTCCAACGACGACGCCTTCGTGCCCGCCTACCTCATCCGCTCCGCGCGCCTGCGCACGGGTGACGTCATCGAGGGCTCACTGCGTCCTTCGCGCGGCGGCGACAAGCGCGCCGGCCTCGCCAAAATCACGACCGTCAACGGTCTAGACCCCGAGCAGATTCGCAACCGCCCCAAGTTTGGTGACCTCACCCCGGTCTATCCCAACGAGCCGCTGCGCATGGAGCACGGCAAGGACTCCATTACCGGTCGCGCCATCGACATCGTGTCGCCGATCGGCAAGGGTCAGCGTGGCCTGATCGTGTCCCCGCCCAAGGCCGGCAAGACCACGATCCTCAAGAAGATCTGCCAGTCTATCTCGATTAACAACCCCGAGGTGCACCTCATCTGCCTGCTCGTCGACGAGCGCCCCGAAGAGGTCACCGATATGCAGCGCTCCATTAAGGGCGAGGTCGTGGCCTCGACCTTCGATATGCCCGCCGACAACCACACCCGCGTGGCCGAGCTCGTCATCGAGCGCGCCAAGCGCATCGTGGAGCTGGGCGGCGATGTCGTGGTGGTGCTCGACTCCATCACGCGTCTTGCCCGCGCCTACAACTTGGCGGCGCCCGCCTCGGGCCGCATCCTTTCGGGCGGCGTCGATTCGGCGGCCCTGTATCCGCCCAAGCGCTTCCTGGGCGCAGCCCGTAATATCGAGAACGGTGGCTCGCTCACCATCCTGGCCTCTGCCCTCATCGACACCGGTTCCAAGATGGACGAAGTCATCTTTGAGGAGTTCAAGGGCACCGGCAACATGGAGCTTAAGCTCGACCGCGATCTTGCCGACCGTCGTATCTTCCCGGCCATTGACCCCGTTGCCTCCGGTACGCGCAACGAGGATCTGCTGGTCGACGAGCAGATGCGCCCGTTTGTCTTTGGCCTGCGTCGCATTCTTGCCGGCATGAACAACACCGAGCGCGCAGCCGCATCGTTTATCAAGGGTCTTAAGGGCACCAACACCAACCAGGAGTTCCTGGTGCGTTCGGCCAAAAAGCACAGCGACTACGAGCAGACGTTCTAGGTTGTCATCCACACGCAGCGATAGCCATCAATGCGATAAAGGGTCGGGGCTTTGAGCCTCGGCCCTTTTCCATATCGCCGCTCCGCGCTTATTTTTAACCATAAGACCGACGAGCAGCAGGTTTCCCGTTTCAATCCGACATCGTCGCTTGCAATCGACGGGGCGGTTTCGCATAATAGCTTTTAAGCTTCGCGACGGAAAACGCAGATGAAACGAACCATATACCGTTGCTTTGGGGCATAGCCCCGCTTCATCTTCTCTCGCGCAGCCAACTGAATGATGCGATTTGGGTGCTGGAAGATGGGGAGAGCTCATGGCTTCTTCTGATGCAACACAACGAGCAGTCCTTGCCGGACTTTCGTGCGGGATCGGCCTTGCCGCTCCCGTGGTTATGTATGCCGCGACGCTGCCGTTTTCGTCGGTGAACGAGACGGTCGTGGCGGGTGCGGTTCCCTTCGCCGTGGGCGCGGTGGCGGGCGTGGGTATCTATGCCGCCTCGCTGGGTATCTCCGAGTATCGTGCGCAGCGTGAAGAGCGTCTGTTCCAGCCCGATGCCATGGGCGGTGCCGCCAATCTCAATCAGCATCAAAGCGAGTTCAAGACCGCCTCGATTCCAGCTCAGCAGCAGGATGCGACTCCTTACGCTGCGGCTTCTGCTTCTCAGGCTCAGGCGGAGCAGTCTACCTCGGCATTCCTTTCCGGCCTGACCGGTGCGTTCCAGCGCCGTCATGCCGATGATGGTGTCCCTACCATCGCTCGAGCCGCAGATGCTATGGACGAGGACGAGGCTTGGTCCATGATCGACAGTATGCTCGACGACGATTCGCCGGTGAGCTGCGACCCTGCACACTCGCGCGACGTCTATCAAGTCGCCATCGACGAGCTCACCAACGGCGGGCAGACCGGCTCCTTCAATCGCGACGACATCGCCGCCGCGGCACGCGCCGTGTCGGGCTCCCAGGCCGCCCCTGCGGGCAGCACGGCGGCTTTCGTGGCACTCGTTGCCAACGCGGCAGCCAATAACGCTTACAGTGCTACCTCGGCGGATGCGAACGCTTCTGCCGACAATTCGTACGTTGATGAAGCCATGACTGCGGACGAGGAGGCCGTTGCCGCCCGCCGTGCCGCCGAAAGCTCGCTGTGGGGCGCTCCTGCCCAGCAGCAGGCGGCCGAGGCTGCGCCGTACAACGCAAACCTCGCCAGCATGCCTATCATCTCCGGTGCCGCGGACATCGATCTCGATGACCTCGATGAGCCTGCAGACATCACCGCATCGATTGATGCCCAAGATCGCATCGACACCGGCGACCTTCCAGATGCCTCGCTCGAGGTTGATGTCCCCATGGCCGATTACTCGGGCCACGAGGACATGTGGGCCGCCGCCACCGCGATTCTGGATGAGATTGACGAGCCCGCTCCTGTTGCAGCCCCCGCTCCCGCCGCTGCCCCTCAGCCTGCTGCCCCCGCCTATGTCGGCCGTCACAGCGCTGTGTTCCCCGAGGATACCGCCCGTATCTCGCGTGAGAGCATCGAGCGGGCCGAGGCCATTGCCGCCGGCATTATGGAAAATCGTCGTCACGAGCGCGTCAATCAGATCCTCGAGGAAGAGATTGAGCGCCTGCAGTCCTCTACCGCCAAGCGTACGGGTCGTGCCTATCTGAGCGTAATCGAGGGCGGTACTGCCAGCTTCGCGCCGCTCCGCGCGGAGGCATAACTTCTGCATGGTTAAGATCAATCGAAAATGGGCGGTCGTGACCTGTCTGATGGCGCTCTTGATCTGGGACAATTCGCTGGTTCCCGGCTCGGGGTCGGGCTCGCTGAGCCTAACGGTCATGGAAGCTATCCGCGGTTTCCTGCACGGCGTGGGACTTCCATATGCATGGGTGACCAACTTTGTTGTTCGCAAGTGCGCGCATTTTACCGAGTATATGGTGCTCGGCATCCTGGCAACGCACGCCTTTGATCTTGAGGGCCGGCGCACCTTTGACGTGCTGCTTCCCACGGCGGTGTTCCTGCTGCTGATTCCCTCGATCGACGAGACGATTCAGCTCTTTGTGCCGGGACGCGCCGGCATGATCACCGATGTGATGATCGACTGCTGTGGAGCGGCAACGGGCGTTGTGCTCCGATATCTACTACGATCGCTCATATGTGCCAAAAAGGCCGCCTAGGACGAATGTTTGGTCCTAGGCGGCCTTTTTTATTTGAGGGCTTATATGAGGCGTGGTGGCGTCGTTCCGTAGGTCGGATTTGCCGGGCGCGCCACGCCTTGTGGGTGCATCTGCTACTGAAGCGCCTGTGCGCCCAGGGCCAGGCAGCCCATAATGCCCTGCTTGCCCTCGAGGCTGTTGTTGACGATGTAGTTATCGATGTCGTTGACCTCGGGCGTGACGATATAGCCGTTGAGCATTTCGGCGCACTTCTTGCGCGCGAGCGGCACGATGGGGGTGTGGTCGGCCACGCCGCCACCGATGATGATCTTTTGCGGTGCGTAGCACAGCGTGTAGGTCATGAGTGCCTGTGCCAGATAGCCGGCGAGCAGGTCCATGGCCTCCGGGTCATCGGCCATGTCTCCGGCGCTCTTGCCATCCCAGCGCTTTTTAACGCCGGGGCCGGCGATGAGGCCCTCGAGACAGTTGTCGTGGAAGGGGCAGGCGCTATGCTCGCCGATGGTGTCGCGCGGGTCGCGCGTGACCAGGATGTGGCCGGCCTCGGGATGCATCATGCCGTGCACGAGCTTACCGCCCGAGAGCACGCCGGCGCCCACGCCGGTGCCGATGGTCAGGTAGACCACATCGGTAAGGCCCTTGGCGCAACCAAACGTGACCTCGCCCAGGCAGGCGACGTTGACGTCGGTATCGTAGCCGCAGGGGATATTGAGCTCGTTTTGGATAGTGCCCAGCAGGTCAAAGTAGCGCCATGCCGTTTTGGGCGTCTCCAGGATCTTGCCGTATTGGGGCGAGGCGGGGTTGACTGCGGTAGGGCCAAAGGCGCCAATGCCCAGCGCGGCGATGCCCTTGTCGGCAAACCATGCGTTGACGGCCTCAACGGTCTCCTGCGGGGTCGTGGTCGCGATCTGCTCGCGCTCCAGGACCGTACCGTCTGCATAGCCCGTGGCGCAGACCATCTTGGTGCCACCGGCCTCGAGCGCTCCGATAAGCTGCTGCTCTGCCATAGTATTCCTCTCTCTGGGACGAGTTGCTCCGTGACTAAAGTATAGAGCTCTAACCATTTAAGAAAGCGCTATAGAAAGAAGCCTCGCAACGCGGCGGGCGGTGCGGGGCTTCTTTGGTTGCTTTAGTTGCCGGGCCGTCCTTACCCGTGCGGCTTGATTTTATCACGTAGCGACTTGAGGTTCTCCAGCGCCGCGTTAAGCGTCTCGTCTCGCTTGGCAAAGTGGAAACGAATCAGATGGTTGACGGGCTCGCGGAAGAAGCTCGAGCCGGGCACGGCGCCCACACCCACTTTAGACGCGAGGTCTTCACAGAACTCGAGGTCGCTGTCATAGCCAAACTCAGAGATGTCCATCATGACGTAGTAGGCGCCCTGCGGTACGTTGTGCTTAAGTCCGATACTATCGAGCCCTTGGCAGAACAGGTCGCGTTTGGCGGTATAGAGGTCGAGGACCTCATCGTAATAGCTGTCGTCGAAATTGAGGGCGGTGACGACGGCTTCCTGCAGGGGAGCGGCGGCGCCCACGGTGAGGAAGTCGTGGACCTTTTTGATGCGCTCGGTGATTTCGGCAGGGGCGATAGTGTAGCCCAGACGCCAGCCGGTGATGGAGTAGGTCTTGGACAGCGAGCTGCAGCTGATAGTGCGCTCAAACATGCCGGGCAGCGTGGCCATATAGACGTGCTCGTGGGGTGCGTAGACGATGTGCTCGTATACCTCGTCGGTGATGCAGTAGGCGTCGTACTTTTTGCAGAGGTCGGCGATAAAAGTGAGCTCCTCGCGCGTAAAGACCTTGCCGCAGGGGTTGGATGGGTTGCACAGGACGATGGCCTTGGGGTCGTTGTCGCGGAAGGCCGCCTCGAGGACCTCGCGATCAAAGTCGAATGTGGGCGGGTTGAGCGGCACGTAGATGGGCTCGGCCCCCGAGAGAATGGTGTCAGCGCCGAAGTTCTCGTAGAACGGCGAGAAAATGACGACCTTGTCGCCAGGGTTCGTGACCGTCATCATGGCGGCCATCATGGCCTCGGTGGAGCCGCAGGTGACTACGATATTCTCGTTGGGGTTCACCGGCATGCCCATAAAATGCTCCTGCTTGGCGGCAAGCGCCTCACGCATGGCCTGGGAGCCCCAGGTGATGGAGTACTGGTGGTAAAGCGGCTTGGGGTCGGTGGCGATGGTGCTCAGGCTATCGAGCAGCTGCGCCGGGGGATCGAAGTCGGGGAAGCCCTGCGACAGGTTGACGGCGCCATACTTGTTGGAGATGCGCGTCATACGGCGGATGACGGAATCGGTAAACGTTGCCGTGCGGTTGGAGAGTTCTTTCATGCCGGTCCTTTCGAGCATTTGCAGTGGGGCAAGTTTACTCCTATGAAACCGGTGGGATTTGCTCGAAATGGTCTCGAAAAACTCTTTTCAAAATTCTTGAAAATTGGGGCTTGCATCGCGTGGCGTTCCTTGCAATAATAGTCGAGCGCGAAGCGCACAGGACACGGTGGGTGTAGCTCAGTTGGCTAGAGCGACGGGTTGTGGTCCCGTAGGTCGAGGGTTCGAGTCCCTTTACCCACCCCAGTTCTTGCTTCGTGTTGATATCGGGTCGTTAGCTCAGTTGGTAGAGCAGGGGACTCTTAATCCCAAGGTCCAGGGTTCGACCCCCTGACGGCCCACCACACGATATCTCCGCTAAAGTCCGCCACAACGGACTTTAGCTTTGGGTCGTTAGCTCAGTTGGTAGAGCAGGGGACTCTTAATCCCAAGGTCCAGGGTT
>CABUCA010000075.1 GCA_902489965.1 uncultured Collinsella sp.
TCGACAATCGCCTTGGCCGTGGCAGGCGAGGCCTCGGCCGCATCGCCCGAAAGGAAGAACGTCGCGGTGACGCCCTTTTCCTTGAGCACCTGCAAGATCTGTTTGGTGGCGCCGCTCGGACCCTCGTCAAACGTCAGTGCCACGTACTTTTTGTTGCCCTTGGGCGCCACGCTGGCGCACGCAACAACGCAATCGGTGGCGGGCACAACCTCGCCGCGGTCTTGCGTCTTGCCTGACTGCTCACCAACCCACACCTCGGATCGGCCCTGGACACCCCATGTCTGCACATACTCGATAGCGCCCGTGCCCTCGACCTTGAGCTTGGGCTCGATAACCGTAGCCTGAACCTCGTGCTTCTCGTAAGTGTTACGGCCATCCTTGACCGTCACCTTCTCGCCGCCCTCGAGTTCGCGGCTATCCCATTTGCCCTGCTTCACGCGCTTGCCGTCGACCTTCACCGACAGCTTTTCGCCCCCATGGCGCTTGAGCACGCTGTCATCGACGGCCAGCAGGTCGCCTGCGTCGTAGGTGTCAGTCAACTCCTGGTCGTCGATGAGATTCTGCAGCGTAGAGCCCACACGCACCGCGGTCTTCTGGCCGTTGAGCTCCACGTCCACACTGCGGTTGACGTAGCCCACGACGGCAGCGATAAACAGCACGAGCGCGCAACCCACGGCGATGAGCGCGTAGGGCAGGCGAGACGAACGACGGGGCGTACGGCTGTTGCCGATGCGCGCACTGCGGTCGCTAAAGCCGCGGCTATGGTTGAGATACATCGCGCCGGGCTTACGGTGACGCTTGCGCTGACCGCTGGGCAGCTGCCCCAGGTCGCGGCGCGCCGTCGGACGCGCACCCGAACGCCCGTTTAAGTTGGATCCGTTTTGGCGCATGTGCCCTCCCCCATAAACACAGCAAGCCGGAGCAACAGGTCTCCGGCTTGCCTCCCATCATTTGGTACGTCGCTATTTTGTAGCTTTTGACGAGCCTCCGCTCGCCTTTTGGTATTCGTCCTTAAAGGCCTTGAACATGCCGCGCGTCTTGCCGAGCTGCTTGCCCAGTGCGCGACTGCCCTTGTCCACGGCAACCGATCCCTTGTCGTCGAGCACCTTGGCGCCCTTTTTGACCTTGTCGCCCACCACGACGCTGGCCTCGGCGGCCTTGGCAGCCGCACCGCCCGAATACCCGAGCGACTTGACCTCGTCCGAGACGACCATCGCGCCGTTCTCGTAGCCGCGCAGCATCGTCGGCGGCACCTGCGTGTCACCAACCAAAACACTCGAAGCAGCACCGGCGGTCACATAGAATGCCTGCACGATGCCCGAGCGCGGCTTGAACTCAACGTCCGAGCAATAGCCCACGACGTCGCCCGATTCCGTGCGCACGTCCATACCGACCCAGATGATGCAATCGTCCAGGTTGATGTCGAGGCGCTTGGCCGCAGCGGTATCGTAGGTGCCCTTGACGTCGTCAACCGCGATGGCGCCCTCGTAGACACCAATGGCGTCGAGCGCTACGAATCGGTCGGGACGCTCGATCATACCCGCGATATCGGACTGGCGGACCATAAAGCCGACCACGCGCGTACCGCCCGGGGTAAAGACCGGAAAGTGAATCTTTCCGAGCTTTTTAGGGCTGCGCGGCGTGCCGTCCTTTTTGGTACGCTTGTCCTCAGTAGGCTTGCGATAGATCTTGGCGCCGACAAAATCCCCGGCGCGCATTATGCCTCGGTCGAGGGCTCCGCAGCCTCGGTATCAGCCTCGACGGCGTTCTCGACCACGACGTCGGCGGCAGGCGTCACGTTGCCGCCCGAAATGGCGTCGTTGAGCTGCTCGCGCAGCTGGTCCATGCGCTCGCGGGCCAGGTCGACCTTGGCGCGCAGGTCGTCGGTCTTGGCGTCGACCATCGGGCCAAAGTCATTCACCGCAGCACGGGCCTCCTCGGCGCTGTGCTCGTAGGTGTCACGCATATTGTCCCAGGCGTCGTTGGCGATATCGGCAGCCATGGCGCGGGTCTCGGCGCCCGAGCGCGGGGCCAGAGCAACGCCGACAATAGCGCCGGCAGCGGCACCAAAAAGTGCGCCGGAGACAAAGCTGAAAGTCTTACCCATGATCATTCCTCTCCTGCGGGCACGTCGGTGCCCACCGTTTGAATGCTGTCCATTATACCCGCAGCGCATCACTTGCCGCTCCGCTCATCTGCGTACGGCAAAGGCGCAGGTACGTGATGGTGATAAACGCGTAGGCCTACTCCTGAGGCATAGCCGGCATGGCCACCGTGGCACCCGGGTCCTCGCCGGCGCCGTCCACGAGCGGCAGGCCGCCCTCATGCGCAGGTCCTGCCGGAACCGTCGCCGCACCGCCAAAGACGGCAGCGGAGGCCTCGTGGTTCTCGGCAACCGCACCCTCGGTATCAATCGCCACCTGGGGCTCGTCGTCAAAGTTGGGGACGCCCTGGGGCTCGGTGGGAACGGGCTCGGCGGTCGCATCGGCAACGGGCTCGGCGTCGACCGGCACATCGCCCTCGTCAGCGCCCTCGTCCTCGGCAGCATCTTCGCCGTTCGCAGCGGCGACGGCCTCGTGAGGATCCTTGCCCTCGGCCTCGGCGCGCATGCCCAGCACCAGGTTGCGCAGGCCCGCGACCGTGCCCTCCACGTCGGGGGCAGGCTGGTCGGCGTGCAGGTACGCCCAGTCCATCATAAAGGTGGCCGAAGACAGCGCACCGATGGCCAGCGCGTCGTCGGGACACGAAAGCTCAACCTCAAAAACGCGCTCGTCGTGCTCGCTTACGCGCGTGCGGCCGCACGAGATGCTACCGGCAAGACCGGTCTCGTTCATGAGCTCGACCGTCACATGCTCAAGCAGATGGCAAAGCTCGGTCTGGCCCATGCAGTCCTGGAACTCGCGGCCGGAATCACCCAGGCACAGGTGCTTGGCAATCGCCGGCACCAGGTAATACACGCGCGCCGTAGCCTCGATATCCTCCGAGGTCATGAGCGGCATGCCGGGGTTCACCAGCACATGCGCGCAGATCTTGTCCTCGCTGACGGTGACCTTAAGGATGTTGAACAGGCCTGCCATAACTCTCCCCTACTCTTCCTTGTCCTACTCGTCGCCGTCGTGCGGATTCGCGGAACCCGCACCCGACGTCGTCGGCTCGTCTACCGAAGACTCGGAATCCTTCTTATCGGTTTCGGCCGGAGCGATCACGCGAATGAGCGAGATGCGCTGGCCACGCATCGACTGCACTTTAAACTTGTACCCCGCAACCTCAAACACCTCTCCGATGTCGGGCACCGAGTCGCAAAGCTCCAAAATCCAGCCGGCGATGGTCTCATAATCATCGCTTTCCTCAAGCGGCCAACCAAGCTCAATCGCGTCATCGCACGAAAAACGCCCATCAACGAGCCACTCGCGGCGCGAAAGGCGCGTGAGATACTTGTTGTCGGGGTCGAACTCGTCCTCGATCTCGCCGACGATCTCCTCGACGATGTCCTCGATGGTGATAATGCCGGCCGTGCCGCCGTACTCGTCCACGACCACCACGATCTGGTCGTGCGAGGTCTGCATCTCGGACAGCAGCGGCAGGATGTCCTTGGTGTCGGGCACAAAGGTGGCGTCGCGCAAAAAGCCGGCGATGGGCTGGTCGCCCTTGCCGTCGAGCGCGGGCTGAATCAGGTCCTTGATGTGCGCAATGCCGGCGACGTTGTCGGGATCCTCGTGATAGACGGGGATGCGGCTGAAGCCGGTCTGGCGCATGGTGGACAGCACGTCGGCGACCGTCTCGTCGTCCTCGCACATGGTGGTGTCCACGCGCGGCACCATGACCTCGCGGGCAACGGTATCGCCCAAGTCAAAGATCTCGTGGATCATACGCTTTTCCTCGTCGAGCAGGTCGTCCTGCTCCGAGACCATGTACTTGATCTCTTCTTCCGAGACGTTTTGGCGGTCGTCGGCGCTCTTGATGCGCAGGATGCGGGCCAGGCCATCGGAGCAGGCGCCGGTCAGCCACACGAGCGGACGGGCGATCTTTTGGAAAAACGACAACGGTCCCACGACCTGCTTGGACACGCCCTCGGCATTGGCCAGGCCGATGCGCTTGGGGACGAGCTCGCCGATCACGATGGACACGAAGGCGACCGCGACGGTGATGATGACCGGCGCCAGGCCGCGCGCGATGGCGGAGAGCGGCGCGATGCCAAAGCTCATGAGCCACGTGGCGAGCGGGTCGGACAGACTCGTCGAGGCGACGGCGGACGAGGCGAAGCCCACGAGCGTGATGGCGACCTGGATGGTGGCGAGCAGCTGGTCGGAGTCGGCAGCCAGCTTAATGGCACGCTCGGCGCGCTTGTCGCCTTCCTCGGCCTCGTGCTCCAGCACGGCGCGCTTGGCCGTGGTGAGCGCCATCTCAGACATAGAGAAGTAGCCGTTGATGAGGGTCAAAACGAGGGTGGTGATAAGGGAGATGGTTATGTCCATCGGGAGTTTCTCGAACCTCCAAGATTCGGGACGTCGGATTAAAACGTTGATGGCGGATAGGGCAGTTGCGCCCGGCGGCCGCTTGGATGGGCCCGCGGGCACAGGCGCGATCGCTAGATTACGAAGAGAATCACCGCCATGAACTGGAAGATGCTGCCGGCGAGTACCCACAGGTGAAACACGCTGTGAAGATAGCGCACGTTTTTGGCGATATAGAACGGCACGCCCGCGGTGTAGCACACGCCGCCGACGGCGAGCAGGGCAAGTGCCACGGGGTTGAGCAGCGCCACAAGTTCAGGCAGCTTAAAGACAACGAGCCAGCCCATCAGCAGGTAGACCAGGCCGCTTACCCAGTGCGGTTGACGCTCGCGTAGGAAGCACTCGAGGGCGATGCCGATGATGGCGATGGCCCATACGGCAAAGAACAGCACAGCGCCGCCGTCGTTTGCGAGCGTGATGAGGCAAAACGGCGTATAGCTGCCGGCTATGAGCAGGTAGATGCAGCTGTGGTCGATGATGCGAAACACGCGCTTGGCGCGCGCGGGCTGAATCGCGTGGTAGAGCGTGGAGGCTAGGTATTCGAGGATAATGCTGACGCCATAGACAATCGCCGCGGCCATATGGGCCGGGCCTCCGCCGCGCAGGGCGGCGAATACGATCAGGAGCACCAGGCCCGCGATACCCAGCAGGCAGCCGACACCATGGGTGACGGAGTTCATGATCTCCTCGCCCACTGTGTAGTGTGGAACGGCCGCGGTCTTGGGTCGCGGCTTAGAACTGTCGCTCGAATCGGACATGCCGGTTACATCCTCCAACGTAAAGAGTTCTCAACACTATATCAAAGCGTCTGGGTACGTGTGAAATTTGCACCATACGTGACCCCTTGTTTACCCATTCTTTGCCTGTTGACGCATCAACGGCGAACGTCCATAATGCGCTTGCATTAAATGTTGATGTATTAACATCTTATAGGAAAGCTTCTATGTCTCAAAACGCACGTTCCCATCGAAAGCTCAAGATAGCCGGCGTCGTTGCGCTGGTGCTCGTTGTCGCGCTGCTGGGGTTTGCCGGCAACTTTTTGTTTGACTTTGCCCTGAACCCCCAAGCGCCGTACACCATGAAGATGATGCAGGATGGCAAGGACGCCGAAAAGGGCGAGCAGATGGACGCCGAGGAGGGCGAGGCACGGGCGTGGTTTAAGGAAAACCGCGAGAGCAGCAACCTCATCGCGGACGACGGGACCGAACTTGCCGCCTGGTATTTTGCTGCGTCGGAGAGCACGCACGACTACGCCGTCTGCCTGCATGGATATACCAACGAGCCCATCGGTATGGCCCGATACGTCAAGCGATTCCACGACCGCGGCATGAACGTACTCGCACCCGCCGCCCGCGCCCACGAGCGCTCCGGCGGCGACTATATCGGCATGGGCTGGCCCGAGCGCCTCGACATCGTCGCATGGATTGGGCGGATCGTTGCAGCCGACCCCAAGGCGTGCATCCTGGTCTTTGGCGAGTCGATGGGTGCGGCAACCGCCATGAACGTCGCGGGGGAATCTCTGCCCGCAAACGTGAAATGCATTATCGAGGACTGCGGTTATACGAGTGTTTGGGACGAGTTTTCTCTGCAGCTCAAGGACGTGTTCGGCCTGCCCAGCTTTCCCTTGCTCGATGTAGCAAACTTAGTGTGCAACGTGCGCGCAGGCTACGACTTTCATAAGGCAAGCAGTGTGGAGCAACTCAAACACGCGACAGTTCCCATGCTGTTTATCCACGGCGACCAGGACACCTTTGTGCCGTACAGCATGCTCGACCAAAACTACGACGCGTGCGCCAGCAAAGTCAAACAAAAGCTCACCATCCATGGCGCCACCCACGCCAAGAGTGCGCAAGTTGACCCAGAGCTCTACTGGAACACAGTCGACAACTTCCTCGACGAGTATTTTTAGGAAATAGGACGGTTTACTGGTCTATCTGACCCCCTAGCACTTCCAAAAAGCCGCCCGTGGGCACTGTGCTCACGGGCGGCTTTTGCTAACGTTGCGCTACAAAAGCGCTTGATATGTCCAATAGACAGGTGTTACTTGACCTCGATAAGCTCGTACTTGCTCGTGCCCAGGCCGATCTTCTCGGCATGCGCGATGCACGCGCGCCAGTCGGTGTCGGGATGCGTGATGCAGAAGGGGTCGTGCGCCTGCTCGCCCTCCAGATGCTCGTGGTTGTGCTCCATCTTGGCCGCGCTATCGGTGAGCTCGGTGTTGGGCAGCGGCTCGGATGCCATGACGGCATCGGCGCAGGCCTGGTGCCATGACGGCGTCGGCGCAGGCCTGATCGATGGCGACCGGGTCGAAGCTCGCGAACATGCCGATGTCGTTGACGATAGGCGTATCGTTTTCGGGATGACAATCGCAGTTGGGGCTGATGTCCATAGCAAGCGAGATATGGAAGCTCGGGCGGCCGTCGACGACAGCCTTCGTGTACTCGGCGATCTTGTAGTTGAGCACGTCGGCCGCAGCGTCATAGCCGGGCTTGATGCAGTCCTGGTTGCATGCCGCAATGCAGCGTCCGCAGCCCACGCAACGATCGTGGTCGATGGCGGCCACGTGCACCGTGCGAGTAGCGCCGCTGGCAAGCTCGCGCTCGCGGGTATCGTCGAACGAGATAGCGTTGTGCGCGCAGATCTTTTCGCAGGCACGGCAGCCAATGCAGTGCTCGGTCGCGACGTTCGGTTTGCCGGCGGCATGCTGCTCCATCTTGCCGGCACGGCTGCCGCCTCCCATGCCCAGGTTCTTCATGGCACCGCCAAAGCCGGCCTGCTCATGACCCTTAAAGTGGGTGAGGCTGATCACGATGTCGGCGTCCATGAGTGCCTGACCGATCTTGGCCTCGCGCACGTACTCGCCACCCTCGACCGGGACGAGCGCCTCGTCGGTACCCTTGAGGCCGTCGGCGATGATGATCTGGCAGCCCGTGGCATACGGGGTAAAGCCGTTCTGATAGGCGGTATCGATGTGCTCGAGCGCGTTTTTGCGGCTACCGACGTAGAGCGTGTTGCAGTCGGTGAGGAAGGGCTTGCCGCCCAGTTCCTTCACGACATCCGCGACGGCGCGGGCGTAGTTGGGGCGCAAAAAGCTCAGGTTGCCCAGCTCGCCAAAGTGAATCTTGATGGCGACGAACTTGTTCTCAAAGTCGATCTGCTCAATTCCGGCGTGACGGATGAGGCGCTTGAGCTTGTCGAGCTGGCTCTCGCGAGCATGCGTGCGCAGGTTGGTGAAGTACACCTTAGCGGGTGCTGCGGGTGCAGTTGCGGTCATAGATATATCCCCTCGGTCTATATGGCGTTACAGACATAGAGGATGGTACCAGTTAAAGCAGAG